>NZ_QUDF01000006.1:7810-314611 GCF_003477535.1 Eubacterium sp. AM05-23
TCAGCTGGAATTTCAGGTTTTATGGTACTATTCTCTTTTCTATGACCCTTTTTCCAAAATATATTTCTTTTCGGAAAATTATATGTTTTCCCGCAAGTACTTTTCTCGCGAGAGAACTTTTATAGTATACCATCAAGCACCTTCGTCTGTCAAGCATTTTCTGAAATTTATTTTTAAATTTCATTTTGTCGAAACTTTAAAAGCGTTGTGGCTGCTGCTCTCTCAAGACAGCTTAATTATTATAGCGCTCGTCGCTCTTACTGTCAAGCACTTTTTTAATCTTTTTTACATCTTTTATTTTCATTGAAAATAAAAGGCATAAAAAAGCCCCGCGATGTCCTATCCTCCCAGGCAGTTGCCCGCCAAGTACTTTCAGCGCTAAAGGGCTTTACTTCTGTGTTCGGTATGTAAACAGGTGTTTCCCCTTTGCCATCATCACGAGACTTTTATTATTATAGTTTTACAATACGCTTTTGTCAAGCACTTTTTTTATTTTTTCAATTTATATTTTAAAACGATAACCTGCTCCCCAAACGGTCTCGATATAATGCGGCTCACGGTTGTCTATTTCAATTTTTTCGCGAAGCCGGTTCACATGAACGGTGACTGTCGTGGTATCTCCCACTGCATCCAGTCCCCACACTCTTTCAAACAAAGTTTCTTTATTAAAAACAATGTTGGGATTTTCTGCCATAAACAAAAGAAGATCAAATTCCCTGTTAGTCAGGGTTACTTCCTTTTCTCTAAGATAAACCCTTCTGGCGTCCTTATCAATTTGAAGGCGGTTTATTTCTATTATATGGTGCCGCTCTCTTTTTTCCTGGCTGGTCAGCCGCTCAAACCTGGCAATATGCGCCTTAACACGGGCTACCAGCTCCGCAGGGCTGAAAGGTTTGACCATATAGTCATCAGCGCCTAAACCGAGTCCTCTTACTTTATCGACATCATCTCTTTTGGCTGAAACCATTATAATCGGAGTTTCCTTTTCTTCACGGATGCTCCTGCAAATTGTAAAGCCGTCTATACCAGGCAGCATTAAATCCAATACAATCAAATCAAAGTCATCACTCACAGCAGATGAAAGTCCGATGCCGCCATCGGCCGCAAGCTCTACCTGGAAACCGTTAATTTCCAGGTAGTCTCGTTCCAGCTCTGCGATTTTCAGATCGTCTTCTATAATCAGAATTTTTTTCATTTTAATCCTCCGCTATCGGCAGCACTATAACTACCGCCAGCCCACCCAGTTTTGAAGCCTCTGCATAGATCCTCCCGCTAAAGCCCTCAATAATCTCACGGGCAACAGAAAGCCCTAACCCGCTGCCTTTTTTCAAGCTGCTTCTGGCAGGATCTGTCCGATAAAAGCTGTCAAAAATTTTTTCGAGCGCTTCCTGCTCCACGCCTGGTCCGTTATCTTCAAAGCGCAGCACCACTTTTTCTGCTTCTTCGGCCAGGGTTATTGTTATTTTCACATTTTTTTCTTCGGCGTATTTGAGACTGTTTTCAAGTAAATTCCAGAGCACCCGCCCAAACTGTGTCTGGTCAATACTCACAAACTTTTTGTTTTTTAGCTGATTATCCAATCGAATCTCCACTGAACGTCCCTGTATCTTTAAATCTGCCTCCGCACAAAAATCTGTAAGATACGCTTTTATCGGGATACTTTCCATTTGAAAATCCATTTTACCCATATCCAGCTTAGAAAACAGAAAGAGATTATCTACAAGCCCCTCCATATCACAGGCAGTATCGTAAATGGTTCGCAGATAATGCTTTTGCTTTTCCGGGGTGTTGGCTACACCGTCCAAAAGACCTCCGGCATACCCTTTAATGGAGGTAAGCGGCGTTGACAGGTCGTGGGATATTCCTGCAATCAATTCTTTTCTGGAGCTCTCATAACGCTGCTGCAGCTCAACGGACTCCTTAAGGCGAATCCGCATTTCTTCAAAATCATCACACACTTCGCCAAGCTCATCTTTACTGTAGACCTCTACCGGATGGTCCAGTACGCCGTCTCGAATCTCCCGGGCGCCGTCTCGGATACTCTTAATGGAATAGATCATGGTTTTGTAAAGCTTCCCCGCCAATACCAGTCCAGTCAGCACTACGATGACCACCGCAATACCCGCGACCACTGCCGCGCTGATTTTAATGATGAGCTTGATATTATCCCAGTTATCCCAGATCGCGTATGAGGAGCTTTCTTCAAAATCCATCTCACTGCTGACAACGAGCAGACGTATTTTCTCACCAGTCTGGTTGGTAACTGGCATGAGGTACACGAGTCCCCGGTCATTCCGAAGAAACAACGGCTGATTTTCGAGATCTGTAGCCCCTGCGATTTCCCTGGCCTCCGTCTCGATTTCATCGACGGTGACACCATCGGTGAGATAAGGCAGCTCTCCCCCGGTTACAGCGATTGATGCTCCAAGCTTTTCCAAAGCATTCGTCAAAGCGGTCAGATCGTTCCCATCCTCTTTATCCTTTCCTGAAATTTTCTCACACATGGAATCAAAGGCCAGCTGTAACTGATAGGTCGACACAGTGCCGTCTACCTTAAACAGCATATTGGCCTGGTTTTCCGGAAGCATGATCATCAGAAGACCAAACACTGTACCGCCGATAATGATCAGAATTAAAACAACCGGAATGACAATCATCATTATATTGGAGAGAATCAGCTTTTTTCGTATGGACCAGTCTCTCAGCCCCATGCTCTGCCTCCTTAATTTTTAGAATGCAATATCGGTTTGGTGGCGTTCTACTTCAAACCGCTCTATGACCACCCGCTCGAAATCATCCTGCATATCAATGATGCCTGCTTTTTCTTTGGCGATCTCTACCTGCTGCTCAACTGTTTCAATACCTGGCAGATTCGGCAGCAGCAAAGCGCGGTTCACCCCCTTTTCCACGATAATACCGTAACGATACGGGTCCAGCTCGTTTAAAGCCTCAATATATTCCGGTATTCCCAAAATATCCACAGAGATTTCCAGTTGATAAAGCTCCTGGGGCTCAACGGGCAGAAAACGCGGGTCATAGGCACAGGCTTCGATGGCATTGCGCACAATTTCTTCCGCGATATTTTCTGTTACGGCCTGGGATGTTCCCATACAGCCCCGCAGCTCACCGGCTTTATAGATAGAGACAAAAACACCGCCCTGCTGATTTTCAAGGGCTGTCTTTGCTTTCTGATCTTTCACCTCATCCAGATATTGTTTCCAGTCAAATTTGCGTCCTTCCTCTACCCAGGTATCAATGGTCAGACGCGCCAGCGCCAGATAAGCGTCCTCTGCCTTTAGTCTTTTCTCATGCTGTCTGACCATGTCCTGCTCGTATCGGGTAATAAGGCTTTCGTTAATCGGGTCTTTTTCCTCTAAAGCAAAATCGATGAAGGCGCTCAGGTAGCCGACGCCAAAAGGCCCTTCATAAGAAAAGAGTCTCGAGTGGGTTTTTATGCTGTCGGTTGCCCCAAGAGCCATAACGATCGGACGGAGTCCACATTGACTGGCAGGCTCATAAATTTTAGGCGACAAGGTTAAGATGGAATAGTAATCCTTCCGCTCTATCCCCTGGGTGACCCTTTCGTCAAACACCGGGCCCATGGCATTAAAATGGTAAGGTCCTTCATCTTTAAGGCAATGGGACAAGTCCGCGCTGGCCAGGATCAGCGTATCCTTCCCGTAGGCTTCGATGGCTTCACGCAGAACGCGTCCGGTTCTGAAAAGCTCAATGAGACTGAGTTCTCCAATGGTAAGGTGAACCAGCTTGTAATCCTGATAATACTTTTCGATATAATAAAGCGGAACCATACAACCATGATCCAGTTTCCGCTCAATGTCGAATTCTTCAGCTGTTTTCTGGTTTAAAAAAATGCTCTGACAGTCTGACTGAGCAAATCGGCGGTTCATTTCCTCCAGAAGCCCCATATCACATCGTTTTTCCAGTCGGATTTCCGGTGCGCCGTACGCTGCCATATCTCCTTCAAGCTTGGTTTCATAAATGACACTGACACCATCCTGAAACACATTTCCATGAGGTGTAATACAAATAATCACTTTTGGTTTGATTTCTGCTATCTTTAACGCCAGATCACGCATTCCGCGTATAGTCTTTTCTGCCATCAGTTCTCTGCCGCCGCCAATCTCAGGTATAATCACCGGCGGATGTGACGCGATTCCGATTCCTTTTAAATACATATAATACTTCTCCTTCTATATCATTTTATGAATTTTCTTTATTTATAAAAACATTATAACCAACCCGCCACTTCCTCACAACTCTTTATTTTTATCAAGGAATTTTAATGCTGTTTATGGTAAAATAACTTTATTAAAATGACCAACAAGGAGGTTAAACCTTTTATGTCAGACATGTTGAACCATTACTGCTGCGGACGTGAAGCACTGAACACGCTTCCGGAACACAGCGCCATGAACGCCATTATCCTTAACCATTACGACGCATATCGTCTGGGTACTCAGGGCCCGGACTTCTTTTATTACCACCATCCTATGCCCTGGAAAGGCACAAGGCCTTTGCACCGCTATGGTAATCTTATCCACAAGAAAAGGGTCGACGCCTTTTTTTACTATGGCTTTAAGTACGCCTTTACCAATGAGCGGGACCGGGATATTATTCTGAGCTATCTTGCCGGCTTCAGCTGTCATCACTCCCTGGACGTAGCCACCCATCCATATATCTTTTATAAAACCGGTCATTGCGACAGCACGGTTCCCGGAAGCCGAATCTATTCTTATTACCATAAATACTTTGAGGTTCTCCTGGATGTTGCCCATTACCAATATGAATATCAGAAGCTCGGCTGCTTCTTTTCTCTCGAAAAGCTTTTTACACTCAGCCCAAGAACGCTCAACGCACTGGAACAGTTTTTCACTTTTATTATGAAATATATTTATGGCGAAACCACGCCCCGAGACTGCATAAAAGACACAGTAGCAGATACTGCCCAGCTGGCCAGACTCTTCTCTGACCCCAAAAACCGGAAAAAGCATTTCCTTCAGCCCATCGAAAAACTGATCCAAGAAGAACGGCTGGTAACACGAGTCTTTTACCCACTGTATACAAATGAATATCTTGTGCTTAACATAGCAGAAGAACCCTGGCAGCACCCATGCACTGGGGAAACCTTCACTGACAGTTATCCACAGCTTTTCAAACAGGCCGTCGATGACACCGTGCGCAAAATCAACATGATGGATAACTTCCTCATTAACGACAAAGTCACAGTTTCCGAGGTTCACGAAATGTACGGAAACAAATGCTATGACCGGGCTCTTCCATGTGGTTCCAATTTGGAAATGACACATTTTGATGTCATTTTTGAAAAGCACCCACAGCTTTAACCTTAGTTATGCACAATCTGTGCATAACTAAAAAAGTAATATTACACATCTTATCCACAAACATAGAAGATATTGTGGATAAAATGTGGGTAAATCATCGTCAGACCACAAAAGGCCGGGAATTACACTGCTGTAATTCCCGGCCTTGTTCTGTCGCTATTCGATTGTTCTTGTAAAAGAGAGGGGGATTCTCTTACAATGCTAATGATACGCCCCCGCCCTTAATTCTAACTTAAACATTTTTCAAATTATAGAAGGAATTGATCCCGCCGTAAATGGCTGTCTGTCCCAAATATTCTTCAATACGAAGCAGCTGGTTATATTTTGCCACACGGTCTGTCCGGGACGGCGCACCGGTTTTAATCTGGCCGGCGTTCATGGCCACTACCAGGTCTGCAATGGTCACATCCTCGGTTTCACCGGAACGGTGTGAAACGATGGCAGTGTATCCAGCGCGTTTTGCCATTTCAATGGCGTCCAGTGTTTCGGTCAAAGTCCCAATCTGGTTTACCTTAATGAGAATAGAGTTTGCAACACCAAGGTCAATCCCTTTCTTCAGGCGCTCTGTATTTGTGACAAAGAGGTCATCGCCAACCAGCTGGATTCTTTTTCCAAGGCGCTCTGTCATAATCTTCCATCCTTCCCAGTCTTCTTCGTCCAGGCCGTCTTCGATGGAAATAATAGGATATTTGGTAATCAGGCGTTCGTAAAAGTCAATCATTTCTTCCGTTGTCAGCTCTTTACCCTCACCCTTTAATATATATTTTCCGCTTTCCTTATTATACATTTCAGAGGCCGCAACGTCCATTGCCAGACGCACATCGTCGCCTGGACGGTAGCCGGCTGCCTGGATACCTTCGATGATGGCTTCAAGAGCTTCCTCGTTGGATTCAAGATTTGGCGCAAATCCGCCTTCATCGCCAACGCTAGTTACCAGTCCTTTTTTCTGGAGTACCTTTTTCAGGTTATGAAAGATTTCTGAACCCATGCGCAGTGCTTCGGAAAAGCTTTTTGCGCCTATGGGCATAATCATAAACTCCTGAATATCCACATTGTTGTCGGCGTGTTCGCCGCCGTTTAAGATGTTCATCATCGGGGTTGGCAGTGTCTTGCCATTGACACCACCTAAATATCTGAACAATGGCAGTCCCAAAGATTCCGCAGCCGCATACGCATTGGCCATGGAGATTCCCAAAATGGCATTTGCCCCCATTTTCCCCTTATTGGGGGTCCCGTCAATGGCGATCATGGCTTCATCCAGCGCAACCTGATCTAAAGCATCCATCCCTACCAGATGTTCCGCCATATAATTAACATTCTCAACTGCTTTTAAAACGCCCTTTCCCATGTAGCGGCTGTCATCACCGTCGCGCAACTCTACCGCTTCAAAGGCACCGGTCGATGCGCCGGAAGGTACCATGCTTCTGCCCATGGAACCATCTTCCAGGTAAACATCCACCTCGATGGTCGGATTTCCTCTTGAATCCAGCACCTCACGTGCCATAATATCTTCAATATATGTACTCATTCTTTTTCCTCCTGTATTGGTTTCCTATTTCGCTATCTTTAATTATACCCACTTTTTCTTTGATTATCATTAATTTTGTTATTTTTGGCTAACTTTTTCGCCAAAAAAATCCTCCTGCCCATACAGGAGGATCGTCTATTTAAAATAGTCCTGTTATCTCTCGGGGGCCACAGCCGGCTCTCCCTCTTCGTCCAGCAGAACGGTTAACCCTGCGCCGCCTTCACCATAACAGTAAAGATAAGTAATACCAGTCTCTGTATCTTCTATGATCTTCGTTCCCGCGCCATCGTCGGATACTTCATGTAAAATAACCTTAAAACGGTTTGACTTATTCTTTTTATTTTTCATCTTGAGTTTTTTGCACACTCCTTACATTTTTTAATATTATATCAGAGTCTCTCTTCTTTTTCGAGATTTTTCTGAAATTTTACCGGTTATTCACAGGTGCTTAAGCGAAACTTAAACCTGCAGCGCCTATTCAAACCGGTTATCGATGATTCTCACGGATTTCTTTTCTGAACGCGGCAGTGAACCGATAAATCCTGCTTCGGGGATAACTGTAATGCCAATTTTAGACTTAAACTGATAATTGACTTCCTTCTGGATTTCCTCCTTATCGACACCGTTCTCCACCTCAAACCGCAGATGCACAACATCCTTGCCGTTTTCATTTGCCACGATGGCCTGATATTCTGAACTGACGCCGTCGATTTCCTTTAGCAGCTCATCGATCTGCCCCGGATAAATATTAACCGCCTTCACTTTGACCATATCGTCAGTTCTTCCCACAATACGGTCGTGTCTTGGATGGTCTGAGCCACACGGGCATGGCCCCGGGATAAAACGGGTAATGTCATGGGTGCGATAACGCAGCAGCGGCCCGCCTTCCTTGTGCAGGGTCGTGAGCACCATTTCTCCATAGGCACCCTCCTCCACCGGCTTTAGCGTATCGGGGTCGATGATTTCCATAAACAGGTAATCATCCCAATAATGCATACCACAGTGATGATGACAGTCAATGGAGATACCCGGCCCGTAAATTTCGGTCAGGCCGTAAATGTCAAAGATCTCAATTCCCAGCTCATCCACAATACGCTTACGCATTTTATCACCCCAGCGTTCTGAGCCAATAATTCCCCGCTTCAGGTTAATTTTATCCTGCAATCCCTGTTTAGCCACTTCCTCTGCCAACACCAGAGCATATGAGGAAGTACTGGCCAGAACAGTGGTCTGCATATCCACTAACATTTTCAGCTGCTTCTGTGTATTCCCCGGCCCCATAGGGATAACCATTGCTCCAAGGCGCTCCGCCCCTGCCTGGAAACCAATCCCCGCTGTCCAAAGACCATAGCCCGGCGTTATCTGGATACGATCTTTGTTGTCCATACCCGCGTAGCGGTAGCAGCGCTCAAACATAATGGCCCAGTCCTCCACATCCTTTCTGGTATAAGGGATAATGACCGGCTGTCCAGTGGTGCCGGAAGATGAATGGATACGGACTACCTCTTCATCCGGTACAGCCTGAATTCCCAGGGGATACGCCTTTCTGAGCTCATCTTTATCGCTGAAGGGCAGCTTTCTGAAATCTTCCATGGTTTTGATATCTCCGGCCTCTACGCCGCATTCCTTAAATTTTCTCTGGTAAAAGGGACTGGATGCTTCCAGCCGGCTGACTAAACTTTTTAATTCTTCTAAGGGTTCTCTGATCATCTTTATCTCCTTGCTCGTTCTACAAATAAAAAAGACCCATCCTTATCTTATAAAGGATGAGTCTGTTATAACCCACGGTACCACCTTTTTTCGCATTGCTGCGCACTTTGTCCAAGATGCCAACACACCTTCTCCGGTTAACGCCCTCGAAACGTTGTGAAATACTCGATTACTCTTTCATCACACCCTCAGATGCCCATTATGCCATGCTCGTTTATTACCGGCTTCCAGCTCCCCGGCTCTCTGTTAATACGTCACACGCTTTACTCCATCTTCAACGGTTTTACATTTGTTTACAGTATACCGTTCGGCCTGTTTCTTGTCAAGTTTAATCCTGCAATCGGATAATTTTATTGGTGACACAGACCTTTATATTCAGCTTTTTACGACCGCAGCCCTCAAAATCAATGGTGGCCATATCCTTCTTAATCTCCAGAATAACACCTTCACCAAAGCCCTGATGCAGCACTGCCGCCCCAGGAACATACGCAGAACAGTCCACGTCTTTCAGCTCTGCCTTTCTGACAATGGATACATCAAAAATGCCGAAGCCCTTTCCCTGGGCCAAGGACCCTCCTGCAATCACGCTGCCTGTGCTTTTTCTGCGCGCCGCCTCCGGAGGCTTTTCCCCCAGAAAAATGCGGACAAACTGTGATACTGGCCGTCTGTTATGCCGGCTGTTCTTTTTTCCCACCGAAATAAACTCCAGCTCCCGCTTCGCGCGTGTCACACCTACGTAAAAAAGGCGAACCTCCTCGCAGAAAAGCCGCCGGCCCTCCTCGCTGTCATCAAGAGCTGTCATTGATGGGAATTCCCCCTCCACCGCGTCAATGATAAAGACCTTTTCAAACTCTAGCCCCTTGCTGGAATGGATTGTCGAAAAGGTCACGTCTGCCTTCCGAGGCAAAGCTGACCCCCGCAGGGCCTCCTGCAGTGTGTCTAGACGTTTCAGGAAGGCGTCCATGGTACTCTCCCTTCCCGCCAGCGTTTTTAGAATATCTAGCTTCTGATTCAGCTGCTCTTCCCGATAGCCGCAGGAAATCCGATAATCCAGATGTTCCCGATAGCCCATATTCCAGACGATAAAGTCGAGTCCCTCCTGAGCGCTCATGGCCGACAGCCGCTTAAATGCCGTCCGGATATTTTCCACCTTTTCTACAAGCCATTCAGGAATTTCATCAAGGGACAGCAAAGCCTCGAAAACATCCTGCCCAGGCTGTCTTAACTTTCCTGCCTCCAATACATTTTTTCTGGAAATGTTGCAGTTCATTTTATAATATATTTTCTCAAAGGTTTCAAAATCCGACAGATCTGCGGCCAGAGTCACAAAACTTCTGATATCCTGCACGATAAAATGTGTAAAGAAGAGAGGATTATGTTCTTTAACCGCATAAGGCACACCCTCCCGCTCAAAAAGATCTACCAGCGGGATAACCGACTCGTTGTTGCGGTAGAGCACAGCGGTTTCCTTGCCCTCGTTTTTAACGGATTTAAGGATAAACCAGTACTGATCCTCCACAGATTTTACATATTCATGAACTGCTGGCACCCCTTTTTCGTTATCTGTCCGCATATTTTTAACATAGCGCTCCTTGTTAAGCCGGATAAAACGGTTGGCTGCGTTCACAATCTGCTGTGTGCTGCGGTGGTTCGTCTCCATGAGCAGCACCTCACCGCGGGGATAAGTTTCCTTAAAGCTCAACAGCCCATCTGGATAAGCTCCTCGAAACCCATAGATGCTCTGGTCCTCGTCACCCACCATAAAGACATTGCCGTCCTCTCCCGCCAGAAGCCGGATAATTTCATATTGGATTTTCGAAGTATCCTGGGCTTCATCAATATTGATATACTTGTACTGGCCGGTAAAAATCTTCAGCAGCTCAGGGTTCTTCTTTAAGAGCAGCCAGGCATATTTGAGCATATCATCAAAATCCATCAGATGATGTCTGCGTTTGTACGCTTCATAGGCCTTGAACAGTTTAGGAAACTCCACATCACCCACTTTCATTTCTTCGATTTCTTCCTCAGAAAGCAGCATATTTTTACAGTAGGTAATAGCCGATACAATATCCACAATGTCATTTTCTGCCGGATAGCTCTTAAAAAGTTCCCGAAACAGCTCTCTGATAATACTTCCGCTACTCTCAACAATCTGAAAAGCACGGCGGTGATATAAACGTTCATAATTTCGGATAACCGACAGGGCAAAACTGTGAATCGTGCTGAAGCGCAGGCCTTCTGCTCCCTTTTCGCCAAAAATTTTCAGATAACGCCGGCTCAGGTCACGGGCGCCGGCTTTGCTGAAGGTCAGCGTTAAAATAGACTCGGGAGATATTTTTTTTACTCGGATCATATAGGCAATACGGCAAATGACCACCGTTGTTTTTCCACTGCCTGGCACAGCCAGGAGCAGCGTAGCTCCGGAAATCCTGCCAACAGCCTCACGCTGCTGGGCATTTAGCTGCAATCGGTACTTTTTCATAAAGGCGTCCAGATTTTCCATTGCTAGCTGATTTTCTCAAGCAGTCCAAGAATTCCCTCTGCTGCCTGATGCATTTGTTCCGTATTTAAAATGACCGCCTGATTATCCCCCTTCTGTGCACCATAATCGGCAAAGCCTGCATGATTTCCACCTTCAATCTCTGTCATGACCGCTGTTTCTGGATAAAGAGCTTCCGCTGTCCTCACTTTATCTAAATCAGCGACGCCGTCATCACTTCCCCAGAGCGAAACCACCTGAACCTCCGCATCCTTTATGCCGTCATCCGCCGGATAGGCGGCCAGAAAAAAGATTCCTTTTACTTTGTTATGAGTCTTTGCCAGCTCCGGCGCCATAGCTCCGCCCAGGGAGTGTCCACCAACCGCCCAGTTTTCAATTTCCGGGTGCAGCGCCATTATCTCACTTCCCCGTTCTGGCGAGAGTACTGCCAGATTCATGGGCATTCTGACAATATAAACAGGATATCCCTGCTCCGCAATTTCCAGAGCCAGAGGGGCATAGGCTTCAGGCGATACAAAAGCGCCGGGATAAAAAATGACGCCAGTCTCTCCCTTTTGGTTTTCCGGTTCAAAGGCAATGGTTCCTCCATCCTTTACCACCACCTGTCTGTCCCCTCTTAAGGCCTGCTGCGCTGCCGCTTCCGGCTGATAAGTCATACAGTTGACCGCAATTCCTCCCGCTGGTAATAAAAGCAGCAGTGCCAGCCCAACGCCGGCAAAAGCTTGTTTTAACTTCTTATGCTTCATATTCTTTCCTTCTTACGACTTTAAATTTCTCGACTTGACAACTTTCCTTGTCAATGATATACTTTTTGACAAGAATTCTTGTCAAATTAATTCTCTGGTTTCTCTATTATACCCGATATCCAAATCGCTGACAAACCGGAACCGAAAGGAAATAACCATGATCACAATAAACAACGTCACGAAAAAGTACGGAAAAACAAAAGCCAACAACGACCTCACTTTTACCGTCGGAGATGGCGAAATCGCCATACTTCTTGGACCAAACGGCGCTGGAAAATCGACCATTATCAAATGTATCTGTGGGCTGCTCCGGTTTGAAGGCGCCATTGAAATTAACGGCGCACCCTGCCGTTCTCTTGAGGCTAAACGCCAGCTTGGCTATATCCCTGAGCTTCCTGCCCTTTACGATATGCTGACGATCGAGGAGCATCTGGAGTTTATCGCCCGTGCCTATGGCCTTGCGGACTGGGAAGCAAAAGCGGACGCCCTCATCGAACGCTTCGAGCTTGACGACAAGCGCAAAAAGCTCGGTAAGGAGCTGTCTAAGGGAATGCAGCAAAAAGTCAGCATCTGCTGTGCCCTGCTGTTTGAGCCAAAGGTCATCATCTTTGACGAGCCCATGGTAGGCCTTGACCCCCATGCCATCAAAGAGCTGAAGCTGATTTTTTCTGAGCTCAGAGATCAGGGTGTTTCTCTCCTCATCAGCACCCATATGATCGACTCGGTGGAGGATTATTGGGATGTGGCCCATATTATGATGGACGGCGAGATCCGGGCAACCAGGCGGCCAGAAGAGCTCACCGAAACTGACGAATCCCTGGAGGCGCTTTTCTTCAGCATTACCGAGGGGGAGGCTTAAGATGTCCAGTATTTTCTATCTTTGGAAAACCACCTTCAAAAACCGGCTTCTTGACCTGAAGAACCATCCCAGCCATCTGGTTGTGACCATTCTTATGGTTCTGTTTTTCGGCTTTGCCCTTGTGACAACAGTTTTTACACCAGGAGAGGATATGCCTCTGTCGCAAGGCCAGAATCTGCCACTGCTGGGCGCAATCCTCATCGGCCTTTTTCTGTTCCTTCTGGTCACCCAGATTCAAAAGGGCCTTTCCTCCGGAGGCAGCTTTTTTACCATGGCAGATGTCAATCTGCTTTTTCTGGCGCCGGTTTCCCCGAGAAAGATCCTGGCCTATGGCTTGGCTAAACAAGTAGGCATGTCACTGCTACTGGGTTTCTTCATTTTGTTTCAGGGAACGACTCTCCGGTCATTCTTTGGTGTCGGCACTCCTGGACTCATTGCCCTGTTCGCGGGCTACTGTTTGTTTCTGGTGGTCGGCGAAATCCTTGCGCTTGCCATTTATTCTTACACCAGAGGAGAGGACAAGCGCCGCCGCGTGGTAAGGGCAGTGCTTTATTGTTTTGGCTTCCTGATGGCCGCCCTCTTTTTGACGACACTTTTTAAAACCCAGAATTTTTATGAGGCACTGCTCAGCACGGCAGATTCCAATCTGATGGAATACATCCCTGTCCTTGGCTGGACAAAAGCCTTCACCATGGGTTTGATTGCGGGAAATTTCCTGAAGGCACTTGTCTTTCTGGTGCTGCTCATCGCTCTGATCGGCCTGATCATCCTGTATATCTGCCGGAGCGAATCCGATTATTACGAAGATGTGCTTCAATCCGCTGAAAAAACCTATACCACCAAAGCCGCCGCCAAGGACGGACGCATCAGCGATACCAAGGACGCCTCCAAAATCAGCCGTAAAAAAACCGGTATCGGCCACGGCCATGGAGCCTCAGTTTTCTTTTTCAAGCATCTGCTGGAAAACCGCCGCTCGGGTTACCTGTTCTTAAACCAGTTTACCCTTATCTGCACCGTGGTGGCTATTCTTGCCAGTCTGCTGGCAAAGGAGCATATCAGTCTGGTGCTGATCTTCGGCATGCTGTGCTACCTTCAGGTGTTAACAGGGGCCATGGGACGGTGGGTCAAAGAACTGACTCTACCCTACATTTACATGATTCCCCAGAACCCGTTTAAAAAGCTGGTTTTTGCCAGTCTGGAATCTGTGGTGGACAGCTTTGTCAGTGGTTTGATTATTTTTATCCCCTGTGGCTTGATTCTGGGCGCTCCAGCCGCTGAGATCATTGCGGTCATCGCCGCCCGTGCAGGACTGGCCACCCTTTTATCTGCCGGTAATATTTTAATCGAACGTATTCTCGGCAATATGCAGAGCAAGGTTCTGGTCGTAATGCTCTATTATCTGATCCTTGTTATCCTGCTGATCCCAGGCGTTATCGCCGGTGTAGCGGTCGGCCTCATCGCCGGAAGCCTGGCTGCCGGACTGTTTGCAGACTGCGCTGTCAATGTACTAGTCGCTCTGATCATTCTCGCTCTCTGCCGTAATCTCCTGCACACTATGGAAATGAATATTCAGTAGAACAAAAAAAGATGTGCTTTTCAGCACATCTTTTTTTGCATTAATGAGAACATTGTCACTGGCACCGTGGCGCTCGGTATCCAGTGGTACTACTTTTTTGTGTAGTTCTTTGGAGAGCTCATTGATACATTCGGCTTCTTTATTATAGCGCTTTTGCTCTGGTTTTTAAACCCATCGGAAAAACATTCACGTTACTAAGTTGACACATATGTGACACTCAAAGCTTTTCCCCGCTGATTTTACTGATCTGGTCATAAACCCATTCCTTGTCTTTGCTGTCATAAGGGAGCTGCTCCCAGTATTTATCAACCATCGTATAAAAGGTATTGACCGCCGCGAACTCCTCAGTCACTATACGGGTAGAAAGATCATTGTCAAAATGGAAGTAGGCGGCAGCACCCTCCTTTACCCAGATATTCAGATTTTCAATTAACTCTGGTGATGCCGATGGCCTCAAAGCAATCTGAACCTTAGGATCACTTTTCACAAATTTCAGAAAAGAGACCAGCTCTTTTATAATATGCTTCCCCGCAACCTCCACCTTACGCTTCAGCAACGCGGAAAAAACCGGCACCTCAATCACGGGGCGCTGTGCAAGACTTTTGATATAATCGAGACTCAAAATAATCCGGGTATATTTCTCCTCAGATAAAAACTGTCCAAGGCCTACCCGGCAATTGTCGTAATAGTCGATGAGGCTATGCTCTTCCTCACTGCTCAGACACAGATCCATTAAAATCCCTTCAATAATACTTCTTCCTGAAGAGAGAAAAGACATAGATGTGGCAATAACATACTGATCGGTGTCATTGCGGTTAAAGCCTTCCATATTTTCCCGGGTGAAATCGCTGCAGACCACGCGGCTTCCTAAATTTCTAGTCAGCGGCTGAAAATTCTCCAGATGCCTTTTTAGAAAATTATCAAACTGTCGCTGGCTCATAGGGTCGGTGTAAATGGCGGAATAAGTATCGCCATTTGTCCCGTTTATTCCCACCAATGTCTGTTTTCCCTTAATGCTGAAAATATAATCATAGAAGGGACGCTCCACATCATAGGTATAGTAAGCTTCAGCATTTGTGGAAAGCAGTATGGGCAGCCAGTATTCAAACATGTTATAAATCTCTTCCTGTGAGCGGTTTAAATAGAACATGGTCATGAGCTTAGTCTTATTTTTTTCCGCCTCCAGAAAGCGCTTTTGTATTTTTCGTGTATCGTTATTGCTTTGTTTAAAGATTCTTGAATCTGCATCATAGCCCCAGAAGATTTCTCCCTTTGGCAGTGACGCCAGTGTGTCAAACATATCGTCCAGAGCATCCATTTTACCAGTGATGCCCTTATAAATTTTATAGGTTGCGGTATAGAGACTATTCCCTCTTTCCTTATCTGCATATTTTGCTTCAAATTCTTTATCGACCAGCCACCGGGATACACAGCTTTCCAAATCCTGTTCTGTGTCTACAGCGATCCCCGGTTCCAGCGAGGAAAAGAACCGTTCCAATGTATTCAATCCCTGTTCTCTGTTAACTTTTACGATGGCACGAATAATTTCTTCAAAATAAGGTGATTTAGGCCCCAGCTCAACACGTCCATTTCTCCACCGGCTGATAATGGTTCGGTCAACATGAACAGTTCTTGCCAGCTGCGAACCCTGAATATAAAGCATATCCATCAAGTAAGCCAGCGGCGTAGCGGGTTTCTTTGCCATTTCTTTTCCTCCTTTTATAATTATTATAATCTACTTATTTATATACACTAAATGGTATTTTTAAAACAAAATGGTGGCATATTCTCCATTTAAGTCATTTTTACTTTTAATTTTTTCAACAAATGCACCATCTTCTTTATTTTAATCTTTTAAATCTAAAAGTGCAAGCGTATTTTGTGTACTAAAAAAGAGCACCCCGGAGGAGTGCTCTAAAGGTCTATTCTGACGGCTTATGCGCCGTAATAAATCTGATCCAGAAGCTCGCTGAACTGTTCTTTGGTCGGTGACAGCGGATTGGTCTGAGTGCAGACATCTTTCATAGCTTTTCCAATAATAATGTCCTTGCTGGCCTTAAAATCTGCCTCATCAATGCCCTGTTCTTTAAGGGATGTTGGAATATTGATTTCCTTACAAAGGGTAATGATGCTGTTGTACAGCATTTCTGCGGCATCTCCGCTGACATTTGGAATACCAATGGCACTCAGGAGACGGTTATATAAATGCTGAGCTCTGCCGCACTGCCCATTAAAGCGTACAACATATGGCAGACCGATAGCGTTGGCTAAACCGTGGGGCAAATGCCACTGTGCGCCAACTGCATGGGCAATACTGTGAGTGATGCCCAGACCTGCGCTGTTAAATGCTATCCCGGCCATACAGGATGCAATCTGCATACTGGCCTTAGCTTCCAGATTACCACCATTCACATAGCATTCATACAGGCTCTTAAAAACCAGCTCCGCGGCCTTTGCCGCATAGCAGCGTGAAAACGGGTTATTATTGGTGGAAACATAGGCTTCTACCGCATGAGTTAAAACGTCCATTCCTGTGGCCGCCGTCGCTGCTGGCGGAACGCTCTCAATCAATTTTGGTTCAAGAATCGCGGCGTCCGGCATCATAAGAATGTCGGTAAGCGGAATCTTAGTATTGTTTTTCTTATCGGTAATAACCGCGTATTCCGTTACTTCAGAACCTGTGCCGGCGGTTGTCGGCATAGCGATAAAGTATGGTTTTTTAATGTAGTCTTCCTCAAAGAACATTTTTTTGAAATTGTAGCAGTAATAGATAATGGCCTTTGCTGAATCGATGGCTGATCCGCCGCCAAGGGCAATTAAAGCATCTGGTTTTTCCATCAGGATATGTGTCAGTCCCTTTTCAACAATTTCTGTGGACGGGTCTGGTTCAACGTCAGAAAAAACATGGTATTTGATGTTATGTTTATCCAACACGTCTGTCAGCATTTTCAGCAGGCCAAATTTGACCATCCCTTCGTCCGTTACAATGCAGACCTGCTTAAAGTCGTGGTTTCCAACCTGTTCTATGGCGCCAATGCCATAGTAAATGGCCGGTTTTACCTGAAAAAACCGTATATCATTCAATTTGCTCATATTACCCTCCTTAGTATATTCGCTCAATAGTTTACATAATTCGTCAATTTGTATTATATCAAGTTTTTTGATGAGCGGAAAGGCAATCGCAAAATTTTGTTGTAAATGAACCAGTATGTATCTGTCCGACAAAAGTTTAACAAAGCTTTTTCTTTAAGTTTTTATCTTGAAAAGCATTTTGGTTTTACTTGACATTAATTTTCCGTTCCGATACACTGGGATTACCCCTATTTCTTATTTAGAAAAACAGAAAATAAGGGTATGTATCATGCATAAATACTACTGATTAAGAAGGAGCATCCCATGATTAAACAGCTAAAGCCCTACCTCGCGAAATACCGCCTTCCGTCGATACTGGCGCCACTCACGGTTATCGTCGAGGTTCTTCTGGAAATCCAGATTCCTTTTTTAATGGCTAAAATCGTGGATCAGGGTATCACAACGCGTGACCTGAACTACGTTTTTCAAATTGGCGCCATCATGGTGCTGGTGGCCCTCTGTTCATTGCTTTTCGGCGTTCTTTCCGGTCGTTTTGCCGCCAAGGGTGCCATGGGCTTTGGCAGTGAGCTCCGCAAAGCCGTTTTCGACAAAATCCAGGAATTTTCTTTTGCGAACATCGACCGTTTCAGCACTCCGTCACTGGTCACACGTCTGACCACGGATATTACCAATACTCAAATGGCCTACATGATGGTCATCCGCGTACTGGTACGCGCACCCGTTATGCTGGTCAGCGCCACCATCATGGCGGCCGCCATCAACGGCGACCTTGTCCGCGTTTTTCTCATTGTCATTCCCATACTGGCCATTGCCCTGGCCACCATGTCCACCCTGGCCTTTCCGCGTTTTAACGCCATGCTGAAAAAATACGACGGGCTCAACGCGCAGGTTCAGGAAAACCTCATCGCCATCCGCGTTGTCAAAGCCTTTGTACGGGCACGTTACGAGAAGAAAAAATTTGCCGAAGCCAACGATAGCCTCATGCAGGCATCTCTTGCCGCTGAAAAAATCATTATCCTCGGCATGCCCATCATGATGCTAACCATGTATGCCACCATTATCGCCATCTTATGGTTTGGGGGCAACATGATCATCGGCGGCACACTACTGACAGGAGAACTCATCAGTTTTATTTCCTATGTGACGCAGATTCTTATGTCTCTGATGATGATCGCCCAGGTTTTTATTATGATTGTTCTCTCTCGTTCCTCTGTATCACGTATTATCGAGGTGCTGGAAGAACCCATCAGCATTACTGATGAGACGGCCGCTCCATCCCTCACAGCTGACGACGGCAGCATCGAATACCGGAACGTTTCCTTCAAATACCAGGAGGACGCAGCCGAAAATATCCTGACCGGCATTGATTTCTCCATCGCCTCCGGCGAAACCGTCGGCATCATCGGAGGAACTGGCTCGGCAAAAACTACGCTGGTTCAGCTTATTCCAAGGCTTTATGATGTAACAGACGGGCAGGTGCTGGTCGGCGGCCATGATGTTCGGGACTATACCCTGGACCACCTGCGATCGGTTGTCGCCATGGTCCTTCAGAAAAACGTCCTATTCTCAGGCACAATCAAAGACAATCTGAAATGGGGCGATGAAAACGCCACAGACGAAGAAGTTATCGCCGCCGCCAAAGCAGCCTGTGCCCATGATTTTATCATGTCTTTCCCAGAGGGCTATGACACCTATCTTGGCCAGGGCGGCGTCAACGTATCCGGCGGCCAGAAGCAGCGTCTCTGCATTGCCAGAGCACTCCTGAAAAAGCCCAAAATCATCATTCTGGATGACAGCACCAGCGCGGTGGATACCGCTACCGACGCGGCCATTCGCGAAGGCTTCCGTCAGAATCTAAAAGATACTACCGCCATCATTATCGCCCAGCGTATTTCTTCGGTCAGCGATGCGGACAAGATCATCGTGCTGGACGAGGGCCGTATCGACGCTATCGATACCCATGAAAATCTCCTGGAAAACAATGCGATTTACCGTGAGGTCTTTCATTCACAGCAGAAAGGAGTTGAGGAATAATGCCAAAGAAAAAAAGCGTTCAAAAGCCCAAAAATATCAAAAAGACACTGCTTCGTATTTTTGGCTACATGGCGAAACGCAGATTGCTACTTATACTTGTCATACTCTTTGTCTTTATCAGCTCCGGCGCCACCGTGGCCGGCACATATTTCCTAAAGCCCATCATCAACCAGGGCATCGTGCCTCTTATCGGAAAACCCCTCACCCCCGGCGCGCTCATGCCCTTTATCCAGATGCTGCTGCTAATGGGGGGAATCTATCTGGCCGGGGCGGCCTGTGCTTATGCCTATAACCGGATGATGATCGTCATCTCCAACGGAACCCTCAACGCCGTGCGGCGAGACCTTTTTAACAGCATGGAGGATCTCCCCATCAAATATTTTGACACCCATACACACGGCGAACTCATGAGCCGCTATACCAACGATGTTGATACTCTGCGCGAAGCCATTGCCATGAGCCTTCCGCAAATGCTGACCGCCACCGTCACGGTGGTGGGAACCTTTATCATGATGCTGATCTTAAGCCCGCTGCTGACTTTGATCGTCATCGGCATGCTTGTGATCATGTACTTTGTGATAAAAACTGTGGGAAGCCGAAGTGCCCGGGGCTTTAAAGCGCAGCAGAAGGCGCTCGGTGAAACTAACGGCTATATCGAGGAAATGATCGAGGGACAAAAAGTTATCAAGGTTTTCTGCCATGAGGACATTGTCAAAAATGATTTTGCCGAGCTCAACGACAAGCTGAGAAGCGCTTCTACTCAAGCCCATACCTACGCCAATGTGCTCATGCCTATCATGGGAAACCTCTCCTATGTGCAGTACGCCTTGACAGCCGCTTTCGGTGCAGTACTTGTTATTTTTGGCAGCATGGACTTAGGCTCCATCGCTTCCTTTTTACAGTACACACGCTCCTTCTCACAGCCCATCACCCAGATTTCCCAACAGTTTAACGCGCTGCTGACCGCTCTTGCCGGGGCTGAACGAATCTTTGAAGTCATTGACGCTGAGCCTGAAAAAGACGATGGTTATGTAACCCTCGTCAATGTCTGCGAATCCGCAGACGGCACTCTGGCCGAATGTAAGGAAGTTACTAATACCTGGGCCTGGAAACATCCGCATCACGATGGCACCCTGACCTATGAAAAGCTCAGGGGGGATGTGCGTTTCCATGATGTTACCTTTGGCTACAGCGATGACAAAATGGTGCTGCACAATGTTTCTCTTTTTGCCAAGCCCGGCCAGAAGATTGCCTTTGTAGGCTCAACCGGCGCAGGCAAAACCACGATCACCAATCTTATCAACCGATTTTATGAGGTTCAGGAAGGCAAGATCACCTACGACGGCATCAACATTAAAAAAATCCGGAAAGTTGATTTACGGCACTCTCTCGCGATGGTCCTTCAGGATACCCACCTGTTCACTGGTACTGTAGCCGATAATATCCGTTACGGCCGTCTCAATGCCACCGATGAGGAAGTCCACGCTGCCGCTGAGCTGGCCAACGCCGACTTCTTTATCCGCCATCTTCCTCAGGGCTATGACACCATGCTGACCTCCGACGGAGCCAACCTGAGCCAGGGGCAGCGCCAGCTACTGGCCATCGCCCGGGCCGCTGTCGCCAATCCGCCGGTACTTATCCTCGATGAAGCCACCAGCTCCATCGACACCCGTACCGAGGCCCTTATTGAGCGCGGTATGGATCAGCTCATGGAAGGCCGTACTGTTTTTGTCATCGCCCACCGCCTGTCCACCGTCCGAAACGCCGACGCCATCATGGTACTGGAACACGGCCGGATTATCGAGCGCGGCGACCACGAAGAACTATTAAAACAAAAGGGAAAATATTACCAGCTTTATACCGGACAGTTTGAGCTGGATTAATAAAAAGAGGCCGTCTGGCCTCTTTTTTCAGCTTTTATCAAAAAATTAAAACATACTTAATCACACACCCCGCATTGATAACCAGTCTCCAAACGTTACGCGGACAGCCAGCTCTTGTCAGAGAGTCCTCCGGCACATACGAGATCTTACTTACTGCTGCTTCCTTCCGGACCTGACAGGGTTCATAAGTTCATATTGCGAAGGGTCCAACCGTCAACACCACTTATCCGCGGCAGACTCCAAATTCTGGCACCTCTTTGGGGAATTCAGCCCTGCTGTAGCGGATTGCAGGTTACAGGGCACCGCTAGTTCCCCGCCTAGTGTGATTAAGTATGTTTACTGCGAATACGCAGTGAATCTACAATATTTCATATTATACAGAACAACCTCTTTACTGTCAAGGGCTTTAAGCAGAAACAAGAATTGCCCTGTATTTTCCTGTCGGCATGGTCAAATCAAAAGTTACCTTCACCTAAAAAAGCCCCGGAAACCGGGGCTTTTTTTACATTTTTTCTTCTAATAGAGATTTTTGTCTCTTTTTTTCTGCATTTTCTTTTTTCATGAACATCTCCGTGACCGGCTCAATGGCTACAGCAACCAAGATACCGCAGGACAATCCCAAAATTACACCAACTAGGTTCTGCCCTCCCTGGGAGAACGTTACTGTCAAACCAGCAAAGACAAGCGGAACTACGTTGAACCAGGTCTTTGCCAGGGGGATCATGTGCACAGCACAAACCACAAAAGTGATAACCAGAGTGCACACACCTGTCACCACACCAATGTTTATGCCAGTACTTCTTAAAAAATTATCCATTTGCAGATAAATTAATGCCCATATAACCCCGCATACCATACAGCATAAATAATTCGGCGTTTTTTTAAGCTCTGCTCCAGATGCAAATGTAACTCCTAATCCGATAAAAATAGGCCACATAAGATTTCCAAAAGGCCCAATTTGATAAATTCCAAGGACCAGTCCGGCCAGCACTCCAGATACTAAACTCATTTTCAACAAATAGCTGGTATTTTCATTCATTATTTCTCCCCTTAGCTGATTAAAAAAAACACATAGCTGTAAACAAGCTCTTCCATTCCCTGAAGACTGTCCATAGCATAACCCGCATCTGCTTCTGTTATTTCATATTTTTCAAGCGTTTCTGACGGATTTCTATAGTATTCTGATTTCATCTTTTCCCCCTATGCATAAACAGCGTATTCCTTGACAAATCGGAGCACTGTTTTTAAATTCTCCGGATTAATATCCCGAATCGTTAATAAATTTTTGTCCAGTGTAAAAATATACTTCCCACCAGGAGCCAGAATATCTACGATTTCCTTAGCTTTATCCAGACATTCCTGCTCTGTTCCTGTTTTTAACACGCCCATAGGATAAAAGCCAGCCAAAATATGTTTTTTTCCAAGTTTTTCTTTGACTTCTGATGGATTCCCCTCCTCAAAAATCATCATTGTATTTTCTGGCAATTCAAAGAGATAATCATAATAACGGGACCAGTCCTGTTCAACAAAGATCGTCGCGCCCACTCCTGCTTCATCCAGTGCCTCTACGTATCTTTTAAAGGTCGGCCAATAAAAGCGCTCAAAATCCTTTGTACGCATATATGGCGCCATATGCAAAGGTATAAATGTTCTCTGATATCGATTAGAATTTGGCTTGATTCCTGCTTTCACCATACAAGGCAGCAGCGCTTCACAGGCCGCTTCCACCTTATCTGGACAGCGTCTCATATCTTTGCTGATACCAGTAAAAGAACGAAGCTGGTCAGACAAGACATCAAAAGGTGTACAGGCGGCCGTACAAGCCATATTATAGACGGCCTTTCCGTGTTTTTCCGCAATTTTCAAGTATCCCTTATCAAGCTGTTCCATTACTGAATAAAAGGTAAACATCCCCTTCGCAAAAGCAGACTTTCCCTCAAAACCTTCTTTACCAAACTCACTATAAATTTGCGGCAATGCTTTGTCACAAATGGCCTTGAACGGATCTGCAACTAAGTCCTCATAGTCATTTTCATTTAGACTGGTCACCTCTGGATGTTGTAAAAATCCATCTCCCCCCATGACAAAATTTTTTGCTCCCAGTATTTTATACATCTGCGGGATACGCACCATTGTTGCAAAAATTGAGTCTGTGTCAAAATCTTTCGTCGTTTTTTCAATGGCCTCTAAATTCTTTTCAATGCTGTATTGTTCTCTTCTTAAATCAAATCCAACATAGCCAAGACAAAAAGAATTATCTCCTGAACTAAGAATTGGAACTCTTTTTGGTGTTTTTCCATTAAAGACATCTTCGAACAGTTGATTTTTTTCTGCTGTTCTTTTTTGATTATTCATATTTTTCCCCTTATTGTTTGTATTTACTTGCAAGTAATTACCTGTGAGTAAATATATCAAATTTTTAGAAAGTTGTCAATATTAATTTGCAACATGTTCAAAATTATGTTTTAATATTTAATTAGTCGGAGGTAAAGTACAGTGAAACACAAAGAAAACGGCAATACTAAACAAAAGATTTATGAAACCGCAAAACGGCTCTACATTGAGCATGGCTATTTTAATATTTCCAACAAACGCCTCTCGGAGGAATCCGGCATTAACCAGGGACTGATCACCTATTATTTTAAAAGCAAAAAAAATATAGCCCTTGCTGTATTAACAGAAGACTACTATATTCTTTCTGGCTATTTAAAGTATTTTATGACACCTGAAGATGATCCTTTGATGTATATTGTCACCTTTATGAATGTCACCTTTCAAATTCGAAAGCACGACCCAAAAGCCAGACGTTTTATTTCTGATGTTATGCAGGAGGATTTACTTGAGGAGTTCGCTTTTGTTAACCAAAAAGAAGAATATTTAAAACTTTTGAAAAAAAACAGCTCTACTTCAGAAAATCCAGAAACCCAGCTAAAGCTGGTTTTGGCAACGGTGTACGGCACACAACGTACGATCCAGCGATTAATCAATGAAAGCATGGAACTTAGCTATGACGAGTATTTTCGGTATATGATTGAAATTCTGCTGTTCGCCCTGCATCTTCCAGATAAATCGGATATGGTTGATACCTTGATCCACAAATCGGATAAAGCCACAAAACAATTATTTAAAACCTATCCTCATCTGTTAAACGAGTCTGATTATCTCTACAAAAAATAAAAAAAGAGCTTTCGCTCTTATTTTCAAATTATGGCGGACAGGGAGGGATTCGAACCCTCGGTACGCTATTCACGTACACACGCTTTCCAGGCGTGCTCCTTCAACCAGCTCAGACACCTGTCCGCAGATGCAGCTGCTCTCTCTTTGAGACGCTATTTTATTGTAAGCACATTTAATAATTATAATGGCAAAGCATGTATTTGTCAATCCTTATTTCGCTAATTTTTTCAAAAATGCTTTGCCGCTGACAAATTTAGATTAAATAAAGACAGCAGACGGATAATTATGGTAAAATACAATTAAAGGATAGTGAAATGCTTGAATATTTAGATTCGGTGGATGCTGTCAAGCAGTGGCTTCTCAGCTTTGGCGGCTGGACACCGTTTATTTATTTTTTATTTCAGATTCTCCAGGTCATTATTGCGCCGATCCCTGGCGGTACGACCACTCTGGTGGGTGGTGCGCTTTTCGGCTGGATAAAGGGCTTTCTGCTCAGTGAAGCAGGCATTATGATCGGAACTGCCGCCGCCTTTGGTATTGCGAAAAAACTGGGGCGTCCGGTTATTTTTAAATGGGTTCCTTCAAAATGGACAGATAAGCTGGATAATATACGCGAATCCCGGCTGAACATGGTTTTATTTTTAATCTTTCTGTTTCCCGGCTTTCCTGATGATATTTTCTGTTATCTGGCCGGGCTTACCAGGATGAACTTTAAAACCTTTATACTCATTGCCCTTCTGGGGCGCACTCCGGGCTTTTTGATGACAACGCTCATGGGCGCAGGCATCATGCAGGATAACCCTGTCCGTCTGATTATTGTCCTTGGACTGTATGGCATTTTTGCCGGCGTGTTGATTTTTAACAAAAAACGGATGGAGACCTATCTGGAGAACAGTAAAAAACAAAAGGGAGATCATTCTTAAATATGGACAATAAAGATGCCAAGCAATGTCACCGGCTGTTTCTCAGCGAACTGGCAACCATGGTGGTCTGCGGCTATCTGGTATACCTTCTTTCCACTACGTTAGAGGGCGGCCTTGATATACGTCTCATTCTGCCGGGGGGGGTTTTAATTTTCACCCTGCTTCAGGGCTGTGGCTACTGGCTGTACCGTGACCAGGCCGCCTCTGGAAAAGCGGTCAATCAGACGGCTGTTCTTCGGATTTTTTCCCTTCTCAAGAAGGTCACGCCCTTTGTGATTGGGCTTTATCCTCTGTTTTTATTGGTACTGCTGTTCGCAGACCGGGGCGCACTGTTTGTTCCCTTTAACCTTTTTGGGCTGATCCTGTTATTTTTCTCAATCGCCGAATACATTAATTACTATTACTTCAATATGAATATCTGGAACTTCAAGACGCGCGCCCCATCGGATTTATCTGTAGAGCTGTCTGCGTTTAAGAAAAAGGAGGAATGAAATATGCGCATAATTATTGACGGAGATGCCTGCCCTAAGGGTGTACGGACGATCTGTGAGGAGACCGCCGCTTCTTATAAAATCCCACTGCTGATGGTCGCCGACACCTCCCATGATCTTGAGGGCGACGACGACTGCGAGATTATCCGAGTGGACCAGGGCCGGGACGCCAGCGATTATAAAATCGTCGGCATGGCTGAGCCTCAGGACATTATCATAACCCATGACTATGGCTTGGCTGCCCTTGTCCTGGAAAAGGTCACAGCGGTTCTCAGCCCCTCGGGCTTTGTCTACAGCACCGCTAATATTGACGAGCTGCTCTACCAGCGCTTTTTAAATCAAAAGCAGCGCCAGGCAGGACACGCTGCCAAAATAAAAAAACGGACGCCGGAAGACGACGCCGTTTTTAAACGGATGTTGATGACTTTTGTGGCACCTGTTGAGCTGATTCAGGAATAATTTAATCACCCACCCCAAGATCGGTGTTGTTCATCAGAACACAGATTCTGGGGTCATTTTGTAGTTTTGGCAGGCTGTGTACGGTGAACCAGCGGATCAGCTCCGGGTCGGCCTTTACAGCGGTGCTGTTATCATTGAAAATATTGACATAGACACGCGAGAAATACTTTAGGGCTGTGCTCATATCTTTCTCAAACTGTTCCGGCGACTGGCCGGTCATGCCGAAAAGCAGGCAGCACTCATCATAAATTTCGGCGATGGCGGAAGGTGCCTGGTTATAGCCCATCCCCTTGAGCATGATCTCTTCCCGGTATTGCTCGTCAAAGGTCTCGATACCAATGCGCGAATGAAGACATATCCCCTCTTTGGCCATTTTCTCTTTTAAGACCCGGGTTTTTTCGCGAAGAAGCCAGTGGCTCTCCATATGCAGATGGCAGATATTCCTTTGACGGCAAATCTCAAGAACCTGTTTTTTCGTTTCCTCTGGCAATTCAAAGTATGAGCCTGAATTAAGTACCACAAGGCGGCCAAACTCACCTGTCACCTGTTTCAAAACCTTGTTGTTCAATGAAACGGATACCGAATCTGGGCCACTGTCCATATGGTAATCGCAGAAGCTGCACTTTTTCCAGAAGCACCCCCGGCCCATAAGCAGAACGATCTCCTGGGGCAGGGCGTCCTCAGGCAGGCAGCTGTAGCGTTCTTCAAACTTCATCTTAAAGCTCCAGCGCAGCAGACCATTCTTCTTCTTTAAATCCTACAAGCACTTTATCCTCAAAGATTAACTCCGGCCTCTTGACAAGCATACCATTGGTGGACAGTACCTCCGCCATTTCTTCCCGGGTCATAGTTTTTACCTTATCCTTCAGCCCCAGCTCTCGGTAAGCCATACCACTCACATTAAAGAATTTTCTGGGCTCTCCGCCGTATAGCTCCATCCACTTTAACAATTCTTCTTTTTTAGGGTTTTCCTTCACAATATCCCGCAGCTCATAGTCCACATTGTTATCTTCTAAAAAGCGTTTAGCTTTCTGACAGGTCGAGCATTTAGGGTAACATAAAAAAATTGGTTTCATTTACTTTCTCCTTGCATAATATACTCACGGTGTCCGCTTTCGGCTTCCGTTTCTTCTTCTTTGACTTCAAATCCCAACCGTTTGTAAAAATTTACGGCGCGGATATTTTCCACATAGGCGGCCAGCGTAATCATTCCTTTATAGCGGTTAAGCGCATACTCCATCAGACCGCGGCCAATGCCCTGATGCCAGCAGTCTGGATCAACGAACAGAGCGCCGATATGACGGCCCCCTACCACGGCGATAAAACCGTTGATCTTACGATCCTGTTCATTTACATAGACTTCGGATTGGGGAATATATTCCTTTTTTACTACTTCGGCATGGCCTCTCCAATAATCTTCCGAAATAAAGGACTGCCCCCTAACGCTGGCATTCAGCCAGATTTCCATGACCCGTCCAAGGTCTGCTTCGGTCATTTTGCGAATCATTTCAGTATAGCTCCGTTCCCTCTGAGCGAAGCTTGCGCTGCCACTCGCCATAAAGCATTTCCAGCTCGTCGCCGTAGTCTTTACTGCCCTGATCATCCTCGTCGTATTCCAGCTTTTCCAGGATTACTACCTCAAAGGCGTCTTTCCCAAGGCGTTTCCAGTCCTTATTCAGGTCACGGTTACGCATAAAGGTTTCCATATTCAGCTGAAAAACATCACTGTTGATCTTTCCCTTAATATTGTTTGTCGCTTCTAAAAATGTCTTTCCCGTCTCAATATGGCGGATAACAAATATTCCCATTTCCGGACGGTAATTTTTGTATGCTTCTTTTAATTCCTTTTTACGGTCCATATCCATTATTAATACCCCATTTCCTTTAAAATGCGTGACAGAGCGGCCATCCGCTCGCCTAAAAGCTCACCGTCTTCCGCCAGTGCCTGCGCAAAAAGTTTAATGTCCTCATCAATCATTTCATTGTCTGTATCGACCGCGATGGTCATGGCGTCTCCCTGGAGCCCCACCCGGTCGATCACCGGATTTTCCGGGTCATAAAGCTTATCGTGGCGGTAGGAATCTTCTCTGAAATACTGCTCTGCCCGGCAAATCAATATGGCCAGGTCGATAACCCGGTGCAGAGGCAGCTCCTCGGACTGACGCGACCACTTTTCGCCCGTGTAACGCCATACCTTGGCCGAAGCGTCCACGCGCCCACGGTCATTCCACTGGGCCAGCCCCAGCGAAAGCCCCTTGGCATCACTGTCGTAGGCCTTTCTTCCATCAATTTCCTCATAGTTTTCAACCTCAATAACAGGCTTATGTTTTAAATGTGTTGGTATCTTCATTTTGTTTGTCCTTAAATTTTATTTAGTAATTCACTAAATTTAGTAAATTACTACTTTCAATTATACGCGCAATTTAGAATTTGTCAAGTTTCTTAAAAACCCATCTTCTCAATCTCCAGCACCTTATCGGCCCAATCCCGATAAAAGGCGGCTTCGTGAGATACCAGAATAACGGTGCCATCAAAATCCTGCAATGCTTCCTGAAGGCTTTCCTTTGCCAGATAATCCAAATGGTTGGTAGGTTCGTCGAGAATCAACAGATTGCAGGGTGACAGTGTAAGCTTGCACAGCTTTACTCTGGACTGCTCACCGCCACTCAGGGTTGTGATGGGCTGCAGCACATGCTCAGCTTTAACACCGCATCGTGACAGAGCTGAGCGCGTCTGCTTCTGTGATAGCTTCGGAAAAGCTTCCGTAATAATTTCCAGTGGTGTCTGTCCTTCTCTCTCCCATTTCAAATCCTGTTCATAATAGCCAATGACCACATTTCTGGCGAACTCAAAACTTCCAGAGATGGGCAAAATTTCACCAATCAGGGTTTTCAGCAGCGTCGATTTGCCGATACCATTAAAGCCGGTAATGACCACCCGCTGGTTCTGCTCCAGCACAAAGTGCAGTTTTGGCAGTAAGGGATAGTAATACCCCACTTCCAAATCCTTAACCTCGAGAACCCTCTGCGCGGTGATTCCAGTGGATTTAAAGCGGATCATCGGCTTTGTAAGACCAGTCGGCGGCGCCATACGTTCGATTTTATCCAATTTTTTCTGGCGGCTTTTGGCCATGGCCGCGGTGGAGGCGCGCACTTTATTCTTCGCAATATATTCTTCAGTCCGTTCGATGAATTTTTTCTGACTTTCATACTGCCTGATATATTCTTCCCGTTTCTGTCCCTTCTGTTTTAGAAAGGCGCTGTAATTACCATGATACTTGGTAATGGTGCCAAACTCAATATCCCCAATACAGGTCGTTACCTGATCCAGAAAATCAAAATCATGGGATACAAGAATAAAGGCACCCTCAAAGCCTGTAAGATATTTCGACAGCCACTCTACATGTTCTTTGTCCAAAAAGTTGGTGGGCTCATCCAGCAGCAGCACTTCTGGCTTTTCGAGGAGAAGCTTTGCCAGGATCACCTTTGCGCGCTGTCCGCCGCTCAGCTTTTCAAGAACCTTGTCCATGCCGATGGCTGTAATGCCAAGGCCGGCGGCCACACGGTAAATATGGCTCTCGATGCTATAAAAATCCCGGTCCTCCAGGGTTTCCTGCAAATTGGCGGCCTGATTGATCAGCTTTTCGCTGGTATCCTCTGCCATTTTTTCATACAGCCCGTTCAGCCGCTCCTCCATCCTGTATAAATCGGCGTAAGCCTGCTTCAGATACTCAAAGACAGTGATGCCCGCATCCACCTGGGCATACTGGTCCAGATGCCCTACAGATGCCTTTGGAAACCATTTGATCAGGCCGTCATCCGGGATGACTTCCCCAATCAGGGTTTTGATCAGGGTACTCTTTCCCGCACCATTTTGTCCGACCAGCCCCATATGCTCCCCATTGTACAGCTCAAAGGAGGCGTCATGATATAATACCTTGTCTCCATAGCTGTGAGACAGATCTTTTACTTCCAGTAAACTCATTGTTATCATTCCTTTCAAATCTAAAAATTCCAATAAAAAAGAGAGCGCACAGCGCTCTCTGCCTGAGGAGGGTTCTCCCGCTCCAAACAAAAAGGCTGCGGATGAAAACATCATCCACAGCCTGTTATCCCAAATTGCTGTCCTCCGGTAAAAAGCGCGTACGAAACAAAGCCGCCTGAGGCCGCCTGCAAACACTTTTGACCGATGAACTGATGGAGGCTACGCCTCCGGATTAAGCTCCGCACAATGTCTCATCGTTATCCATTTATTCGGAGCCTTTGCAATTGTAAGTGTCATGATAAAAATTCCCTTCGCTAAAATCGAACGGTATTGATTATACTCCCAATTCGGTGTTTTGTCAACTTCAGCTGGCCAGTTCCTGGCGTTTATCTGCTTTTGGGTTAAGAATAAACTTTTCCAGCGCATAGGCTACGCCGTGCTCATCATTGGTTTTTGTAATAAAATCCGAAATTTCCTTAACACGGTCAATGCCGTTTTCCATGGCTACGGCCAACCCGGCGTGCTTGAGCATTTCATAGTCATTGTTGCTATCGCCCATGGCCATGACCTCTGTGCTTTGAATATTTAGATGACGGCACAAATGCTTTAACCCGTCCCATTTATTGGCTGTCGGGTTGTTGATCTCCAGATTGTTTTCCACCGCGGACGTGATGGTCAGATCCGTAGTATTCTCGAGAACAGCTTTAAGCTCGCTCCGGTTTTCCATCTGGCTGAAAAAGATATTAAACTTTTCAACAGAATGTGTGTACAAAAAGTCAAAATAGTCTTCCGGGTCGGCTATGGTGTGTCGGGTTTCCCTGAAGAAATCCCAGTAAGCCCGGGGTACATGAAACCTGCTCAAGTCCTTCATGCAGTCCTCGATCACAATGGTTTTTCCTTCCACATAGGCTTCGATCATCAAATCATATTGCCTGAGCACCTTCAGAACTGTATCTAGATCCTGTTTTGTCAGGGGATTTTCGTAAAGCGTTATTTTGCGGCTCAGGTCGGTTACCTGTGCGCCGTTTGATGTAATGGCGTAGGAGACTCCATCGATGTCTGTAATTTCTTCGGGCAGCTCTCCAAACACACGCCCAGTCGTCGGCACGACAATGATTCCCTGGCTGACGGCTTTTTCAATGGTCACGATTGTCTCGCGCGCCAGAGTGATGTCACTCTGAAGCGTGGTGCCATCCATATCCAATGCTACTAATTTAATTCCCATCGCTTTGTTCTCCTTGATTTTTATTCCATCATGATTCTATCACTTTTCCATGATAATAAGAAGCCGATTTTCCTTAAAAAGCATCTGAAAACCGTTGCCAGTTTACATCAAACCTTTTCAGAATAAGGCATGGCAGAAAAAACTGCCATTAAAAAAGCAGGCTGACGCCTGCTTTTTATCAGTTTTTTACTTTGTCAAACTTCTGAACCTTAAAGGTATGCTCACCGTTTGGGAACACGACTTCCAAAAGCTTTTTATTGTCGGTAAAATTCATTTCAGTGAGTACGGGCTGGTTCGCTCCGTTGACACCCCATCCAATGATATAGGCGTCTTTCTCGTTGTCAACCTTCTGGGCACTTCCAAATTCGGAGGAAGTGTAACCGTCCATGCTGTATTCTTTAAAATCAATGACTTTTTTGTTGGTTTCATCAAGCTTGTATTTCAGCACACGGGTTTTTCCAGTGCCCTGGCCATTGTCAAAGACGACCAGGTAGCCATCATCCGTTAAGGATAGGCTGCTCTGACCAGAGGTTTTCTGATGATCGGCCAAGCCAAATTCATCACCCTTTCCGGAGAGCTTCCAGAGAATGTCCCCGGTGCTGCGGTCAATCTTCACAATGGTGTTGGCGTTTTTAAAGGATACAATCAGATTATTGTCTGACGGATCGAGTATCATAGCGTTGATATGCAAATAGTCCTGAGGTTTCATATTGCTGTTCGCAAAATCATTGCCTTTTTCGCTGAGCGCGTACAGCTCCGGATGGTCAGTGGATTTCCATGTGAAGACCGGTTTTCCATCCTTCACTTCCTGAATAACCGCGGCTACTACTTTTGATCCGAGAGGATTGGGATTTAATTCCGCTGGAATATTATCCACCGTTTCTGCCACATAGGATTCCGTAATCCAGTTTTTATCCCCAAGAAGAACAAAGTCATGCCCATCGACCGGATCACCCATGACCTTTTTATCATGATTGGTTTCATTAGGGTCCAGCAAAGAGATGCGGGCGCCGTCACGTTTGACTTCCTTGTATTTTTCATCAAGAACCACACGCGTTCCCGGCAGATAGTCTGTCAGGCCCATTGTGCTGACGTCCGGGTCAACAATCTGGTAGCTGTAGCGGATATCACCGTTCTCCAGCTTATGCTGTCTGAAATCTGTAAAGATTTTGCCGTCAGCCTGTTCCGGTGTCAGAGCAACATACCAGGTAACATTCCCGTTCTGGTCCAGCTTGTACATGGCGGCCTTCTCGGTATCTGTCACATAAAAATCACCTTCGTAAGGGCTTTGTCCAGTCGCCAGCATTTCCGGGAGCTGCTTGGAAAGAGTTCTCAAATAAATCGTGCGGGTATCTTTACCATTGGTTACGACCATCTCCAGCACTTCATTACTGTCGATTTTCTTGACCGTTACCTTTGCCTTTTTATTGGTCTGAAGCTTTGCCTCATTGACCTCAATGGACGCTCCGGCATCATTCATCAGAATAAACTCGTTCTCATGTTCCGTTGTAAGGCTGGGGATATCATAGGTTGCTCCATCCTCGTTCAGCGGAATTTCCACCGCATAGCCGTTCACGCTGATGTGAACAATTCTGTCCTGCAGCAGCGTAATGTCTCTTCCGGCATACGCCAGAGCCACGCTGACCATAATGATAAGCACAAGCGCCAGGCCCGCAGCCACTGCGAGAACCTTTGCTGATTTGTTCATAGTTTACCTCCTCAATCACTTCAGATAGTATTGATATCAATGTTAGACTTTATATATAACGCCCGCCTGAAAAATCAGCTGTTGCCGGCGGCAGACGCTTCCTCACAAAGAGTGTGCAGCTCTGTATTTATCCTGTTCAGGTCGGTCTCATTTGCCAGAGCCACAATGGTATCGCTTGGCCTTATTTTAGTATCACCCTTGGGGATCAGTTCTTTTTCTCCCCTTCGGATAGCCACCAGCAGGCAGTTCTCCGGCCACTGAATTTCCCAGATACGCTTACCGACCAGACCGCAGCTGTGATGCACAGAGACGGCGATCAGCGTTTTGTTGCTGGTTTCAGGCAAAGGTTCTTCCCCGCGTCTCGCGACAATGCGGTCAAGCAGCATTTCATAGACCGGCTCAGATTTAAGTGCCGCCGCAGTGATCTCCGCAGTGATGGCAACAACCGATAAAGACAGCAGATGCGTAAAGGAGCCCGTCATCTCAGAAATCAGGACGATTCCTGTAATAGGCGCACGGACAATGGCGGTAAAATAGCCGGCCATTGCCAGAATGATAAAGTTATTGATGAGCTGCGGATCCATCCCCATTCCGCGGACAACGACCATCCCGTAAAATCCACCGATGTACGCGCCCAAAACTAAAAGCGGAAAAAAGATGCCGCCCGGCGCACCGGAACCAAAGCTGAACATGGAAAAGATAAACTTCACCACCAGCAGCAGCAGGATCATGGTCAGGGGCAGATTACCCGGCGCCAGAAGCTCGATCATCATATGTCCGCCGCCCAATACCTGGGGCAGCGTAAAGCCCAGAATTCCAGCCATTAAAAAGGGGATAACCGGACGGAATTCAGCTTTTAAAAAGGTCATCCTGGCATATAAATCCTGGGTACCTGCCAGCACCTTATTGTAAAAAGCGCCGCCTGCTCCCAGAATAATTCCCAAAAGGATGATAAAGCCATAATATTTAAGCGGAATCGAGGAGTCTACCCGAAACTGAAATACCGAACCCAAGCCAAAAACATATTTTGAAACAAAGTCCGCAGTGACGGAAGCCGTCATAGCGGAAAAAAGCACAGTTGCAGAGAAATTTTTATGAACCTCCTCCAGAGCAAACATAATGCCTGCCAGCGGCGCGTTAAATGCCGCTGCCAGCCCCGCGCTTGCCCCGCAGGTCATCAGATAGCGTTCTTCAATGTTAAGGCGTTTAAAAATCCTCGAAAAGCCCTTGCCGCCCATGGCGCCAAGCTGTACAGACGGGCCTTCACGCCCCAGGGACAACCCCCCGATAATGCAGAGAATCCCCCCTACTAATTTTCCGATGATAACCTTGAGCCAAGGCTCTTCAAAATATCCCTGAAGCTCCCCTTCTACCTGGGGAATCCCGCTTCCAGAGATCATCGGCTCCCACTTGACCATCCTCCCGACAATTACCGCCATCACGATAAGGGCGGCAAACCATGCCGCAATGGCCCAGTGGTGTTCACCCGCGTAGGATAAAATAAAGCTCATGTTCTTCTCTGAAAAGTTCAGAGCCAGCCGATAGATAATCGCGATACCGCCTGCGATCATACCGACAAATATCCCCTCCATTGCCAGGAGGTATTTCATATTACGCGTGTGGGCTATTAAATTTTCTGTGCTGTTCTCAACAGGCTTAAACACTTCTCTCACCTTTAAATTTCCTTAGAAATCTTTATAAGTTTACCATAATTTGAAAAAATATACAAATATTGAGGACTTTTTACGCCTTCTACAAATGGTTTTTCTTAAAAAATTTAATACAAAAATAAGAGGCCGCCACCGGTTCACCGGGACTACCTCTTGAAATAAGGAAAAGAAATGTATGTTAAGCTTTTTTACTAAGACACCAGCATATTCTCAAGCGCCTGTACCTCGTCACCCGTCACGCCCATGCGGCTACCGTCTTTGCCGAACAGCATGGCGTCACTGCGATCAAAGGCCAGATCGACCTGTGGCGGCAGGGTATTCCAGCAAGTCGGCGTCTTGACATTAACCTTGCCAAAGCGCGTCTCAAGATGATAGATAGACTCTCCGCCCAGCTCTTCCTTTGACAGAACAGAGGCTGGCAGCCGGAAGGCATCCTCCCTTCCGGCACTTCTGATTTTAATATTTTCCGGACGTACTCCAAGATAAAAGTGATTCATATCAATGATATTGGTGGGCGGCGCGCCGATAAACTGCGCCACAAAGAGATTGGCAGGGTTGGTGTATATCTCCTTCGGGGTTCCCTTCTGCATAATCTCCCCCTGGTTCATGACCACGATATAAGTTCCCATGGACATTGCCTCAACCTGGTCGTGGGTGACGTATAAAAAGGTGTTCTTGACCTTTTTATACATTTCGACGAGCTCAAAGCGCATCTGAGTTCTGAGCTTAGCGTCCAGATTGGACAAAGGCTCATCCATGAGAAAAACCCGGGGATCTTTGACAATGGCCCGGGCCAGCGCCACACGCTGCCGCTGTCCGCCGGACATCTGGGCAGGCAGTTTTTCTGCCTGGTCCGACAGATCAACCATCTTCAAGACGTCGTCCACCATTTTTCGGCGTTCCTCCTTTGGAATTTTCTTAATCTTCAGACCATACTCAACATTTTTAAAAACGCTCATATGGGGATAAAGGGCATAATTCTGAAAGACCATGGCAATCTCCCGGTCCTTCGGCTCGCTGTCGGTCACATCTTTATCGTCGATGAAAAGCCCGCCGGAGGTAGGCGTCTCAAGACCTGCGATAATCCGGAGCAGCGTTGATTTTCCGCAGCCCGATGGCCCCAGCAGAATTGTAAAGGAGCCATCCTCTATTTCCAGAGAGATATCCTTTAATACCTTGGTTTTGTTAAAATCCTTCACGAGATGCTCTATCGCTATTTTTCCCATGTTTTATACTCCTCTCACAAGCCTTTCCTTCAGGTCTTCTGTCTCTCCGGCAGAAAGGCCGGCTTCCAGAAAATACTGCCTGGCGCTTTTGAAATACCGTTCCAGATAGTCCAGCGTTTTTTCCATATATTCGGGTTCTGACCCCAAAAGCCGCGCTGCCACCAGGTCCATCGCCTCACTTTTCGGAAGCCCCGGAGGCTGCATCCGCCGGAATTTTTCACGCATGAGTTCCGCACTTTTAGCGTAGCTGTCCACTATGAGCCGCCGGTCTACGCCCGCAAGTCCCAGCAGCAGCGCTGCGGTCACTCCGGTTCGGTCTTTGCCCGCAGTGCAGTGGAACACCACGCCGCCGGGCGCATTTAAAATAATCTGACCAATTTTTTTAAATCCGGCGGGCTGGTTTTCCAGCAGGTCAATGTATAATTCCGTCAGTGTTGACAGTTGTGTGATATCCTCTAAATCAGCCGCGCTCTGGTTCATAAGGGACAGTGTAATATAGTCAAAATCCGCATCTGAAGCTATCACGTCCGGCACTGCACTCCGCTCCTCTGGTGTTCTCAGGTCAATGACTGTGGATATTCCCAAATCCTTCATGCAGGTAACATCCCGCTCAGACAGCTCACCCAGAGCGTCCGCCCGGTAGGCTACCTCATAACAGGTAGCGCCGTCTGTCCCTGGAAAACCGCCGAGATCTCGAAAATTATGACATCCATCCAATTCGATCTGGTATTCTTTATAGTCAAGCATTTTTTACTTAATCCCCCATTTCACAAAAGAGTCAACAATCTGCCGCTGCATAAAAAGATAGAGCAGCAGAATGGGAATACATGAAATTGTAGTGGCTGCCATCAAAGCCCCCCACATATTGGTGTCTGAGCTGACAAAAGTCCGCAGGCCAATCTGTATTGGGGCATTCTCCAGCTTTGATGTAATGAGCATAGGCCACATATAATCGTTCCAGGAATTGATGAACAGTAAAATTCCCAGGGAGGCCACGGAAGCCTTAATATTTGGCAGGATAACGCGGGTCAGGATTCCCCACTCGCTGTCGCCGTCCATGCGGGCCGCGTCGATGAGCGCTTTGGGAAAGGCCTCAAAAACCTGAAAGAGATTCAGAATCGCAAAGGCTGTGGCCGCCGTCGGCAGCACAATTCCCAGCAGGTTTTCTTTCAGCCCCATATTGACAATGGTCACATAGTTGGGAATCATGATGGCCTGAACAGGTATGAGCCAGCATAGGCTCAGCAGCCCGTAGATCAGCTTTTTACCTTTGAAGTCCCAACGTGTCAGCGCATAGGCCGCCAGCAGGCTGGTGCACAGCTGCAGCGTCGTCATCAAGACCGACATGACAATGGAATTGCCAAGCATCCGCCAGATGGGCATGCTCTGAAAGGCGTAGATATAATTGTTGAAGGTCGGCGCTGCGGGCAGCAGTGCCGAGCCAAAAATCTCCGCTTCATTTTTAAAGGAGGAGACAATCATCCAGTACAGGGGAAACACCGCGATAAAGCTGAGCAGGATCAGCAGCGCGTGCTTTACTCCGGCCGAGGCCTTGCGGCTGGCTTTTATGGTTGTTGCTTTCATAGAGGCCTCCTAATTATCATAAAATACAAACCTGGCCGAAAGCCGGTTTAACAGCAGGGCGATGATCCCGAAAATAATGAAAAAGATTACCGCTGAGGCTGAGCTCATGCCCACGTTCAGGGATGAAAAGCCATACTTGTACATCTCATAATAAATATTGGTGGTGGTACCGTATGGGCCTCCCTGCGTCAGCAGATCAATGTAGGCGAAGGTCCATTGGCTGGCAAAGAGAATGCTCATCATTAGCATAAAAATGACAGTGGGCGAGATCAGCGGCAGGGTAATAGTCGTAAACTGGCGCAGCCTGGAGGCTCCGTCAAGACGGGCCGCCTCAAAGCTGACGTTAGATAACGATACTTTTGAAAACACTGGAAAATCAAGGTTTTTCGAGCGACGGACAAGCAGGGTATTGTACTAAAAACTGAATACGACGCAGAAGCGGCGTTTCTTACTCTCTACATGGGAGAACAGGAACGCCGCTTTTTTCATGCCCTTTGTTACGCAGTAGGGGCAGAAAAAGCCTTGCTACAAGCGGTTTTGCGGGTGTGTATCTGGCGCGGCAAGGGATTTATACCTTATTCCCCGAAACCGCGCTTCTACTGCGTAACAAATCCAAAGCAAAGGAGCTATGAACTATGGCAGTTTTCAGAGTGGAACGGAACAAGGGCTACACCGTAATGAGCAACCACCACCTACGCAACAAGGAGCTTTCCCTAAAGGCAAAGGGGCTGTTGTCGCAAATGCTGTCACTCCCCGAAGATTGGGACTACACCTTGAAAGGCTTATCCCTTATCAACCGGGAGAAGATAGACGCTATCCGCGAAGCCATTAAGGAGCTTGAACGCGCCGGGTATATCGTCCGTTCAAGGGAGCGCGACGAGAAAGGACGCTTGCGGGGCGCGGACTATGTGATATTCGAGCAGCCGCAGCCGCCTACGCCGGATTTACCAACATTGGAAAATCCAACATTGGATAATCCAACACAGGAAAAACCAACATTGGAAAAACCTACGTTGGAAAATCCAACGCAATTAAATAAAGATATACAAAGAACTGACTTACCAAAAAAAGAAAAAATAATTACTGATGAACAAAGTACCCATTCCATTCCTATCCTTTCCCCTAACCCCTCTCCTTGCAGAGAAGCGGCTACGCCGCCGGAACGGAAAGGAACGGAAGCGACAGCACAGAGCGCAGTTGATATATACCGGGAAATCATCAAGGACAATATCGACTACGACATTCTCAAACAGGACATGAAGTTTGACAGTGACAGGCTTGACGAGATTGTAGACCTCATGCTTGAAACCGTATGCACCGCCAGAAAGCGGGTACGGATTGCGGGGGACGACTACCCGGCAGAGCTTGTGAAATCTAAGTTTATGAAACTGGACGGCGAGCATATCCGCTTTGTGCTTGACTGTATGCGGGAGAACACAACGAAAATCCGCAACATCAAGCAATATCTGAAAGCAGCCCTTTTCAACGCCCCGTCCACTATCGGCAATTATTACACTTCCCTTGTCGCCCATGACATGGCAAGCGGCGCACTGTCACCGAAAAAGCCGCAGTACGGCGACCCGGACTATTATTCATGCAACGAGGGCGAAAGCCTGTAACCACCCACAACCACAAAAGGAGGATTTTATTATGGCACAGAAAATGACAGGAGCATTGGTATTTGACGAGCGCACCGACCGTTACGACATCCGCTTTGACTTAAACAGCTACTACGGGGGCTTGCATTGCGGCGAGTGCTTTGACGTATTCGTGCGGGGCAAGTGGAAGCCGACCCGGATTGAGTACGGCGACAACTGGTATCTTGTGGGTATCAGAGCCGAGGACTTGAACGGGCTGCGGGTGCGTATCTGACCGCCGCCCCATAAAGAAACGCGAAAGGAGGACGCGACAAATTGCAGGACGAAGTAAACGAAAAGACCATAGCCCTTTACATCAAGACCGGGAAGCTGACCGCGCAGACGCTCCAAAAGGCAATGAAAGCCATACTGTCAAAGGGCAAAAAGCAGCTTGCAAAACCGCCACAGGGCAAGCAGAGCTTAAAGCAGCTTATGAAGCAGAACGCGGGCGTTTCCAACATTGAGATTACCGAGGGCAATATCAAAGCCTTTGAGAGTACGGCGAAAAAGTACGGTATCGACTTTGCGCTGAAAAAGGACGCGACGGAAAGCCCGCCCCGCTATCTGGTTTTCTTCAAGGGGCGGGACGCGGACGTGCTGACCGCCGCCTTTAAGGAATTTTCCGCAAAAAAGCTGACACAGGAGAAAAAGCCCTCAATCCGAAAGCTGCTCTCTACCCTCAAAGAAGCTGCACAGGGCAAGAACGCGGAACGGGCAAAGGTCAAGAACAAAGACAGGGAGGTATCGCTATGAAGCCGGAAATCAAGAAGCTGCTTATCTTAAATCTCCCGTATCTGCTCTTTGTCTGGCTCTTTGATAAAGTGGGCGCGGCTGTCCGGCTCTCCCCCGGCGCGGACGCGAGCGCAAAGCTGCTACATCTTGGGGACGGTTTTACCGCCGCCTTTTCCAGTATCGCGCCGAGCTTCCACCCGGCAGACTTAGCTTTAGGCATTGCGGGGGCGGTCATTGTCCGGCTGATTATCTACACCAAAGGCAAGAACGCGAAGAAATACCGCCGCGGGACAGAATACGGTTCGGCGCGTTGGGGCGGGGCTGACGACATAAAGCCGTACACCGACCCGGTATTTGAGAACAATATCCCCCTAACGCAGACGGAACGGCTTACCATGAACAGCCGCCCGAAGCAGCCGAAATACGCAAGAAACAAAAATATCCTTGTAATCGGCGGTTCCGGCAGCGGCAAGACCCGGTTCTTTGTGAAACCGTCGCTCATGCAATGTACGTCAAAGGATTTTCCAACGTCGTATATCGTCACTGACCCGAAAGGAACACTGATTTTGGAAACCGGGAAAATGTTACAGCGGTACAAATACCGTATCAAAGTGCTAAATACGATTAACTTCAAAAAATCCATGAAATACAATCCCTTTGCCTATCTGCGGAGCGAAAAGGACATTTTGAAGTTAGTCAATACCATTATCGCCAACACCAAAGGCGACGGGGAAAAATCCGGCGAGGATTTCTGGGTGAAAGCGGAAAAGCTCTACTACACCGCGCTAATCGGCTATATCTGGTATGAAGCCCCGGAGGACGAGAAGAACTTCACGACGCTGCTTGAAATGATAAATGCGTCGGAAGCCCGCGAGGACGACGAGGACTTCCAGAACCCGGTTGACCTCATGTTTGAACGTCTGGAAGAAAAAGACCCGGAGCATTTTGCAGTCAAGCAGTACAAAAAATACAAACTTGCGGCGGGCAAGACCGCAAAAAGCATACTTATCTCATGCGGCGCGAGGTTAGCCCCATTCGACATTAAGGAGCTGCGGGAGCTTATGGAAACCGACGAAATGGAGCTTGACACCATAGGCGACAGAAAGACAGCCCTTTTCGTGATTATCAGCGACACCGACGACACCTTTAACTTTGTCGTGAGTATTCTCTACACACAGTTATTCAACCTTTTATGCGACAAAGCAGATGATGAATATGGCGGGCGGCTTCCCGTCCATGTTAGGTGCTTACTTGATGAATTTGCGAATATCGGGCAGATACCAAAGTTTGAAAAGCTCATTGCAACGATACGGAGCCGGGAAATCTCCGCGTCAATCATCTTGCAGAGCCAGTCACAGCTAAAGGCAATCTACAAGGACAACGCCGATACCATAGTCGGCAACTGCGACACCACGCTTTTCTTGGGCGGCAAGGAGAAAACCACCCTCAAAGAAATATCGGAGATTTTAGGCAAGGAAACGATAGACAGCTTCAACACTTCCGAAACCAGAGGGCGGGAGCTTTCGCATGGGCTGAACTATCAGAAATTGGGAAAGCAGCTTATGACGGAAGATGAAATCGCAGTCATGGACGGAGGGAAATGTATCTTGCAGCTACGCGGGGTGCGCCCGTTCTTTTCGGACAAATTCGACATAACGAAACACCCGAAATACAAGTACCTATCCGACGCAGACCCGAAGAACGCCTTTGACATGGAAAAGCACCTTAAACGCCGCCCCGCCATTGTCAAGCCCGACGAGGTTTTTGACTATTACGAGATTGACGCAGCAGACTTACAGGAGGACGCAGACCATGAGGAAACGTAGCGCAGAGGAAAAACAAAAGCAGCTTGAACGGTTTTTAATGAATGTTGCGGAAGCCGCCGACGCTGCATTATGGGAGTATTGGCGGGAAAAGGAAGCGGAACACCGCCGTTTTGCAACGGAGTATGTCACGCGCCGGGGGCTTATCCCGCAACAGTGACAGCATGGCAGACCGCCGGGGGACAGGGGAAGCTACACTTCCCCTACGCTGCCTTGCGGCAGCTACCCCTTTGTGAACTTGCGGGAAGCGAACACCTTGCTACGCAAGCTATTCACTTCCCGCAAGTCTGAAAAAAACGTCCGGCAGCACAGCGGGACACAGAAAGGAGCGATTGAAGCAATCACATCTATCCATACCGGCTACATGATACGCGCCCCCACTTTCCGGCGCAGTACACAGCGGCAGGAGCCGCACCCCTTACAACTGAATACCGCCGCGCCGCAGGACTTACGCAGCGCGGGGACAGCCGCCTTTACCAGAGGGCGGTTTTTTTATGCGGCGGCGACCATACGCTGACCGCCTTTTGTCCGCTTGCCGGACAGCCGCAGACGCGGCAGAAAGGATATATTTATGGCATTTTTCAATAGCGCAGTAGACGTTTTGCAGACCCTTGTTGTAGCACTTGGAGCCGGGCTTGGTATCTGGGGCGTGATTAACCTCATGGAAGGCTACGGCAACGACAATCCGGGCGCGAAAAGCCAGGGCATGAAGCAGTTTATGGCTAATTAAAGGGAACAAAAAGAAAGGAAAAGCACAATCCAGACGGTATCAGCGGCAGGATACAAGAATAAATTGTGATTACACAAGATTGGTGTTATAATAAGAGAAAAGTTCCTGCCGGGGCAGCCGCCCCGGTGGTATGGATAGAAAGGCAGGAAAACAATATGCACATCAGCTATAAACCACTCTGGCATACACTGTTAGAGCGTGATATGAGAAAAGAAGATTTAAGGCTTGCCGCCGGTATGACAACGAATATGATTGCCAACATGAGCAAAGAGGGAAAGCACATCAGCATGGATACATTAGCCCGTATCTGCGAAACGCTGAATTGTGAGATTACCGATGTGATTGAGTTAGTACCAGACGAGCCTGCTTCCACAGGAGGTAAGGAACATGAGCGAATTGAAACCAAGAATAACGGAAAACGGAATTGATTATATCCTTGTCGGAGATTACTATATCCCAGATTTGAAGCTGCCGGAGGAACACCGCCCTATCGGAAAGTACGGACGGATGCACCGGGAATATTTAAGAGAAGCCCATCCAGCCAGATTGAACACATTGACACTGACCGGGGAGTTATGGACATATCTTGCAGACCTGAACGAACAGGCACAGGAACGGTTAGACACCATCATGGAGCAGATGAAGGCTGCCGATGGTGTGACCGAGGAATTGAAGCGTACCCATCAAATGGAATGGGTGCAGCGTTGCAATAACATTCACAACCGGGCAGAAGAAATTATTTTGCAAGAGATGATTTATTCATAACGGTATGGTAGAATGATTATGACAAATCGAAATTTATAAAGGAGAATATTGATGAAATTATTTTTATGTTCGCACTTTTCAAGTGTAGGAAGTCTGATAAAGGAAGAAATTGAAAATAAGAAAGTCGCATTTATTCCAACAGCTTCACTGCGTGAAGGCTACACCGGTTATGTCGGCTCGGCTCGAAAATTATGGAAGAAGTTTTAATTGATGATAATATGGTTTTTGATATTGATAATTTAAAAGGATTTCTTAATGATACCAGTTCATTTGGGTTTATAGCTAAAGAAAATAATAAAATTATAGGATTTGCATATTGCTATACACTTTTAAGACCTGATGGAAAAACAATGTTTTATTTACACTCAATAGGAATGTTACCTAACTATCAAGACAAAGGTTATGGTTCAAAATTATTATCTTTTATTAAGGAATATTCTAAAGAGATTGGTTGTTCTGAAATGTTTTTAATAACTGATAAAGGTAATCCTAGAGCTTGCCATGTATATGAAAAATTAGGTGGTAAAAATGATTATAAAGATGAAATAGTATATGTATATGATTATGAAAAAGGTGATAAATAAATGAATATAGTTGAAAATGAAATATGTATAAGAACTTTAATAGATGATGATTTTCCTTTGATGTTAAAATGGTTAACTGATGAAAGAGTATTAGAATTTTATGGTGGTAGAGATAAAAAATATACATTAGAATCATTAAAAAAACATTATACAGAGCCTTGGGAAGATGAAGTTTTTAGAGTAATTATTGAATATAACAATGTTCCTATTGGATATGGACAAATATATAAAATGTATGATGAGTTATATACTGATTATCATTATCCAAAAACTGATGAGATAGTCTATGGTATGGATCAATTTATAGGAGAGCCAAATTATTGGAGTAAAGGAATTGGTACAAGATATATTAAATTGATTTTTGAATTTTTGAAAAAAGAAAGAAATGCTAATGCAGTTATTTTAGACCCTCATAAAAATAATCCAAGAGCAATAAGGGCATACCAAAAATCTGGTTTTAGAATTATTGAAGATTTGCCAGAACATGAATTACACGAGGGCAAAAAAGAAGATTGTTATTTAATGGAATATAGATATGATGATAATGCCACAAATGTTAAGGCAATGAAATATTTAATTGAGCATTACTTTGATAATTTCAAAGTAGATAGTATTGAAATAATCGGTAGTGGTTATGATAGTGTGGCATATTTAGTTAATAATGAATACATTTTTAAAACAAAATTTAGTACTAATAAGAAAAAAGGTTATGCAAAAGAAAAAGCAATATATAATTTTTTAAATACAAATTTAGAAACTAATGTAAAAATTCCTAATATTGAATATTCGTATATTAGTGATGAATTATCTATACTAGGTTATAAAGAAATTAAAGGAACTTTTTTAACACCAGAAATTTATTCTACTATGTCAGAAGAAGAACAAAATTTGTTAAAACGAGATATTGCCAGTTTTTTAAGACAAATGCACGGTTTAGATTATACAGATATTAGTGAATGTACTATTGATAATAAACAAAATGTATTAGAAGAGTATATATTGTTGCGTGAAACTATTTATAATGATTTAACTGATATAGAAAAAGATTATATAGAAAGTTTTATGGAAAGACTAAATGCAACAACAGTTTTTGAGGGTAAAAAGTGTTTATGCCATAATGATTTTAGTTGTAATCATCTATTGTTAGATGGCAATAATAGATTAACTGGAATAATTGATTTTGGAGATTCTGGAATTATAGATGAATATTGTGATTTTATATACTTACTTGAAGATAGTGAAGAAGAAATAGGAACAAATTTTGGAGAAGATATATTAAGAATGTATGGAAATATAGATATTGAGAAAGCAAAAGAATATCAAGATATAGTTGAAGAATATTATCCTATTGAAACTATTGTTTATGGAATTAAAAATATTAAACAGGAATTTATCGAAAATGGTAGAAAAGAAATTTATAAAAGGACTTATAAAGATTGATTATATAATATATGAAAAGCTATTATAAAAGACATTAGTATTAAATAGTTTAAAAAAATGAAAAATAATAAAGGAAAATTATTCAAAAAGTTGGGAGCGATCGTAACTGAAATTGATATTTCAACGGAGGCTTATTCAACGATACAGTCTGTTTTTGAAGAAGCAGATGTGATATATTTTACCGGCGGAAATTCTTTCTTTCTTATGGACCAGCTCCGTAAAACGGGAACTGATGGACTGCTGAAAAAGGAATTGGCAAATGGAAAATTGATGATCGGCGAGTCGGCAGGCGCAATTATATGCGCTCCAAGCATCCAATATATCGAGCAAATGGATGAAAAGCCGGAGGACTACTCACAAGAAGATGATGCAGGGATTGATTTGATTGATTTCTATGTTCTTCCGCATTATCTTACAGCACCATTTAAGAAAGTTACCGAGAAAATAATGACTGAGTTTTCGGATTTGAATCTATGCCCAATTAACAACCGTCAGGGAATTGTAATTGATGGTGAAGATTCAAAGGTTATTTGCAAAGACTAATTTGAAAATTCCAGTTTGTCGTGCTAAAAATTCAACTGAATAATCCCAGCAAAAACCGCTGCTACATGGAAGCCAACAAACCATGCAACAGCGGTTTTTCTTTATCGTTTTTTCCTCTGGCTGATAGGCGTTCCCATTTTCTTTGATTTTTTGAGAATCCGAATCAGCCAGCGAAATTCTTCATCTGACAGATTTTTATAGTTGATACCAAGCTGCTTACAGTAAAGGACAACCAGCTTTTCATCACGGCTGCCCTTGAAATTTTCAACCGCTTCCAGATTTTCTTTCAGTTCATCGGCAACGGTGGTCTGAGGTGCACTCTCGCTGTCCTTTTTATGGGCTTCCCGAATATCCCGGATAATCAGGTTGAGGTCATCCCGTACCATGTGACTGAAATATTCATCATCACTGATATGGGCGGCTTGCAACACTTTCAAATGGGGGTCATCTTCGCCGGGGCGATACCGTTCAATGATTTCATGCCGGACGGTATCGACAAGGGCGTTGAGGTTTTGAATCTGCATGGTGGCAATCCCATCCACATAAATCTCAATGTCCGCAAGAAACTTGATAAAGTCCTTATGGGTGGCAAGTTCGCACAGCAGACGGTTGTTAATCCGACCGCTTTTCAGAAGTGCTACCATCTCATCACTCAAATGCAGCTCCCTTAATGGCGTGTTGATCTCCGCCCGGTTCTCTGTCCGGCAAAAGAGATAATCGAGGGACACCCCATAAAAATCTGCCAGCAGGATAAGGTTGCCATGATTGATTTCCTTATAGTCGTCTTTTTCATAACTGCCAAGAGCCGATTTTGAAATACCCGTTTGCTCAGCCAGTTCTTCCAGTTTTAATCCTTTGTTTAATCGTAAATCTTTTAGCCGTTCCTGTATTGTAGTAGCTCCGTTCATTGAAGCAGTTCCCCCTTTCTAACGACATTTATAACCGTTGAATTGATTATACCATATCAATTCCGCAATCGTGGAAATTTCTGATTTTTACCCCGAATTCCTACTTTGTGGACATACGGCACAGGGCACAAAAATGTTCTATGATACAGGTAGTTCATCGATGGATTATTCCAATCGAATGACCAGCCTGTGTGGGATATGCTTCCCCGGCGATGTAGTGCCATGACTTTTGGCAGGGATATGGAGGAACCCTGACCAAAACGAGCATACCAAAGGGAGCGATACGCCGCTGTGAGATTCAGGGGAGGAACGACACCGGGGAGAACTGGCGAACTGACACCGAAATGATACCGAAACACGACAATCTGATAGGGGGATAGTCTACCCTATCTCTGATACTTCGGGAGATTTTAGGCGGCTCTATGGCTGTAATTTTGCCGAAAATCGCCCCGAAACCATACACGAAAACGGGAGGAAGCGCAATATGCCGAGAATGAGCAAAAAGAGGAAGCATGAGCTTTCTTTTTACCTCAATGACCGGGGGCGTGTCACTTACAACGAATTATGCCGGAAATGCCAGCATGGGTGCAAGCAGAGCTTCCGGGCGGTTGTGATTGACTGCCCCCGTTATTTATCCAAACGAGCAAAGAAAAAGGAGGAACACACCGAATGATTTTTGAATTTATGACGATAGACACACCATTGCCGCCCTGTATGGCTTTTCCAAGAGCGTTGACAGGGTTTCCAGTCAGCAGCACCGCAAAGATCATGTACTGCCGGATGTTGGACGCTATGCTCTCCAATGGGCAGGAGGACGAGAACGGAATCCTGTTTGTCTGCTTCCCTGTCACAGCCATTGCCGCAGTCCTGTCCCGCAGCTCTATGACGGTCAAGCGTTCTTTGAATGAACTGGAAAACGCCGGACTTATCATGCGGGTGCGTCAGGGCGTTGGAGAACCAAACAGGATTTATGTGCTGATACCGGGAAAGGAGGACGCTGCCCTTGCCTGATACCTCAAAGCTGGAAAAACTCAATCGGGAGTTGGAGAAAAGCGAAAAGAAACTGCGGAAAGCCATCAATGATGAAAAGGCATTGCAGCACCAGTTAAAGCAGCTTACCCGAAAGGAACGGACGCACCGGCTCTGTACTCGTGGCGGTATGCTGGAAAGTTTTCTGCAAGAGCCGGAACGCCTGACAGATGATGATGTCATGCTGTTGTTGAAACTCATTTTTCACAGGCAGGACACGCAGGAACTATTGAAAAAACTGCTGGAACGGGAGAAGCCGGAAACCCCTTAGTTTACTAAGGGCGCAATTATACACCACCCAGAGGTTGGTGCATTGCGTTCTCCGAAGGCTCCTCGCCGGAGGGCTGTGATTTTCCGCAGTCATGGTCTGCTCCAAATCATACAGGGGACGCTACACTTCCCCTGCGCTGGCTGCCGCCAGCTACCCTTTTGTGGACTTGCCTGTTGGGGACACCTTGCGGTGCAAGCTGTTCCCAGCCGACAAGTTTCATAAAATACGCTATCTTTTCGATAGGCGATGAAGTATAATGGAGATGACAACAAATCGGGATTTTGGGAGCAGGAGAAATCGAGATTGGAGGATAAATTGGTGAACAAGATTTTCAAATGTCTTATTCGATTTTTGATAGAAGTGATAGTTATGACAGTTTTGATTGTTGGAATCAACATATTTATGAATGGTATGTATCTTTGGGAATTGCCCCGCATAAATGATATTCAGTCTGTAAATATCACGTATCCGAGTGTCACGGATGATGTTAAAGAAATTTCGAGCCGTGAGGATATTGAGTTAGCCTTAAAGCTAACGGGATTTCTGAAATATGATTTATTTGGGGAAGTGAATAGCGAAGAAGAACCTGCTATTACAATTACTTATTTTCTTAAAGATGGAACAAGCAAAACCATCTCCGCTAATAACACTACTGTCTGGTGGAACAATAAAATTCATGTAATCAAGGACAAGGAAATGTTTATCAACCTAACAGAGGGAATTTTCTTTCTGGAAGATTTACAAACAAAGTAAATCAATTCAAGTTTGTCAGCTTCACATCGGGTCAACTTGCCCCGAACTTTTACAATTAAATACCCGCCGCCCACATAGCGGCACACCGAGCAGGAAATCTGAAAAAGGTCTCCTGCTTTTTTTCTGCCAAAATGAGGTGGTAAAACGCCACCCCATCCACCAATTACCGAAAGGAGGGACACGAAATGCCCTGCCCACACAACGAAATCACGATTGTTCAGCGCAGCCAGCGACAGTCTGCGGTTGCCGCCGCTGCTTACCAAAGCGGCGAAAAGCTGTTCTGTGAATACGACCAGCAAGTGAAGCACTACCCGGAAAAGCGTGGTATTGTCCACAATGAAATCCTGCTCCCACCTAATGCCCCACAGGAATATGCAGACCGCAATACTTTGTGGAACGCCGCCGAAGCGGTGGAAAAACAATGGAACTCCCAGCTTGCAAGGCGGTGGGTGCTTACCATCCCCAGAGAGATACCGCCCGACCAGTATGCTGTCCTTGTCCGGGAGTTTTGTGAGCAGCAGTTTGTTTCCAAAGGCATGATTGCTGATTTTGCAATCCATGCCCCCCATCCGCCGGGACACAATCCCCACGCCCATGTCATGCTCACTATGAGGGCAATGGACGAACATGGAAAATGGCTTCCCAAGAGCCGCAAGGTTTATGACCTTGACGAAAACGGGGAACGGATAAAACTTCCGTCCGGCAGATGGAAAAGCCACAAGGAGGATACGGTGGATTGGAACGACCAGAAGTATTGCGAAATCTGGCGGCATGAATGGGAGGTCATCCAGAACCGCTATCTGGAAGCCAATGACCGCCCAGAGCGTGTGGACTTGCGTTCTTATGCCAGACAGGGGCTTGATATTATCCCTACTGTCCATGAGGGAGCTGCTGTCCGGCAGATGGAAAAGCGGGGTATCCAGACGAACATCGGCAACCTGAACCGGGAAATCAGAGCCGCCAACCGCCTGATGAAGTCCATCCGGCAGCTTATCCAAAACCTCAAAGGCTGGATTACCGAGCTGGGAGAAAAACGGAAAGAACTGCTTGCACAAAAGGCGGCGGAGGAAGCGACACTTCTTCCCAATCTACTGATGAAATATATGGAGATACGAAAGGAAGAACGGAAGGACTGGACGAGGTCTGGACAAAATCGGGGGACTTCACAGGACTTAAAGGCAGTCAGCGAAGCCCTGTCCTATCTCCAGCAAAAGGGGCTTTCCACTGTGGAGGACTTAGAAGCATTTCTGGAATCTTCCGGGAAATCAGCCGCAGATTACCGCAATCAGATGAAGCCAAAGGAAGCCCGAAGCAAAGTGATTGACGGGATTCTTGCCAGCCGGACAGACTGCAAGGAATGTAAGCCTTTCTATGAGAAGTACCAGAAGATATTTTTCAAGAAAACAAAGGAGAAATTCAAACAGGAACACCCTGATGTTGCCCGGTATGAGAAAGCCGCTGCCTACCTTGCCAAGCACCCAGACGATAAGGACAGTACCCAAAAGGAGCTGCAAGAGGAGCAGGAAAAACTTCTCAGCGAAATCGCAGAGCTGAAAGTACCGCTGACCGAGGTACAGGAGGATTTGAAGAAGCTGCGGGACATCCGCTACTGGGTACGGAAAGCCACACCCGGCACAGAGGAAAGTAAAGAGCCGCCTAAGAAGCAGCCCATCAAGGAAGTCTTGCAGGATAAGGCGGACGAGAAAAAGGCTCAAAGAACCGCCCCGGCACAGGCGAAACACAGACAACAGGATATGGAACTTTAACAGGCACTTGCATTTTCAATCAGAGAATGTCAGGTGCTTTTCTTATTTTCAAGGAGGGATAGATTTGAATGTATTTGAAGCTGTGAAGCAGTCCGTCACAACAAGACAGGCTGCGGAGCATTATGGAATCCATGTAGGTCGGAACGGGATGGCTTGCTGCCCGTTCCATAACGATAAAACCCCAAGTATGAAGCTGGATCGGCGTTACCACTGCTTCGGCTGCGGTGCGGATGGGGATGTGATTGATTTTACCGCCGCCCTGTATGGGCTGGGAAAGAAAGAAGCTGCCGTACAACTGGCACAGGACTTCGGGCTTTCCTATGAGGACTGGAAACCGCCGGGAAAGGCAAAAAAGCCCAAGCCCCGGCAGAAATCCCCGGAGGAACAGTTTCAGGAAGCAAAGAACCGCTGCTTCCGTATTCTTGCCGATTATCTTCACTTGCTTATGGCATGGAGAAAGGACTACGCCCCGCACTCCCCGGAGGAAGCCTTTCATCCCCGGTTCGTGGAAGCCTTACAGAAGCAAGCCCAAGTGGAATATCTGCTGGATATATTGCTGTTCGGGGAGACAGAGGAAAAAGCGGCTTTGATTGCGGACTACGGAAAGGATGTGATACAGCTTGAACAGCGAATGGCAGAGCTTGCAGCCGCAGACGCAGCAAGAACTAAAAAACACCATGAACGCCATGCAGCCGCCCCAGAGCATTGAGGAAATCAAGGCGGGGCTGGAAACTACCGAGAAAGGCGGTGTCCGTCAGAGCATACGGAACTGCCTGACCGTATTCCAGCGTGACCCGCTACTTTCCGGGGCTATTGCATACAACATTCTGACCGACCGCAAGGACATCATAAAGCCCATCGGTTTTCACAGGGAAGGCACCGCCCTGAACGATACAGATATGAAGTATCTGCTTCTTTATCTGGAAGAAACCTATGGGCTTACCAATGAGAAAAAGATTGATAACGCCATCGGGATTGTGGCGAATGAAAACAAGTACCATCCCATCCGGGACTATCTCAATACCCTTGTGTGGGACGGGACAGAACGAATCCGTTTCTGCCTGCGGCACTTTCTGGGGGCTGACGCAGACGATTACACCTATGAAGCGTTGAAGCTGTTCCTGCTGGGTGCAATCTCACGAGCCTTTCAGCCGGGATGCAAATTTGAAATCATGCTCTGTCTGGTAGGCGGTCAGGGGGCTGGCAAGTCCACCTTCTTCCGCCTGCTGGCAGTCCGGGACGAGTGGTTCTCCGATGATTTGCGGAAGTTGGACGATGACAATGTGTACCGCAAGCTGCAAGGTCACTGGATTATCGAAATGTCGGAAATGATGGCAACCGCCAACGCCAAGAGCATTGAGGAAATCAAGTCGTTTTTAAGCCGGCAGAAGGAGGTCTACAAGATACCTTATGAAACCCACCCGGCAGACCGCCCCCGTCAGTGCGTGTTTGGCGGCACTTCCAATGCCCTTGACTTCCTGCCCCTTGACCGTTCCGGCAACCGCCGCTTTATCCCCGTCATGGTTTACCCGGAGCAAGCCGAGGTTCACATTTTGGAGGACGAGGCCGCTTCCAGAGCCTATATCGAGCAGATGTGGGCAGAAGCGATGGAGATTTACCGAAGCGGCAGGTTCAAGCTGGCTTTCAGCCCCACCATGCAGCGGTATCTCAAAGAACACCAGCGGGATTTTATGCCGGAGGACACCAAAGCAGGGATGATACAGGCGTATCTTGATAAGTACACCGGGAGCATGGTCTGTTCCAAGCAGCTCTACAAGGAAGCCTTGAACCATGCTTTTGACGAGCCGAAGCAATGGGAAATCCGGGAAATCAACGAGATAATGAACCAGTGCATTGACCGCTGGAGGTACTTTCAGAACCCAAGAATGTTTTCCGAATACGGCAGACAAAAGGGCTGGGAGCGTGAAAACCCGGCAACGGACTCCGGCAACCCGTCTGAAAAAACGATGGACGGTTTTGTGGAGGTCACAGAACAGATGGAGCTTCCATTCTGAAAAGGACAGCCCGTTGCACCCCCTGTTGCTATCCCGTTGCCGAGCCGGTTGCCGGTGAAAACCCCTTATTTCCGGGCTTTTCACCCTTATAACAACCAAAACAACAGAAAAATAAAAGAAAAGTATAAATAGTAACCATCGCCAGATTGAGATTGTTTGCAAGGTCTTTTGAAGCCCGTTGCCGGACTTCGTTGCCGACACCCTCTGTCTGGCTATTTTCATGTATGGAGGATAACTGCCTATGGCAAAAAACAAAACAGAGATTCATGTGACCACTGTATTTGACGGGGAACTGGACGCCACTGATGTGTTCGTCAGCCTGATTTCCCAGAAATACGGCAAGACGAATACGAAAGAATATCTTGCTAAAAGGAAAGATATGAGCTATAATGAAGATGAGGTTCAAAAGAGCCAGATACCGTCTGGATTGTGTGGGTAAATGGCTATGATGAACGAAATGGAATATAGAACAATCGGAAAGGCACTTGCCGGGGGCTATCGTGCGGCGGTCTATTGCAGGCTGTCAAAGGACGATGACCTGCAAGGCGAAAGTGCCAGTATCGCAAACCAGCGTGATATGCTGGAAAAATACTGCGAAAAGCAGGGATGGGAGGTTGTGGCAGTCTATCAGGATGATGGCTTCACAGGTCTTAACATGGAGCGTCCTGATTTACAGAGAATGTTGAGAGCCATTGAGCGCAGGCAGATCAACCTTGTCATCACGAAAGACCTCAGCCGACTGGGGCGTAACTATCTGCAAACCGGGCATTTGATTGAGGACTTTTTCCCAAGAAACGGTGTCCGCTATATCGCCATGAATGACGGTATCGACACCCTGCGGGATAACAACGATATTGCCCCGTTCAAGAATATTCTGAACGAGATGTACAGCAAGGATATTTCCAAGAAAGTCCATTCCTCTTATCTTCTGAAAGCGCAGAAAGGACAGTTTACCGGGTGTCTTGCCCCTTTTGGGTATCGGAAAGACCCAGAGGACAGAAACCATCTGCTCATTGACGAGGAAACCGCCCCGATTGTGCGGCTGATTTTCGGATATGCCCTGAACGGTCATGGTCCGAACTATATCCGCAGACGGCTGGAGGAAGAAAAAATCCCCTGCCCCACATGGTGGAACCGGGAACGGGGGCTTCGCAATACCCGCACCAAATGGGAAAAGAAAGACCCGGAAAACGGGCGGTATATGTGGGACTTCTCCGTTATCAAAGACCTTTTGATGAATCCCGTCTACACCGGGGCGATTGCTTCCCAGAAAAAAGACTACCGCTTCAAAATCGGCACGATTGGGGAAAAGAAGCCGGAGGACTGGATTGTAGTGGAGGAACAGCATGAACCGCTGATTGACCGCATGAGCTTTGACATTGTGCAGAACAAGCTGAAATCCCGCCAGCGTCCGGGGCAGACCAATGAAATCAGCCTGTTTGCCGGATTGATAAAATGCGGCGAGTGTGGGAAGTCGCTGACGATACGCTACACAAACGCAAAACATCCCCAGCAGATTTACTCCTGCAAAACCTACAATGCCTTTGGAAAGAACCACTGCACCCAGCACCGGATTGACTATGACACCCTTTACAGCCATGTGCTGCGGAAAATCCGGGAATGTGCCAGAGCTGCCCTGATGGACGGGAAAGCGGTTGCCGACCGCCTGACTAATACCTGTGAAGCCGAGCAGCGGGAACAGCGGGAAGCAATGGAACGCTCCCTTACAAGGGACGAGGAACGGATTGAGGTTCTGGATAAAATGGTCATGCGGCTTTATGAGGATATGATTGCAGGGCGTATCAGTGAGCAGAATTTCAACACCATGCTGGAAAAGACACAGACCGAGCAAGCGGAGCTTAAAGCAAAAGTGTCCGAGGGCAGAAAGCGGCTGTCCGATGAAGTCCAGCTTGCCAATGACGCAAAACAATGGGTGGAAGCCATTCAGGAATACGCCAATATCACAGAGCTGGACGCAGCCACCCTCAACCGCTTAATCAAAGAAATCGTCGTGCATGAGCGCATTGACGAAGATAAAACAAGACACATTTCTATCGAAATTCATTTTAATCTCAAACCCATCCCAGAGGTGGAACAGGTCACTGCCTGACCTGTCCCGCCGGGACGGTTCTCTTAAAAACACCATATAGATTTTTTGTACGCCGCCGCCCGCCATCGAGCAGAGTTTTACACCTAATTGGGGATAAAACAGCTTATGGCGGGCGGCGGCGTTGCCCTTATCGGCATGACCCTTGTACCGCTGCTTTCCGGCTTGTTCGGTTAAGAAGCGCGGGTAAAGGCTTATGCAGAGCATACTTGACGCGATTAACGAATGGATAAAGGAAATCCTCATAGGAGCCATAAACGGTAATCTGTCAACTATGTTCGGGGACGTAAACGAGAAAGTCGGCACTATCGCCGCAGAGGTAGGGCAGACCCCGCAAGGGTGGAACGCAAATATATTCTCCATGATACAGACGCTTAGTGAGAATGTAATCGTACCCATTGCGGGGCTTGTCATTACCTACGTCCTATGCTATGAGCTTATCAGCATGGTAACGGAAAAGAACAATATGCACGACGTTGACACTTCCATGTTCTTCAAGTGGGTGTTCAAGGCGTTTGTGGCAGTCTACCTTGTGACGCACACCTTTGACATCACTATGGCGGTGTTCGATATGGCGCAGCACGTTGTTTCCGGCGCGGCGGGGGTAATCGGCGGCAGCACAGAGATTGATGTTGCCGCCGCCCTTGCTTCCATGCAAAGCGGGCTTGACGCTATGGAAATCCCCGAACTGCTCTTACTTGTCATGGAAACAAGCCTTGTGAGCTTGTGCATGAAAATCATGTCCGTACTGATAACCGTTATCCTCTACGGCAGAATGATAGAAATTTACCTTTACTGTTCGGTATCGCCTATCCCGTTCGCAACAATGACTAATCGGGAATGGGGACAGATAGGGAACAACTACCTAAAATCCCTGTTCGCGCTTGGCTTTCAAGGCTTCCTCATAATGATATGCGTCGGCATTTACGCGGTTTTGGTGAACAACATGATAATAGCGGACAACCTGCACAGCGCGATTTTTTCCCTTGCAGCCTATACCGTTATCCTCTGTTTCTCCCTGTTCAAATCCGGCGCACTGGCGAAGTCGATTTTCTCCGCGCATTAGCGGCGTGTCAAGGGTAGGGTGGAGATTTTCAGAGCAAAGCGGCGAAAATACTACCCGACCTTGACGCGGGAAAACCCCATAGAATAGGGACGGGCAAAGGGCAGAAATTGACCTTTGCCTTGATTACCCCTATGGGAACTTACAGCAGCAAAAAACCCAGAGAAAGGAGGTTTCCACTTGGCGTATGTACCCGTACCCAAAGACTTATCCAAAGTCAAGACAAAAGTAGCTTTCAACCTTACCAAACGGCAGATTGTATGTTTTGCGGTAGCTCTCCTGTTAGGGCTTCCGCTTTTCTTTCTGCTCAAAGACAGCACAGGCACAAGCCTTGCGTCTATGGCTATGATTGCCGTCATGCTGCCCTGTTTCCTGTTCGCCATGTATGAAAAGCATGGACAGCCCCTTGAAGTGGTGGTGAAGAACATCATACGGACGAAATTCATAGCCCCCAAAGAACGACCATACAGGACAGACAACTTTTATTCCGTCTTAGAACGGCAGAGAAAACTTGAAAAGGAGGTATCAGCGATTGCAAAAGGAAACACGAAGAAACAGCGCGGCGGGAAGCGCAAAGCCTAACCCGCCCCGCAAGCTCACCCGCGCCGAGAAAAAGCAGATTGCGGAAATCATCAGACAGGCAAAGGGCGACGGGAAAGCCCACACCGCACAGCAGACAATCCCCTATATCCAGATGTACCCGGACGGTATCTGCAAGGTTACGGGACGGAAATACTCAAAGACCGTCGCCTTTGAAGATATTAACTATCAGCTTGCACAGGCAGACGACAAGACCGCCATTTTTGAGAACTGGTGCGACTTCCTCAACTACTTTGACGCTTCCGTTTCGGTGCAGCTCTCTTTCATCAATCAGGGGACGCAGCGGGGCGAAGCGGAAAAGGCGGTCAATATCCCGGCACAGGAGGACGCTTTCAACTCTATCCGCACAGAATACCGGAATATGCTGAAAAACCAGCTTGCAAAGGGAAACAACGGGCTTGTCAAAGCAAAATATATCACCTTTGCCATTGAAGCCGACAGTCTGGGCGCGGCGAAATCCCGCCTTGCCCGTATCGAAACGGACGTACTCAACAACTTTAAGCTCTTGGGCGTGTCTGCCCGCCCCATGACAGGCTATGAACGCCTTAAAATGCTGCATGGCATTTTCCACCCGGAGGGCGGGCAGTTTGCCTTTGATTTTTCATGGCTTGCCCCGTCCGGGCTTTCCACAAAGGACTTTATCGCCCCATCCTCTTTCCGTTTTGGCGAGGGGCGTTATTTCCGCATGGGGCGCAAAATCGGCGCGGTTTCATTCCTTGAAATCCTTGCGCCGGAATTAAACGACCGTATCTTATCGGATATTCTGGACTTGGAAACGGGCGTTATCGTCAATCTGCATATCCACAGTATCGACCAGACCGAAGCCATAAAGACAATCAAGCGGAAAATCACCGACCTTGACAAAATGAAAATCGAGGAACAGAAAAAAGCGGTACGCAGCGGCTACGACATGGATATAATCCCGTCCGACCTTGCCACGTTCGGCAGCGAAGCGAAGAACCTCTTACAGGACTTGCAGAGCCGGAATGAAAGAATGTTCCTCTTGACGTTCCTTGTGGTGAACATGGCGGACACGAAGCGGAAACTGGAAAATGACGTATTCGCGGCGGCGGGCATTGCACAGAAGAACAACTGCGCCTTGACCCGCCTTGACTACCAACAGGAAGCGGGGCTTATGTCCTCTGTACCGCTTGGGGAGAACCTTATCCCCATTCAAAGAGGGCTTACCACGTCAAGCACCGCTATCTTTATCCCCTTTATCACACAGGAGCTTTTCCAGACGGGCGCGGCTTTGTACTACGGCTTAAACGCCCTGTCTAACAACATGATACTCTGCGACCGCAAGCAGCTAAAGAACCCCAACGGCTTAATCTTGGGTACGCCGGGAAGCGGGAAATCCTTTGCCGCCAAACGGGAAATGACAAACGCTTTCCTCATTACCGACGACGACATAATTATCTGCGACCCGGAAGCAGAGTATTTTTCCCTTGTGCAGCGGCTTGACGGGCAAGTGATACGGTTATCGCCTACGGGCAAGGGCATTGACGGGAAGCCCCAGTATGTGAACCCTATGGATATTAACCTCAACTATTCCGAGGACGACAGCCCCCTTGCGCTGAAATCCGACTTTATCCTCTCCCTCTGCGAGCTTGTAATCGGCGGCAAGGAGGGCTTGCAGCCCGTCGATAAGACCGTCATTGACCGCGCCGTTAGGAACGTGTACCGCCCTTTCCTTGCAGACCCCGACCCGGAGAAAATGCCTATCTTGGGCGACCTCTACGACGAGCTTTTGAAGCAGCCGGAGCCGGAAGCGGCGCGTATCGCGGCGGCATTGGAGCTTTACGTTTCCGGCAGCTTGAACGTCTTTAACCACCGTACCAACGTGGAACTTTCTAACCGCCTTGTCTGCTTTGACATCAAGCAGCTTGGGAAGCAGCTCAAAAAGTTAGGTATGCTCATTGTGCAGGACCAGGTATGGAACCGCGTCACCGTCAACCGGGCAGAAAGGAAATCCACCCGGTATTTTATGGACGAATTTCATCTTCTCTTGAAAGAGGAACAGACCGCCGCCTATTCCGTTGAAATCTGGAAGCGTTTCAGAAAATGGGGCGGCATACCCACAGCCATTACGCAGAACGTCAAGGATTTGCTTGCTTCCCGCGAAGTGGAGAATATCTTTGAAAACTCTGATTTTGTCCTCATGCTCAATCAGGCGGCGGGCGACCGGGCTATCCTTGCAAAGCAGCTCAACATCTCCCCGCAGCAGATGAAGTATGTCACCCACACCGAAGCGGGCGAGGGGCTTATCTTCTACGGGAACGTGGTGCTGCCCTTTGTAGACCGCTTCCCGAAAGACACCGAGCTTTACCGGGTAATGACGACGAAGCCGGAGGAAGTGGGCGAAGCATGACAAAATTAAGGACAGACACCATTATCAACCGGGACGCGCTCTATGCCTTGCGGGAGCTTCCAGAGGAAAGCGTACACTGTTGCGTCACAAGCCCGCCCTACTATGCGCTTAGGGATTACGGGCTTGATATGCAGATTGGGCGGGAGGACACGCCGGAGCAGTACATTGACAGGCTGACCGAGGTTTTCCGCGAACTGCGCCGGGTACTGCGTTCTGACGGTACGCTCTGGCTGAATATCGCGGACACCTACTGCGGCACAGGAAATAAAGGCTACCATGCAGACCCGAAGAACCCGAAAGGGAGAAACGGACAGCAGATTGCAAGAAACAACCGCGTTTCCGGCTGCAAACAAAAGGACTTAATCGGTATTCCCTGGCTTTTAGCTTTTGCCCTACGCGCTGACGGGTGGTATTTAAGGAGCGACATTATCTGGCAGAAAGAAAACCCCATGCCGGAGAGCGTGAAAGACCGCCCTACCCGCTGCTATGAACATATCTTTCTGCTTACGAAGTCAAAGAAGTATTTTTATGACGCAGCCGCCATAGCCGAGCCGTTAGCCCCCACAACGGCGGCGCGGTACCGCACCGGGCGCAGCGCGGGACAGAAATATGCGGACGAAGTACCCGGACAGGGGAACGTACAGGGGCTTAACCGGGCGCGAAGCGGCAGCTACTACGACGAAGCCCTCATGCCGACCATGCGGAACAGGCGGGACGTGTGGCTTATCAATACCGTTCCCTACAAGGGCGGGCATTTCGCCGCGTTCCCGCCAAAACTTGCCGAAACCTGTATCAAGGCGGGCTGTCCGAAAGGCGGCGTTGTGCTTGACCCCTTTTTCGGCAGCGGCACGACGGGGGCAGCCGCAAAGCAGCTTGACAGGCATTATATAGGCATTGAGATAAACGCCGAGTATTGCGCCCTTGCAAGGGCGCGGATTGGAGGGACAGACACATAAAACAATATAAGGCGCGTGAAAAAGTCACGCAGAAAATGACCCGCGAGGGGGCTGTCGAGGTAAACGCCGCTACCGGGAAAAAGAAACGTATCAGCAAGCGGATAAGGGACGCGGACTTTGCAAAGACCGAAGCCCCACCGCAGCCGGAACAGGCAGCGCAGCCCCTACCGGGCGGCGCAACTTCCCCGCCCTTAACCGACACGCCGCCGCTTCCCCATGCGCCGGGGGCAGAACGGGAACAGGACACCGCAGCAGCCGAGCGCGTCTTGGAACGTATCGACGGGGCGCGTACCAGAAAGGCGAGCAAAAAGGCGGCGAGGAAAGCACAGGCAGAAGCCACAGCAAAAGAAAAATCTTCCCGCTTGCAGTTTACCGACGAGGAACGGGCAACGCCGGAGCTTGAAAGGTATATCCGAAAATCGGACAAAGCAGCCGACCGTCTGGACGCGGCAAAGGCGGCTATCCCCAAAGAAAAGAAACTTGTACGGGAGCGCACCTTTGATGAAGCCACCGGGAAAGGCAAGACCCGCCTACATTTTGAGGAACAGGAAAAGCCCATAGGAAAGAATAAGCCCCACAATAACCCGCTATCCCGCCCCGCACAGGAAGCGGGTATTTTCGTCCACAACAAGATACATTCCGTTGAAAAGGACAATTCCGGCGTTGAGGGGGCGCACAAATCCGAAGAACTGGCAGAGCGCGGCGCAAAGTACGGGGCGCGGAAAGTCAAGGAGGGCTACCACAGCCACAAGCTCAAACCCTACCGGGCGGCGGCAAAGGCAGAGAAAGCGGCGTTCAAGGCGAATGTGGATTTCCAGTACCATAAAGCCCTGCATGACAATCCGCAGATTGCGGGCAATCCCCTTTCCCGCTTCATGCAGAAGCAGCAAATCAAGCGGCAGTATGCAAAGTCGGCAAGGAAAGGCGGCGCAAAAACGGCGCAGAAAGCCGCAGAGAACACCCGCAAGGCGGCAAAAAAGACCGCCGAGGAAACAAAAAAGGCAATCGCTTTTGTAGGGCGGCACCCGGCGGGCGTATGTATCGCCGTTGCCGCGCTGCTCTTATTCATCATGGTATCGGCGGGGCTTTCCTCTTGCGGTTCCATGTTCTCCGGCTTGATGAACGGCATACTTGGGACTTCCTACACGTCGGAGGACAGCGACCTTGTGGCGACGGAGAACAATTACGCCGCAAAGGAAAACGAGCTTCAGCAGCAGATTGACAATATCGAAAGCACCCACCCCGGCTATGACGAATACCGCTATGACCTTGACAGTATCGGGCATAACCCCCATGAGTTAGCGTCCTACCTCACCGCCCTTTTGCAGACCTACACCCCGCAGAGCGCACAGGCAGAGCTAAATCGCGTCTTTGCCATGCAGTACACTTTGACGCTGACAGAAGAAACGGAAATCCGCTACCGCACAGAAACAAGCACAGACCCGGAAACAGGGGAAACGACCACCGAGGAAGTACCCTACGAGTACCATATCCTCAACGTGAAGCTGACGAACAAGCCCATTTCCGAGATTGCGGAGGAACTTCTAACGCCACAGCAGCTTGAAATGTACCGCGTCTATCTGGAAACAAGCGGAAACAAACCGCTGATTTTCGGCGGCGGCTCCCCCGATATGGGCGCGTCCGAGGATTTAAGCGGCGTACAGCTTGTAAACGGCACACGCCCCGGCAACACCGCCGTTGTAGACCTTGCGAAGCGGCAAGTCGGCAACGTGGGCGGGCGACCCTTTTGGAGCTGGTACGGATTTAACAGCCGCGTGGAATGGTGCGCCTGTTTCGTTTCATGGTGCTACAATCAAGCCGGAAAGAGCGAGCCGCGCTTTGCCGGGTGCCAGTCACAGGGCGTACCCTGGTTCCAGTCACGCGGGCAATGGGGCGCGAGGGGCTATGAGAATATCGCCCCCGGCGACGCTATCTTTTTCGACTGGGACGGGGACGGGAGCGCAGACCATGTGGGGCTTGTTATCGGAACGGACGGGGAGCGCGTCTATACCGTCGAGGGCAATTCCGGCGACGCCTGCAAGATAAAGAGCTACCCCGTCAATTACTCCTGTATCAAGGGCTACGGCTTAATGAATTGGAACTGACAACAAAAAAATGAAAATCTGAAAGGAGAAATTTATTGATGGCTATGAACAAAATTGAACGTATCGACAAAGAGATTGCAAAGACCCGCGAGAAAATCACCGAGTACCAGAACAGATTAAGGGGGCTTGAAGCGCAGAAAACCGAAGCGGAAAACCTGCAAATCGTACAGCTTGTGCGCTCCATGCGCCTTTCCCCGCATGAGCTTTCCGCTATGCTTTCCGGGGGCGGTATTCCGGGTATGGAAGCCGCGCCGGGCTACCCCGCAGAACCCGCAGACCATGACACCGAAGAAATGGAGGACACCGAGAATGAATAAGAAAATCCTTAGAACCTTGACCGCACTTTGCGCCGCCCTTGTACTTATGGGCGGCTTTTCCGTCACCGCTTTTGCACAGACCCCGGAGGGAGAGGACGACACCAACGACAGCGGCGTTGTCTACGAGGAACCCCAAAAGGAAGAACCCCTTACCCCGGACGGGAACGCGACCCTTGTAGACGATTTCGGCGGCAACAAGCAGCTTATCACCGTAACGACCAAAAACGGCAATTACTTTTATATCCTCATTGACCGGGACGACGAGGGCGAGGACACCGTACATTTCCTTAATCAAGTGGACGAAGCCGACCTCTTAGCACTTATGGAGGACGGAAGCACCGAAGCAGCCCCGCCCGCCGTTTGCAGTTGCACCGATAAATGCGAAGCCGGAAAGGTAAATGTGAGCTGCCCTGTCTGCAAGGACAACATGACCGCTTGCAGCGGCAAGGAAGCGGAGCCGGAAACCGAGAAACCAACAGAGCAGCCCAAAGAGAAAGGCAATACAGGCGGGCTTGTGCTTTTCCTTGTCGTGGCACTTCTTGGCGGCGGGGGCGCGTTCTATTATTTTAAGTTTATGAAGCCAAAGCAGAACGTCAAGGGCGACACCGACCTTGAAGATTTCGATTTTGACGATTACGACGAGGACGAGGGGGACGGGCTTTCTGATGAAGAACAGGAGGACGAGGAAGCATGACGCTTTTCACCGAAAACCCTTTAGAAAAAATGATGGTACAAAGACCCACCGGGCGGCGTGACAGTGCGCCGCCCGTTCCAAAATCCCCGGCGTGTATGCGTTGCCCTTATAAGGCGCAATCCCCCTGTATCGGCTATTGTCTGAAACAGGCACAGGAGAAGAAGCACACCGCGCCGGAACGCTGAAAGGAGGATTTTTTCATGGCATTTAGACTTGTGATTGCAGAAAAGCCGAGCATGGCGCAGACTATCGCCGCCGCGCTTGGCATTAAGGGGAAACAGGACGGGTATATCGAGGGCGGCGGCTACCTCATTTCATGGTGCGTCGGGCATTTGGTACAGCTTGCGGAAGCTGCCGCCTACGGGGAGCAATATAAAAAATGGAGTTTTGACAGCTTACCCATTCTGCCGGAGGAATGGCAGTACGCCGTTGACCCGGACAAGGGGAAGCAATTCAAAACCATTAAAGAGCTTATGCACCGCGCCGACGTTTCCGAAGTGGTAAATGCGTGTGACGCGGGGCGCGAGGGTGAATTGATTTTCCGCTTTGTCTACGAAGTGGCGGGCTGCAAGAAGCCCATGCGCCGCTTGTGGATTTCTTCAATGGAGGACGGGGCGATTAAGGCGGGCTTTGCTTCCCTCAAAGACGGGCGGGACTATGGCGCGCTCTTTGCGTCCGCCCTCTGCCGCGCAAAGGCTGACTGGCTTATCGGCATTAACGCCACCCGGCTTTTCTCCTGCCTGTATGGAAAGACCTTGAACGTGGGGCGCGTCCAGACCCCGACCTTAAAAATGCTCACCGACCGGGACGCGGCTATCTCCCATTTCCAGAAAGAAAAATATTATCATGTTCGCCTTGATTTATCCGGCGCGGACGCGGCAAGCGAAAGGATTTCGGACAAGGCAGAAGCCGACGCGCTGAAAGGGGCTTGCGAAGCGGGAAAGGCGGTATGCGTTTCCCTTACCAGAGAGAAGAAAACCGCAGCCCCGCCAAAGCTCTTTGACCTTACCTCTTTGCAGCGGGAAACGAACCGCATTTTCGGTTACACCGCAAAGCAGACCCTTGACCTTGCACAATCCCTTTATGAAAAGCGGCTCCTTACTTATCCGAGGACGGACAGCAGCTTTCTTACTGACGACATGGGCGGCACCGCAGCGGACATTATCGCGCTGCTTTGCGAAAAGCTCCCCTTTATGGCGGGCGCGGACTTCACGCCGGAGATTGCAAAGGTATTAGACAGCAAGAAAGTATCAGACCACCACGCAATCATTCCCACTATGGAGCTTGCAAAGGCTGACCCGGACGCGCTGCCGGAAAGCGAGAAGAATATCCTTACCCTTGCGGGGGCGCGTCTGCTTTTTGCCACCGCCGAGCCGCATATTTATGAAGCGGTTACGGCGGTTTTCTCATGCGCCGGGACAGACTTCACCGCAAGGGGAAAGACCGTACTTGCGGAGGGTTGGAAAGAGCTTGAACGCAGATACCGGGCGACGCTGAAAGATAAGCCCGAAGCAGAGGACGGGGAAAATGAGGGCGTGACGCTGCCGGAGCTTTCCGAGGGACAGAACTTTCCTAACCCCGCCGCAAAAGTAACGGAGCATACCACAACGCCGCCGAAGCCCCACAGCGAAGCGTCGCTTCTCTCTGCTATGGAGCGAGCCGGGAACGGGGACACCGACCCGGACGCGGAACGCCGGGGGCTTGGCACTCCCGCCACCCGCGCCGCCGTCATTGAAAAACTGGTAAAGGGCGGCTTTGCAGAGCGCAAGGGGAAGCAGCTTATCCCCACGCAGAACGGAGCCGCCCTTATATCAGTCTTGCCGGATATGCTCACTTCCCCGCAGCTTACCGCAGAATGGGAAAACAATCTGACGCAGATAGCAAAGGGAGCCGCAGACCCCGGCGAATTTCTGTCCGGCATTGAAGCTATGGCGCGGGAGCTTGTGCAGACACACGCCGCAGCACTGGACGGGAAAAAGGATTTGTTCCGGGAGGAAAAGCCCTCTGTCGGCAAATGCCCCCGTTGCGGTTCCCCCGTCCATGAGGGGAAGAAAAACTATTATTGCAGCAACAAAGAATGTGCCTTTGTCATGTGGAAGAATGACCGCTTTTTCGAGGAACGCAAGACCGCTTTTTCCGCGAAGATTGCCGCCGCGCTCCTTAAATCCGGCAAAGTGAATGTGAAGAAGCTCTATTCCCCGAAAACAGGCAAGACCTATGACGGAACTATCGTTCTGGCTGACACTGGCGGGAAATACGTCAACTACCGTATCGAAGTACAGAAGAACTAAAAACTTGAATAGCAAGCATAGGAAGCGGGTACCCACTTCCGTAAATCCCCGTTGCGACGCTGACGCGCCGGACGGGGATTTTGCTTGTTGGGAAGTTTCCCAAACCCTCTTTTGCGGAGGGCTTCACCCTCTAAAAATTTTTGAGAAATCTTTGGCAGAAATGCGGGCGTACCCGTAGTAGACCATGCAGCCCAAAAATGCAGCTTGTGACGCTGCCCCAAAGAAAGGAGGTTTTTCACTATGGCAAGTTTACGGGACACCGTAAAGGACTATCAAGACGAGCTTAGGGACGGTATCGCATGGGTGGCGTTCTGGAAACAGGGGCGTTCATGGAACGCGGAATATTTTCATCTTGATATGGACGACACCCTCTACCCGGAGGACAGGAGCCGGTTAGAGGAAATCAAAAGCACCGACCCCGCCGCCGTTATCCTAAACGGCTATTACTGCGGGCATTTAGGCGAGGACATGAGCCTTGACGAGCTGACCGCCGGAGTGCGCTACCACTACGAAAACAGCATGAACGACATTGACGGTTTTATCGGGGCGCATGACGACAGGCTTCCCCCGGAGGTTATCGAGGAAGCGAGGGCAGCCGCCCATGAAGCGGGGCTTCCCTTTTCCGAAAAGCCCTACCGGGACGGAGAGGATTTTAACCCCTATGTATTTGACGGGAGCATGAGCATTGAGGATTTTGAGCTTATGCACCGCATGATTGAAAAAGAAAGGAGCGAACAAATGGCAGAACCGATTTTAAGCGGCTATCTTTCCAATCTTGGGAAGTACACCGAGGGCAGACCCGCGGGCGAATGGGTGACGTTCCCCACGACTGCCGAACATCTGAAAGAAGTCTTTGACCGTATCGGGATTGACTTCAAGCATTACGAGGAATGGCATTTCACAGAATTTCAATCCCCTATCCCCGGCTTGGCGGAACATTTAAGCGAGTATTCCCACCCCGACGAGCTGAACTATTTAGGGAAGCTCTTGGAAATGCAGTTTGACGACGACCGGGAGAAATTCATTGCAGCCATTGAATACGGCGACCATGCCGACAGCTTACAGGACATCATCAACCTTGCACAAAACCTTGACTGCTACTGGATTTATCCGTCCGTCCACAATGAAGAAGAATACGGGCGTTATCTGGTTGATGAACTGGAAGAACCCGAACTGCCCGAAGAAGCGAAAAAGTATTTCATGTATGAGGAATACGGGCGCGACGCTTCCATTAACGACGACGGTATGTTTACCGAAAAGGGCTATATCTACAACAACCGCAACACCTTTACAGAATGGTACGACGGGCGCGACGTTCCACAGGAATACCGGGTAACGCCGCAGCCCCCGCAGCGGTCACGCCCCGACCCGGAAAAAGCAGATTTTGACGCAGCCGCGCCGGGGCAGAGAACCGCGCAGACCGCAGAGCAGCCACAGGAGCCGCGCCCGGTTATCCCTATCGTGCTGACGAGCGAGAAGCCCGCCGAGAAATTAAAAGAGATTACCGACCGTCTGGAACAGGGTATTGCGGAACTCTTTGACAGCGAGCGTTACAAGGAATATCTGAAAGTCATGTCAAAATTCCATAATTACAGCTTCCGAAACACCGTCCTTATCGCCATGCAGAAGCCGGACGCTTCCCTTGTGGCGGGCTTTTCCGCTTGGAAGAATAACTTTGAGCGAAACGTGATGAAAGGGCAAAAGGGAATTAAAATCATTGCCCCGTCGCCCTATAAAATCAAACAGGAAATGCAGAAAATCGACCCGCACACACAGAAGCCCATAATCGGCAAGGATGGAAAGCCCGTCACCGAGGAAAAGGAAGTCACCATACCCGCCTACAAGGTGGTATCCGTCTTTGACGTTTCCCAGACCGAGGGAAAGGAGCTGCCGGATATTGCCGTTGACGAGCTGACGGGCGACGTTGACCGCTACAAGGATTTTTTCGCAGCCCTTGAAAAGACTTCCCCCGTTCCTATCGCCTTTGAGAATATCGAGGGCGGCTCTCATGGCTACTACCACTTGGAGGACAAGCGCATTGCTATCAACGAGGGCATGAGCGAATTACAGACCTTAAAGACCGCCATTCACGAAATCGCCCATGCGAAGCTGCACGACATTGACCTCAACGCGCCAAAGGACGAGCAGCAGCCCCACGTTGACCGCCGCACCCGCGAAGTCGAAGCGGAAAGCGTCGCCTATACTGTCTGCCAACATTACGGGCTTGACACGTCGGACTACTCTTTCGGCTATGTCGCCGGGTGGAGCAGCGGGCGGGAGCTGTCCGAGCTGAAAAGCTCCCTTGAAACGATACGCAGCGCAGCCGCCGAGATTATCAATTCCATAGACGAAAATCTTGCGGAGCTGCAAAAGGCACAGGACAAGGAGCAGACCGCCGGACAGGAGCAGCCCACCAGAGAGGAAAAGGCAGCCCCGAAAGAACAGCCGCAGCCGGAAGCCCCGGCAAAGGCAGATACAGCCGGGAAAGAGAAGCCGGAAGCAGCCGCACCGGGAAAATCCGGCGCACAGGAAAAGGCGGGCGCAGCCCCGAAAGAAGCCTTTACCCCGGAAACGATTTACAAGATGCGCCGGAACCCTTACGGCGACAGCCCGGAAAACAGCCACCTCTTGCAAGCCTATGTGACACAGGAGAACGGGCGGGCGAAAATGGGCGACGTGCTTTATACGGGAACGCCGGAGAAATGCCGCGAGCTTATGGGGCAGCTCAAAAGCGGCGGGCTGACCGAGGGCGACGTAAAGCAGCTTTACGCAAAGGCACAGGAAACGGCGCAGACCGCCGGACAGGACAAAGACACCTTTTCCATTTACCAGATAAAAGGCGGGGACGAAACAAGGGATTTCCGCTTTGAGCCATACGACCGCCTGCAGGCGGCGGGAAATGTGGTTGACAGGGCGAACTATGAGCTTGTCTATTCCGCGCCCCTTGCGCCGGAAACTTCCCTTGAAGATATTTACACCCGTTTCAATATCGACCACCCCAAAGATTTTAAGGGACACAGCCTTTCCGTTTCGGACGTGGTAGTGCTTCATCAGGACGGACAGGACGCGGCGCATTTCGTTGACAGTGTAGGTTTCCGGGAAGTGCCGGAGTTTTTACAGGAGCAGAAGCAGCTTACCCCGGACGACTTGGAAACGGGCGAAACTGTCAAAACACCGAGAGGGACTTTCCATGTAACCGCTATGAGCCGGGAGCAGATAGAAGCCGCCGGATATGGCTTTCACCACCAGTCGGACGACGGAAAGTATCTGATTATGGGGAATGGGACGCGGGCGTTTGCCGTTGCCGCAGAACAGGCGCAGCGGGACAATCCCTTGAAAACCGCCGAGCAGACCATAGAGCAGAACGGAAACATGATTGACGGTATCATCAACAACACCCCCACCGTTGACGAACTGGAAGCAAAGGTAAAGGCGGGCGAGCAGATTTCCCTTGTTGACCTGGCTAACGCTGTCAAAGCCGACAAGGAGCGCGGCAAGGGAGCGAAGCCGGAAAAAAAGCCCTCTATCCGGGCGCAGCTTAGAGCCGACAAGGAAAAGGCGCAGAAGAAAAACGCAAAGCAGAAGTCACAGGACTTGGAAAGGAGCTGACCCATGCCGGAACAGAGTAAATTTGAAAACGTGGATTTGTTCGCTTCCCTTGAAGCGATTATGAAGCAGAACACAGGCTTTTACCAGAGCGACTTAGACATTGACAAAGAGATTATCGCAAAGGCGGCGGCAAGCCCCAACAGGGAGGACAAGACCCTTTTGTGGTTCTGCCGCCCGTCCGGGACGCACTGTTTCCGGGAGCGCGACGTTTTCCTCAAAGACACCGCGCCCCACAACACATGGCGTTTCTACATGGAGCAGACAAGCGACCGCGTCCTTGCCTATGCAATCGAGCTGACGGGAAAGGAGCGCGGGAAAATTAAGGGCAATCTGTACGAACTGGACTACGCTAAACATTATGAGCGCGTCAAGGAAAAGGAACTGCCCGCCGATACGGTGAAGCTGATTTATGAGCGAGGGGAAAGGGAGATACCCGCCGGACGGTTCTTCAACGGCAACCCAGACCCGCAGCTTGGGAAGTTTGAACGCTTTGAAGCCCTACCCGACGACCCGGACGCGCTGCAATCACTCTTACAGGAAGAACGGCGCAGCCGGGAGCAGCTTCCACCGGGGGACTTCAAGGCGCATATCACAGCCTTGCGGGACGGGCTGATTGAAACGGAAGCGCGGCGCATTGTGCGGGAAATGAAGCGGCACTATGAGCCGAATAGCCCGAACAAGACCCATTTCATGGCAGAGCTTTCCCCGGCGTTCATGCGGCTTGCAGCCACAAAGGACACTGACCGCCTTTTCTCCATGCTGCCCTATAAGACTCTTTCCTTTTCCAAAATCGAGGGCAGACATGGGACGTATGCGCTGATTGACAAGGGGGAGAACCGGGACAGGGAGATAAGGAAGCCCCGCCCCTCTATCCGGGCGCAGCTTAAAGCAGACAAGGCAAAGACCGCCCCGAAAAAGGCGGCGGCAAAAACAAAAAATCACGATATGGAGGTATGAGCATGATTAGACTGACTGTTGAAGAAACAAACCTTTTGAGCATTTACAACGAGGGCGGCAAGCGGGCTTTGATTGAGAATGTCAACGCCGCGCTGCCCTACATGGACGCGGATATGCGGGAGCTTGCAAAGCGCACCCTTTCCAAAGTGGACGCTTTGACCGAAGCGGAATTTGCAGAGCTTCCCATTTACGCCGCTGATGAAGTATGAACGGGGTTAAGCGGCTGACGCCGCCCCAGAGCCGGAAAGTCAACGCCCTTGTGCGCCGGACGTGCTGCAACTATGATAACGGGAACTGTATCTTACTGGACGACGGAGACGAATGCGTATGTCCGCAGCTCATTTCCTATTCGCTTCTCTGCAAGTGGTTCCGGGTTGCGGTGCTTCCCGCCGACAGGCTGCTCTATGCGGAGCTTTACCAGACAGGGGATAAGAAGAAATGTACCGAGTGCGGCGCGTTCTTTGCGTCAACCTCTAACAGTGTCAAATACTGCCCCGTCTGCCGGAAGCGTATCACCCGCAGACAAGCCGCCGAGCGCATGAGGAAAAGACGCACCCCTGTTACGCAGTAGGCGCGGAAAATCCCTTGATTTACAGGGCTTTCCGGGCGTGAAAATCGGATAGGCGATACTTTATACCTTTATCCCCGAAAATGGCGTTCTACTGCGTAACATTCACGAAAACAGCACCCATAAAAAGACAGGGCGCGGAAGTCATATACCGGCTTCCGCGTCCTGTTCTTTTTTTGCCTATCTGACATTTCCCTTTTCCATTTCTTCAAGTGGGAACTGCGGGAGGGCTTCTATCAGCTTCTTTGTGATAGACTGGCGCATATCTTCGTTGATTTCCTGTTTCGTGCTTCCGTCCGGCTGTCTGACCGCTACCGTCGATAGCCTGTCGATTTCGTCCTTGTAGCACTCCACGACTTTCTCCACCGCCCATTTTTCCCCGGCAACGGCGGCGCGTATGGTTTCATATTCCGGCATTTTCTGGTTTTCCATGCTTCAACGCTCCTGTCTGTATTTGATAGCCTTATCATAGCACAGCGGCGGGGATTTTGCTATCCTTATCCGCGCTCTGTTCCCTTTTCACGTTCCGGCTGCCTGTCTGCCTGTAAAATGCTGTCAATGTTCTGCTTGATAATATCATATTCCCGGACTTTCTTTTTCAGCTTCCCATAGTCGGCGTAAAGGGCTTCTTTCTGCGCTTGGAGGGCTTCATACTCCGATTGCAGCGCGGCAAGGTTCGGGAGCTTTGCAATGCCCGCCGCTTTCAACGACCTTGCGGCGGCTTCATGTAGGATAATCGCCTGTTCCTGTCCGGCGCGGTACTTCTCCCTGTTCCTTGCCTTGCGGTATGCGTCATAGACGGGCTTTGTCTTTTGGTAGGTGGAAACATTCTTGATAAGCACCGCCATGTCCGCAAGCCGCTTTTCCGCGTTCTTCAATGCGTCTGCCGCCTGTCCGCTTTCCGCTGACATTTCCTCAATCCGGCTGACTAAATCCGCGTACTGTTCAATCTTGTGTTCCGTCAAGAAATTCATGGTTTTAGCTGCCTGTTTCAGATTGTGGATTTTCGCCCACTGTTCATAGCCCTTACTCTGCGCCGCCTTGATACTGTTCTCAATGTCGATAAGCAGCGAAACGTCGCGCTGCTCTCTGGGGGCTTTCGCCGCCTTTGCCCGTCTGCCCGCTATCCGTTCCCTTATGGCTTCCTCTGTATAGTCTGCGCCGAGGGTTTTTAGGCGGGTGAAGCGTTCCTGTCCGGGGGCGCGGCATGAAACATATTTCCCCGGCTTTATCTCATAGCCCGCCGCCTGTAACCGCGTTAGCAATTCCTCAAAACTGGAAACTTGGGGGATAAGCGCGTCAACGGCAATCTTTAGCTTGCCTTTCCAACTTGTACCCGTCTTTTCTGCCTGGTACTCCGCATAGCTCTTTCCCTTGCTGCCCTTGCCGGGGACGACGACGGACAAGCCATTTTCCCGGCACAGCTTGTCGCTCATGTTCCGTATGCCGTAATAGCTCCTTTTGTTGGAATTGTATTTGTGATGGTCTACAAAATTCACCGCGCAAAAAATGACGTGGTTATGGATATGCCCCTTGTCAATGTGCGTCGTCACAACATATTCATGCTGCCCCTTTGTCACCGCGTCGGCAAGCTGCTTCCCGATTTCGTGGGCTTTCTCATAGTCCACTTCCCCCGGCGCAAAGGACTGTATCAAGTGAAAGGCTAAATTGCTGCCCTTATCCAGTGCTTGCGAGAGGGTATAGCCGAACTCAATGTCTGCCGTTTCATAGGAGCAGCCGAAAGAGGATATGAGCATTTTCCCGTCCGTCTTGTCCGGGTTTTCGATATAGTCAAGGGCTTTGCTTAGGGTGCTTTTAACAGGCTTAATCTTTGTAACCGCCATATCTCCGCAAGCACCCCCTTTATTTCCTCTATGTCCTCTTGGTATGCGTTCCCCGCCGCGTTCACGCGGCGGGCTATCTGGTTGACGTTGACACCGATTTTCTGTATCTCTGCGGTCATTGCCTTTATATCGGCGTGGTCTATCTGAATGATATACCCGTCAATGGCAATCTTCCGCAGATACGCCGCCATGTTCCGGGTGGGTACGAGCTTCATTTTTTCCAGTATTAAATCCCGTTCCGCTTCCGTCACTCTGAATTTGATTTGCACCGTCCTTTTCCGTCCGTCCATTGCTTCGCTCCTTTCCTTTCCGTTCCGAGGGTTTGGGACACTTCCCAACAAGCCATTTTCAACCGACGCGCCGCAGCGCGGGAGGGCGAAAATACGGAAGTGGGTACCCGCTTCCTATGCTTGCTACGAATGTTTTTATCCCTTATGCCCTTATCCCTTACTACGGAGAAAAAGCTATTTTGCCAAACTTCCGCAAAAGAAAAACGCTGCAATTCAAAAAAGATTGCAACGCTTTCTAAATCCTGTTCAGTTTTAAGCCGGACATTCCTATTCGCCCTCTTTTTCGACTTCGGAAATCTCTTTTGCCGTTGCGGTCACAATCCGTATGCCTGTATCGCTCATACCGTCAAGAAGCGCGTCGAGCTGCCGCCGCTGCGTGTTCTTCTCCGGCGGCGTTTCCAAAAGGAACTGGTCTACGGATATATTGTAGCGGAGCATAAGCTCAAAGAAAATCTGTAAACTTGGGTGCTGCCCCTTGTTCTCAATGTTCGCAAGGTAACGCGGCGAGATAAACATTTCGTCGCTTACTTTCTTGCGGCTCTCCTTGCGCCCTGTCCGCGCCGCCTTTATCGCTGCCCCAAAAGCCTTGAAGTCGTATTTCGGTACTGGTCTTTTTGCCATAATTATTCACCCTATTACATTTTACTGTTCACCTTTCCTCTTGGATATGTCTACACTGTTCTATCAGTTGACTAAAATAATTCATATGTATATGTTGACAACTAGCCGCTTTTTTTGTATAGTATTATTAAAAGGGGGGAAATGTTTATGTTACATAGCATGCGTATTCGATAAGCATTGAAATTAAAAAAGATTTTTCCCATTTTCAATATGGGCTTTTTTGTCATGCTTATTTTGCGTATGCTATACAACAAAACTAACGATGTATAGACATAGTATAAAAACTATGCCTTAATTTTGTTGTAGTGTTATATGTATAAATGCAGGTCAATGCTCATGTTGAGAATTGACCTGTATTTTTTTGCGCAAAAGGAGAAATATTATGCTTGAAAAATATTGGATAAAATGTCCAATTTGTAACGGAAAGACGAGGGTTCAAGTATTTTATAATACGGTATTAAGAAATTTTCCTCTTTTCTGCCCTAAATGTAAATTAACACATATCGTTGATGTTGAAAAATTAGAAATCATAATCAAAAACTCTGAAAAACAAACTTTTTAATTTTGAAAAGGAAGGATATTAAATGAAACACTTACCTAAAAGTACACCTACGGAAATATTGAATGACCCATACGGATTTACTTACAAAGAAATGTCGGAAGTAATTGGAGAGGATAAAGCAAGAGCCTTATATGCGAAATTGTATAAACAGCCATTTCACAAAAAAAATCTATCAATATCAACAAAAAAAGTCTATAAAAGTAGCGATACTGAAAAGTATGTTTATGAATTGAAAGACAACAGGTATATCGAAACGGTTTTTATTAAACGGCGAGATGGTGGGACTGTTTGCGTAAGTACGCAAGTTGGTTGTTCTGTTGGCTGTATTTTTTGTGAGTCCGGACGCAATGGTTTCGTTCGTAATCTAACACCGTCTGAAATTGTGCAGCAGGTCATATTGATACGTCAAAAAGTAAATCGTATCGTTTTTATGGGAATGGGAGAACCTTTATTCAATTACGACAACTTGATTGCAGCAATCCATATTCTTCGAGATAGAAATGGACTTAACTTTCCAACCGACGGCATTACCATATCAACAGTTGGTCCAGTTAATCAATTAAAAAAATTGCGCGAAGAACATCTAAAAATTCAGTTGACAATATCTTTACATGCAGCAACACAGGCTGTGAGAAACTGTATCATTCCTCATATGCACATGTACGCTATTGAAGATGTTGTTAAGCAAGCATTGTCCTATTCACAAAGGCATAATCGAAAAGTGGTATTTGCGTATTTGCTTTTACCAGGTATAAATGACCGTTCCTCAGATATAAGGCAACTTGCAAAATGGTTTAAGGGCAAAAATGTTATGATTAACGTGCTGCAATACAACCCGACGAGTAATTCAAAAATTAGAGCACCACAAAAACAAGAAATGGTTGCGTTCAAACATCAATTAGAGCAAACAGGACTTGAAGTTACCATGAGAGTTTCTCATGGTAGAGAGATTAAAGCAGCTTGTGGACAGTTAGCTAATACATATAATAAAGCCAAAAAACAACAAAAATAATTTAATTAAAAGAGCCAGACGCACAGACGCAGAGCCGATAATATGCAGTTTGAAATACTGCTGTTATCGGCTCTTTTTTGATTTAATTTGTGCCCCCAATAACCATATTGGAGCAAAATCAGAACTGTTGCTTGTCGTTCTTTGATTTCCGCAGCAGCTTTGAAAAATCAAAGCCGCCGTTTCTTTTTATCTTCTCAAGAAATGACGCGGTATCACTGTTAAAAGCGGCGGCTAAAGGAGGTAGCCGCCATGAAGCACATACCATATCGACAAAATCCGACGGTCATTGACACATCAAAAAAAGCCCGACCACCACCGGGGGAAATTACGCTTGTATATATGAACTGTCTAATCATCTAAATACTACTCACAATACCAATGCGCCTGTCCGGGCTTTTCGGACAGGCGCATTTTGCTGCTCAAAAAATTTTTTGAAGAAATTTCAAAAAATCTTCGGCGTTTTTGAAAACCGCCGTATTGCCCCGCGAAAAGGGGGAAGCACCACCAACTTTCCAACGAGAAAGGAGGTGAGAATGTGGAACCTAACAGCAGGGAGTTTTACAAACAGTGTGCTTTTCAGAAGTTTTGTAATACGGTACTTCACAATGAAGCGTGCGACACTCATAGAGAGCTTCGCAGACACAGGGCAAAGGAAGTGACCTTTTCCGACATGACCTTAGACGAAGCGCGACAGCTTCATACGTTTGATGAATATTTCAAACGGGAAACTGTTGAAACCGTCTTTGAGAAAGCCGGGAAGAAAATCACGCCAAAGCTGCTTCTTGAAGCAATCCGTACTTTGCCGGAAGAAAAGCGCAAAGCCATACTGCTGTATTACTTCGAGGGAATGAACGATACCGAGATTGCGGAACTGTTCAATACGTCGAGAAGCACGATACAGTACAGGCGGACAAGCTCTTTTGAGAGATTAAGAAAATATCTGGAGGAAAATGCTGATGAATGGGACGAATGGTAACGAACCCGGCTACCCGGAAAATGCCCTTGTTCCCTATCCTGTCATTGTGGTAGCGACAAAGGGCGACCCGGACGCTATGAAGATTGTCTTGCAGCATTTCAGCGGCTACATAGCCCGCCTCTCCATGCGGAAGCTGTACGACGAGCGCGGGAATGTCTATTTCGGCGTAGACCACGACATTCGGGAACGGCTGCAAGCAAAACTGATGATGGCTGTCCTCACCTTTAAGGCAGAGGAATAAACCGCAGCGGCGGCGGGACGCTTTCTCTCTCCCCCTTTTCCGTTCCGCTGCTGACGCGGCAGCAAAGCCATTCTGAACCTTGACAAAGAAAGCGGCGCAAGATAACGGCGGCGCAGCATAGGGCAAATCGGATACGTTCCTTTTGCGCCGAGCCATACGGCGGGTGCGCCATGACGCTATCCGGGTGAGGTTATCCCCGCCCGGACAGCCGAGCGACCAACACCGCGCCGGAAAGCAAGTGTAGCGGCTTGCGGGCGACGACACGCAGAATATACAATGATACTTCCTTACAGCCACAGTCCGAGCGTTAAGAGCGTCGCAGGCAATGGGTAGGGCTGCATGAGAACCATGCCGGGGTGAAATTCCCATGAGGTTATGCTAATAACCGTCCGATTAAAGCCTTTGTTTTATTGAATAGTGGACTTGCTGCTATTCATAGACTGTATTATATGTTTGCGAAAGAAAGGGGGATTTTCTTTGACGCAAAACCAAACGCCCGTTACCACAACGGAGCATAAAATAGGAAAAGTTACTTACCTTGTATGTTCGTCCGCAAGTGAACGCGCAACGGACACACTGGATAAAAAGATAAAAAAACTCATTCGCAAAGACATGGAACTGAACCCCGCAAACGCCCGGAAATAGGGCGTTTCTTCACATTTTATACATGACACAGGCAGCGGTATGTGGTATAATATAGACAGTACAAATGCCATGCTTGTCTGTCGTCGGAAAGGAGGACAAAATGTTACAGACAGACAAGATTACCGCTTTATATTGCAGATTGAGCCAGGAAGATATGCAGGCCGGGGAAAGCGAGAGCATACAGAACCAAAAGATGATTTTACAAAAGTATGCTGACGAACACCACTTTTTCAACACGCGCTTTTTCGTAGACGACGGATTTTCCGGCGTGAGCTTTGAGCGTGAGGGGCTTCAAGCCATGCTGCACGAAGTTGAAGCCGGGAACGTGGCGACCGTCATAACAAAAGACCTCTCCCGTCTGGGACGTAATTATCTGAAAACCGGGGAGCTGATAGAGATTGTTTTTCCCGAATATGAAGTGCGCTACATTGCCATTAACGACGGTGTAGACACAGCAAGGGAAGATAACGAGTTTACCCCTCTGCGGAACTGGTTCAACGAGTTTTACGCCCGCGACACTTCAAAGAAAATCCGGGCTGTCAAACAGGCAAAGGCGCAGAAAGGCGAGCGCGTCAACGGGCAAGTGCCTTATGGGTACATAGCTGACCCCAACGACCGCAATCATCTATTGCCCGACCCGGAAACGGCGCACATTGTAAAACAGATTTTCGCTATGTATGTGCGCGGCGACCGTATCTGCGAAATCCAGAACTGGCTACGGGAACATGAGGTATTGACTGTTGCAGAATTGCAGTACAGGCGCACAGGAAGCCACAGGCACCCCCGCCCACACCCGAATTGTATTTACAACTGGCCGGATAAGACGCTCTATGACATTCTGGCGCGTAAAGAGTATTTGGGGCATACCATTACAGGCAAGAGCTATAAGGTATCTTACAAATCGAAAAAGACGAAGAAGAACCCGGAGGAAAAGCGTTACTTCTTCCCCAACACACACGAACCCTTGATTGATGAAGAAACCTTTGAGCTTGCACAGAAACGGATTGCCACCAAACACCGCCCTACAAAGGTTGATGAAATTGACATTTTTTCGGGGCTTCTCTTTTGCGGGGACTGCGGCTATAAAATGTATCTGCAACAGGGAGCCGGGACACTGGAACGCAAACACGCCTACACTTGCGGCAAGTATCGAAACAGGATAAGGACTGGCGAGCTTTGCACTACCCATTATATCCGAAAGAGCGTCCTTAAAGAACTTGTCCTTGCCGATTTACAAAGGGTATTGTCCTATGTGAAAGAGCATGAACAGGAGTTTATCGAAACCGCCAACGAGTGCAGCGCAAAGGCAGTACAAAAGACGCTGACGCAGCAACGGAAAGAGCTTGACAAGGCGCAGAGCCGGATTAGCGAGCTGAATATCTTGTTCCGCAAGCTCTATGAGGACAACGCTTTAGGGAAACTTTCAGATGAACAATTTGCTTTTCTGACTTCCGGCTATGACGAAGAAAAAAAGACGCTGACCCGGAGGATTGCGGAACTGTCACAGGAAATTGACAACGCCACCGAGCGCAGCGCGGACGTGAAAAGGTTTGTCGCACTGGTACGCAAATACACCGCCATTACCGAACTGACCTACGAAAACGTCCATGAATTTATTGACCGCATTCTTATTCACGAACTGGATAAGGAAACGAACACCCGCAAAATCGAAATCTTTTATAGCTTTGTCGGCAGAGTTGATACAGGCGACAAGCCTACTGAAAGTATCTCCTATTTCAGACAGATTGGAGCCGACGTAAAGAGTTATGCTATCTAACATACATCAAAAAGAGGTAAGATAACACCCTCTGCAAAAAAGGTTACGTTATCTTACCTCAACAAAAGTAATCCCGGTTAATCCCTGCCAGTGCCGCCGAAAACATCAAGGTGCTGAAACCAATCATTTTCCAGCCTGTGATGAGCAGAATCGTCATGCGCGCCACGCCTTCTGTCAGGAAAAAGGAGATGTTGGTATCACTGATTCCCAGACCCACGATGAGCTGATTAATGAGTCCGCTGCTGGGGTTCAGCAGCCAGCGCCAGATGGTGGCTGTGGCAACCGGCGCCATAATCATGGGAATAAAGAACAGAGCGCGGTAAAAATTCTTGGCTTTTGACGGAAGGTCGTTGGTGGCAGACGCCAGAAACAGCGGAATAATCACCGAGAATGGCAGCAGGCCAACGATATAAAAGACGGTGTTTCTAATGGAGGTAAAGAAATCCTTACTGGTCAGCAGCTTTGTAAAATTGGAGATACCTACAAACCTCGGCATGGTTCCCGGCACCATGCCCCAGCTATGAAAGGCGTAGTAGACAGTCTCAGCCAGAGGCCTGTAGAGCCAGAAGGCAATGAGCACAAGAGCGGGCAGCAGAAACAGCCAGGGTTTATAGTTAAACTTAAATTTCGACCTTGGCTTTATCCGTTCCCCTGCCCTTTCAATATCCGGCGCCAGAGTATAAACCTGGGCCGGAAGCTTTAAAAAATTTTTCATCTGTTCATCACCTTATTGTTAATTGTTCTTTAGAAGGTCATTCATCTGTTTAGCCGCGTCCGATAAAACATTCTGAACATTGCCTTCAGTGATGGACTTGACAGTAGCGTCAAGGAATACCTGATACTCTTCCTTTGCTCCAGTTCCTGGCCAGATGGTCACCGGTTTGATTCTTTCAAGCTGCTTCAGGTTTGTTTTGACAATGGGGTTCGCGTCCACAAAATCCTTGAGATACGCCGGATCTTCGGTAATATCCATTCTCAGCGGCAGATAGCCGATTTCAGAAGTGATGATGGTGTATCCTTCCTTTCCGGTAGCGTACTTGATAAACTCCCATTCGGCTGCAGACTTGGTCGGATCATCTGAACGGACTGCCAGGCAACTCCCGGAATTTACCGGAACAGAGGCTTTATCACCAAACTGCGGCATTTCTGCACCTAACAGCTCCCAGCCGCCGGCCTTTGCCGCGCTCTGGTAACCGCTGAGCAGGGAAGTGGACTGGAGATTCATGGCCACGTTGCCAGCCATAAAAGCATCCATGACATCCTTGTCGCTGCCTTTTACCGCTGCGCCACTGCTGTAGAGCTTATTCCACATTTCATAAGCCTCAACAGCTTCCGGGCTGTCAAACTTCGCCTCGGTTTTATCGCTGTTCAACACCTCACCCCCGTTTGAAAAGATCAGTCCCTCGCTGATCCAGCCATTATCCGGCGCGAGGCCAAAGCCATCTTTACCGGTTTTTTCCTTGATCTGTACCGCTGCTTTGTAGACGTCATCCCAGGTTTTTGGCAGATTTGTTGTATCCAGGCCCGCCTGTTCAAAAAGCCCTTTGTTGATGTAGAGGATCGGTGTGCTGAAGGTAAAGGCCAGCCCGTACATCTGCCCGTCAATTTTCCCGAGTTCCAGAGCATTTGGAATCATCTGACCTGTATGCTCTGCCAGCTCATCCGCAGGAAACAGCTCTTCATAAGATTTAAAGCCAAGGTTCAGCCGGGAAGCGTCCAGCATTCCAAAAGCGTGCTGAACAATATCCACCTCCATACCCGCGGCGATATCCGCGCTGTTCTGGCTCATGTTGTTGTCCACAACGCCCTTAACGACAACACCCTTTTCCTTACCGACTGTCTCATTAAAGCTGCTGATCAAATGCTCCATGCCAGACTTCATGGTTGGGTATCCCAGGCTGTAAGAATAAAAGGTAATCTCGGTGGGATTGTCAGGATCAAGCTTTCCTGATGATGCGTTGACCGCTGAATCGCTTCCGGCTCCTCCAGTACCTGTACTGCTGCAGCCTGCCAGGGTTGTGCCTGCGACCGCTGCCGACAAAATAACGCCTAAAATGCCCTTAACAAATTTATTCATTGCATTGCTCCTTTTCTTTATGCCGCTTACGCGTTTTTCATCATCTGTCCAAGCGCTTCCAGAGGGATAGGCTCTGTAATAGGCTGGTCATTCGGCGGATAAGACAAGGTCTCAACCCGAAGCGTACGGTCTGTTACCGTGCAGAGATTAAAGCCTGCTGCCGGGGTCATGTACATACCCTTTTCATTGATAGCCACACCAAAAGCAGTGCTCTCAGCTGTATAGGCTGGTACGCCGTAAAAGGTGGTATTGATATTTTCATGCGTGTGTCCGCTCAGCAGCGCCAGGACATTTTTTCCGCTGATAATCTCTTTAAGCCGTTCGGAGCCTTCCACACCAAAGGCGCTGACCCGTTCGTCTGCCCACTCGTCAAAGGCCGGGTGGTGAAAAGCGACGATATGCCCGCGGGGCATCTTCTTTTCCAGTGCCTTTTCGAGAAATACAAACTGCGCCTCGTCAAAGCGCCCGGAATGATGCGTGGCATCACAGCCAACGCTGGAGTCCAGCACGATGAGCTGGAGCCCGTCAAATTCTCTTGCATAGCATACAGGCTCTGTGTCTGGCTCTCTGTTTTCATAGCCCTCGTGGAAAGCTGCCACCCTGTCATGATTTCCAAGAACCGGACAGACCGGCGTGCCATCAAAATATTCTTCCAGAAGCATTTTCAGGTAACGGTATTCATCTGCGCCACCCTCATGAACCAGATCGCCTGTCAAAAGAACAAAATCCAGTTTTCCGGCGTTATCCCTGAGCCAGCCGGCAATTCCTTCAAGAACCTCGCAGGGCTTTTTTTCCATATGGCCTACCATGTCCTTAAACATCGAGTTGCCATAGTCCTTTAGAATGTGCAGATCGGAAAGATGTGCGAAAGTGATTGTCTTCATCATTTTCTCCTTTTCAGATATTTATCGACTTGAATACTTGTTTTTTTACCGTAATTATTATATGATAATACCAAACTTACCGTGTCGGACACCTGTAGTATACTACTCGTATTCGATATGAAATATCACAAACCCGTTAATTTAACGTTAATAATCGGTTAATGGAGAAAAGGACTATGAAAATTCAAAACAGAGAAGAAGACGCCTACAGACAGCTCAAGGAAAAAATCCTGGTCGGCGAGCTGATCCCAGGGGATATTTTATCCGAGGCCTCCCTGTCCCAGGGGCTCGGCATGAGCCGCACACCGGTGCGCTATGCTCTGAAACAGCTGGAGTACGAGGGTTTTATTACCTATCATAAAAACCGGGGCATCTCCATCCGGGAAACCTCCAGCCGTGAAATGGTGGATATTCTGGAAATGATGATCCTGTTTGAACACAGCGCTGTCAAAAAAGTCAAAAACGGCGAAGCCATTTTTGATATTGCCGCCTTAGAGCGCCTCGGCGATGAGGCCCAGGTCCTGCGGAATGAACGCCAATACGCGTCCTATATTGAAAAAACCCATCAGTACAACAGCTGCTTTATCGCCAGCGCAGGCAACAGTCAGCTGACCGTTGTCTACAACACCTCCTGGGAACGCGTAATCAGCACGTCTGTTTACAACAAAATGACACATCCCACAGCTATCCCGAAGAAAACACAGACCACCGTCGGCTTTATTCATCAGCTCAACCAGTCCATCACTGATGAGGCCTACGACCACACCGACCGGCTGCTGGATGAATACTTTGACTATGCCAGAAACCAGATTCTGTATTATGGGCAGATATAACAAACAGGCTTGAAGACAACCGCTTCAAGCCTGTTTATTTTTTTCCTCTTGGAATACAACATAAATCGACAGTGTTTTATTCTCAAGAGAGGCACTCACCGCACCCTGCATTTTTTCCGCCAACAATTTCACAATGTACAGCCCCAGTCCGGCACTTCCGCTGTTTCTGGAATCATCCGCTGTGTAAAAGCGCTCAAAAAGCCTTTCCATATCTGGAGAGGTGTCAGGCCTTACCTCGTTAACAACCGTCAGGATTATTTTTCCAGCGCTTTCTTCGAGGATGACCTTTACCCTGCCTGCGGTGTATTTAAGGGCGTTAGACAAAAGGTTCTGGACAATGCGTCGCAGAGCAGTTCTGTCCCCCGCCATATACAGGCTTTTACCTCCAAGGTCAATATCGGGTTTTAGCTCTGCCGCTTCAAACCGCGGGATAAAATCCACCACCGCTTCTGAGACTATATTGGTAAAATTAACCGGTTCTTCTGAGAGCTCCGACTGACCCGATTCCATGACAGAGAGTTCAAAAAAGCTTTCAACCAACTCCCGCATGGCATCGGCTTTTTTTAAAATCACTGCAGCTTTTTCCTGCTGCTCCCCGCTCAGTCCGCTGCGCTCAAGCATCTGAACGTAACCGATGATCGCTGTCAATGGTGTCCGCAAATCATGGGAAACACCCGCGATGGAATCCTTTAGCCGCTGCTCTCTTTTTCGCGTGTCAATGCGCAGCTGCTTCTGAAGCTCCATATTCTCATTGATCTGAGCTGCCAGCTCGTTTAGCCGGGCATCCACTAAGGTCAGACTGATCTTCTTCTCAGTCCGTCCGGCGGATAAGTCCTCCAGCTGGCGGCTCATACGCCTTATCTCCCGCCGCATAACCGCTGTCCGAACCGCTAATACCGCCACAGCCACAGCTAAAACCACGATGATTCCAAACATTGACCCCACGCTTTCTGTTTTGTTTTATTTTATCTCTCTCTTCCTGAACACAAAATATCCAGCGCCCAGGAGTAAAGCCGTAAAACCAAGACAGGCTGTCAAAATCAGGATAACCTGGGATATATTCAAAGGTGTGAAAACTGCTGCCCTCGCCATATAAGGCGGAAGCCAAAGCGGCGACATCCTCCTTGACAGAAAAAACATCATCCCAAAGGACTCCAGAATAATGACCAGCGTTGCGCAGGCCGTTGTCTTGGCCGCGTCCTGAAAAACGGCCATTAACAGGATTGAAACGCTGAAAACCGCGCAGTTTGCCAGAAAAACCATACCGGTAACTCTGAGAAGATACGGGGCAAAAGGCTCTGTAATAATGCCTTTGTCAAACCCGTGCGCCACACCAGTGACAATGAGTCCCGCGAAAGGATAAAGAAACATGACAATATTGACAGCCAGCAAAAACACAAGCGCCTTGCAAAAATAAACTGAAGCGCGGCTGTGCCCCGCGGATACAGCCAGCGCCAGCGTTTTATCCGAGGCGCTCTGCCCGAGCATCAGAGCGCTCATCGCCCCAATGACAATGAGCCACATGGTGGAATCATAGACCATTCCTCCAAATACAGATAATCCATCTGCCATCGGGATACCAAAGGGATTTGTATCTCCAATATATCCCGAACTCATCAAGGCCCCGAAAATAATACTGATTCCAGCCATCAGATAAAACAGCCTGTTACGGACAAGCTGGTAAAACTCCATTTTGATTAAAGCAAGCATTTCGTCATCTCCTCTACTTCAACTCACGCTTTGAAAAAATCAGACAGCCCAGGAAAGAAGGAATCACCAGAAAAGCAAAATCGATCCCTATGGCTGTCAGCCACTCTGCCATCCCCGGTTCTGAAGCCTGCATTTGATTTAAAGGCATACACCACTGCACTCCTTTTAATACATTGCCGGATACTGCCAGAAAAATGTGCAGCATCAACGCCAGAATTGAAAACAGTGTTGTTTTTGCCGCATCTCTGAATATTGCCAGAAACAGCGGCGCCATTCCACACATTGCATAACCTGTCATAAAAAAAGCCAATGCTATTTGAAGTCCATTAAATCTTGAAAGCCCCCCAGTAAAGTTCAGGGTAACAGCTGCGACCATCACGCCCGCCAATATGTAAACCATCATAGCCAGCGAAATAACCATGAGGTAAATCAGTATTTTACTCAAAAAAACAGCATTCCTGCCGGAGCCGCTCTCAACTGCAAGATTTGGTGTGCGTTCTGCAAATCCCTGTCCCAGATAAATAACGCCAAAAATCGAAGCAAAAAACCCCATCGGAACCGCTTCTGACATCATCTGCTGGATCAGCTGCACACCTCCATTTCCTTTGGCGGCAGCGCTTGCTACAGCCTGTCCCTCTGTTTCGGACGCGCTGATGAACAATCCAGCAATAAAAATACCCAACAGCAGTCCCCCGAAAAGCCTGCTGTGCCTGAGCCTGTACCATTCCATCTTCATCAAGTTAATCATGGTACACCTCTACTGCAGAGCACGTCTGGCAAAACAGAAAAATGCTCCTGCCCCCAGCACTGCAATCCACACTGCGCCTGATCCTAAAATTAACCACAGCGACGCTGCTGGGAGAATCTCAGTCATGAGCAGACGTTCAGCGGCCATGGGAATCAGGAAACTCAAAAAACTCAGTTTTGCGCCGTAAAGATTTAAAACAAAAGTCAAAATCCCAAAAACAAACAGGCTGATACCAATAGTCTTTGCGACATCCCGGCATAAAAAACCCAAAAGAAGGCCTGTTGCCATTGAAGCTGCGTTGAGCACTACCACAATCCCGGTCACCTTTATCAGGTACAGGGCAATCTCAGCAGACATGGTTTTACCAAAACCAAAAGCCAGGCTGTGAAAAAACACATTGGCAGTCGGAAAGGCCATCATAAGTACCTCACACCCGATAAAAAATACCACTGATTTAGCCAGAAATACCTGAAACCGGCTGTGGCCGCTCTCAATTCCGTGATAAATAGTGCCTTCGCCAAACTCGCGTCCGATGAACAGCCCAGGAAACACACAGACTGGCAGAATCAGCAGATTAGCTGTATGAAGCGACGCTCCCATAACCTGCAGCCCGGTCACACTGTGACCGTCAAAGCTGATACAGATTCCCAGAAGCACAGTCACGCCAAACACTGCGTAAAAAGTTTTATCCCTCCAGAGCTTGTACCATTCCAGCCGAAGCAGATTACCCATTTTCCCGGCCTCCGATGCTTTGCAGAAAGTAGTCCTCCAGACTGTCACCCCGGACGCTGATGCCTGTCAGAAGCAGCCCACTCTGAGATAAAGCTGCTGATACAGCGCGTATCTCCTCCAGATGGTCGTAAAGCTTAATGGTACCGTCAGGCATAACCCTGTAATTATCGGTGTGAAGGGCTTCCTCAATGACCGCGGCAGCTCTGGCCGCATCATCCACCTCAATGGCGATGTGGCGGCGGCAGCGCTCATCCAGTTCTTCCTGGGTCAGCGATTCAACGATATGCCCCCTGTCGATAATAATAAAATGATCCACCGTCTGATAGAGCTCACTGAGGATATGGCTTGAAATCAGCAGTGTGGTGCCGCGCTCTGTGTTTAACCGTTTTAAAAGCTCGCGAATTTCCACAATCCCCACCGGGTCCAGCCCGTTGATGGGCTCGTCGAGGATCAGAAATTCCGGATCGCTGATAAGGGCCATGGCAATCCCCAGCCGCTGTTTCATCCCAAGAGAAAAATGCTTAACCGTTTTCCGCTCTGTATCCGTAAGCCCCACCAGCTCCAGGGTTCTCTCTGCGGCTTTCTTATCCGGGATTCCTCTCTGAATCCGCTGTGCCTCCATATTTTGCTTTGCTGTCATACCCTGATACAGCGCCGGCGTCTCCACCAGGCAGCCCATGCGCTTTCTTCCCTCGCGCATTCCTTTCTCGTCGCTTTTACCAAAGAGCGCCAGCTCCCCGCCAGACGGGTAGGAGAGTCCGCACACCTGTCTTATAAAGGTTGTCTTTCCTGCGCCGTTCTTGCCGATCAAGCCATAGGTTTTCCCCTTCTCAATGGTCAGACTCAAATGGTCAAGGGCTTTAAAGCTCCCATAATTTTTACACAAATCCGTCGCTTTTAATACAACTTCGTCCATTTTAGTGTCTCCTTTTCCTTGATGCTTTCATTTTACGCCGCAGGAATAAAGAAGTTCTTAACCCAGTTCTAAAGAAAACCTTAAATTAATTCATCCGGTACCCCATACCCCAGACCGTTTTGATATACTCTGTCTCCGGGTCTGCCGCCTTCAGCTTATTCCTGAGGTTGCTCATATGCACGTTCAAGGTATTATCCTCACAGGCATATTCCTCGTTCCAGATACTTTCAAAAAGGTTGGCCTTTGAAAAAACCTTGTGGGGATAGCGCGTCAAAAGCTCTAAGATACCGTATTCCTTGGCCGTCAGTACCAACTCCCGGCCATTGACGCTGGCTGTCTTTGCCTCCGTATCCACAGCCAAATTTCCGGCTTTTAAAATTTCCGGGGCTCTCTGGACTCCGCTGCTGCCACATCGTCTGAGGACAGCCTCAACCCGTACCAGCACTTCGTCCAGATCAAAGGGTTTTGTCAGATAGTCGTCCGCGCCCAGGTGAAAAAGGTCAAGCTTGTTCTGTACGGTATCCTTGGCTGAAATAACAATGGCCGGTAAGCTGGAAAAGCTCCTGAGCTCCTGCAGCACTGCGTCGCCGCTTTTATAGGGCAGCATCAAATCCAGTATTAACAGATCATATCCTCCGTTTCTCAGTCTGGTCAACCCCTCCATACCTGTAAACGCACCCTCTGCCGCATAGCCGTTTTCATCCAGCATTTCACACAGCATGCTGTTAATCTCCCGGTCATCCTCAACGACTAAAATTTTCGTCTGCTCCATTCTTTATACCGCCTTTACTTACAATGAATATATTCCGCCACCTGATCCCAGGGAACGTTAAAACCTGCGCCATGAGAACAAAAAACCGAATCCGAGGTATTTTCCACATCATGCTTTTTATCATAACCGGCGCGCTCGATAACCTCCTCCGCGTTATGACAGGGCTCATAACCGAAAAAGGATGTTCTGAGTATCCCCCGCCCTTTGGTAAAGGACAGAATTTCCTGACTGTAGTTCAACATCGTGGCCACCGGACAAAAGCCGGTAATCAGGGTCTGGTCGCCCTTGAGCTCGGGTGCTTCAAGACGTCCGGCCATTTTCTGGATATCCGACATGACACGCCCCATCGCCTCTGAGGGAACCTCGATTTCAAACCGGTAGACCGGCTCGAGTAAAATGGACTCTGCCTGCTCCAGGCCCTGGCGAATCGCCCGGTAAACCGCCTGCCTGAAATCGCCGCCCTCGGTATGTTTAAGATGTGCCCGGCCATTGACCAGAACGATACGTATATCTGTGATGGGCGACCCGGTCAGCACACCCCTGTGTTCACGCTCAAACACATGGGTCTTTATCAGATTCTGATAATTGGTATCCAGAATATCCACAGAGCATGCACTGTCAAAGGTAATACCTGTGCCCGGCGCAGCGGGCTCCAGCCTGAGATGTACCTCTGCGTAATGCCGCAGGGGTTCAAAATGGCCGTAGCCAGTTACCGGAGCCGCGATGGTTTCCTTATAAAGAATCTCACAGTCTCCGAAGCGGACTTCCAGACCAAAGCGTTCTCTGACAATCGCCTCAAGCACCTCCAGCTGAATCGCACCCATGATATGGATATGCATCTCCTGAAGGCTTTCATTCCAGACGACCTCCAGCATGGGGTCTTCGTCCTCAAGCTCCTTAAAGGCCTCGAGCACTGTTCTTACATTCAGGCCTTCATCATAGATGACGCTGGCCGTCAACAGCGGCACAGTAGTGTAGCCCGCATGATACAGCCTTTCCCCGATACCGTCGCCGGGCTGGGTAGCAATGAGGCCTGTCACAGCACAGAGATCCCCGGGCACTGCTTCCGGCACTGTGGTATACCGCCCGCCGCTGTAAATCCGGATTTCGTTGATCTTTTGCCGGATCATCCTGCCTTCCCTGTCCTTCCCGGTCGGCACCTCATCCTTGACCTTCAGCTTTCCCGCAGTCACCTTGATAAAGCTTAGCCGGGTGCCCGCACTGTCATGGAGTATTTTATAAACATGTCCGCTGAAGGGCTTTTCAGCCTGGCTTTCCTCCTCATGGAAAAGACCGGCCATGGCCTTGATAAAATCGCCAATTCCCTTATCGTTTAAGGCCGAACCTGCAAAAACCGGAAAAATTTCTGTCTTTTTAAACATCCGGCTCAAAGCGCCCTGCCATATTTCTGATTGATAGCCCCCATCCAGATAGGCCTCGAGCAGGACTTCATCCCTTTCCGCCACAGCTTCTGCCAAAGTTGTGTCCATGAGGGCATCCTCATAGTGCCCGGTAAACAAAATGCAGTCTGGACTGCATTTTGTTTTCAGCGCTTCCATGACTCGTGAAATATCTGCGCCTTCCCGGTCTGTTTTATTGATAAAAATCAACGTTGGCACATCGTATCGCCGCAAGAGTTTCCACAGCGTTTCGGTATGGCTCTGAACTCCTTCTACACCGGATACCACGATCACAGCCGCATCCATCACCTGAATGGCCCGCTCGGTTTCTGATGAAAAGTCTACATGTCCCGGGGTATCCACCAGATAATAAGTGTCTCCCCCAATCTCAAAAACTGCCTGATCCGAAAAAATGGTAATGCCCCGTTCACGTTCAATGGGGTGATGGTCCATAAAAGCGTCCTGGTGATCCACACGCCCAAGCTTTCTGATGGCCCGGGTGTGGTACAGCAGCTGTTCTGAAAAGGTCGTTTTTCCGGCGTCTACATGGGCCAGAATTCCTAGTACAAGCTTCATAAAATCTCCTGTAAAATCTGCTTTAGTGTGGGTCTATTATATCACCATAGCTTTAGACGTACAAATTAAAAAAGCTGCCTGAAGGCAGCTTCATGAAATTTATCATTTAACGGCGTCTTAATCGAGTGGCGCTCTCGATGCAATCGCACAGGCTTTATCGCGGCTGGCAATTGCATATGAGAGAGGCAATTCCGAACTGCGCCAGAGTCTTTCTTTTAGGAAATCTGCTGTTCCTCCATGGGCTCAGTCATCAACGACGGGTCAAGGATGGTTTCCAGCTCTTCCTGGCTCAGCAGTCCCTTTTCCCTGACAATCTGAGAAACCAGCTTGCCGCTCAAAATGGATTCCTTGGCAATGTCGGAGGCTTCCTTATAACCGATATATGGGCAAAGCGCTGTAACTGTGACAATGCTGTGTTCCAGCAACTCCTCACATCGGTCTTCATTGGCGGTAATCCCTGTGATACAGTTATCGATAAAGGTAGAAATCCCATTGGTCAGGGTTTCGATAGATTCAAACAGATTATAAAACAGCACGGGCTCAAAGGCATTGAGCTCAAGCTGTCCGGCTTCAGCCGCCATGGTGATGGTCAGGTCATTGCCGATGACATTGAAGGCCACCTGAGAGACAACCTCTGGGATAACCGGGTTAATCTTACCCGGCATAATAGATGAACCGTTCTGTTTAGGCGGCAGATTAATCTCCGCAAAGCCAGTTTTTGGGCCACTGGACAGCAGCCGGAAATCATTGGCCATTTTGGACAGGGTAACTGCCGCTGCCTTTAACGCGCCGGAAACCGACACAAAGGCGTCCAGGTTCTGGGTCGCGTCGATCAAATCCGCAGCCAGCACCATATTAAAGCTCGTGGTCTTTTTCAGGTTCACGGGAATCCGCTTCAAATATTCCGGGTTGGCGTTGATGGCTGTACCGATGGCTGTACCGCCCATGTTCACAATACAAAGCTCATTCTGAGTTTTCTTCAGCCGGAGGGTATCCCGGTCAATAGCGGAACGGTAAGCATTAAAAGCCTGACCCAGACGCATGGGTACCGCATCCTGAAGCTGGGTACGCCCTACCTTAATAATATTGTCGAACTCAATGGATTTCTGCTTTAATGCCTCGCCCAGGCGTTCCATCTGGAACAGCAGCTTCTGAGTAAGCTTAAGTGCAGTAATCTTACCCGCAGTCGGGTACACGTCATTGGTCGACTGTGACATGTTCACATGGTCGTTGGGGTGGACAATGCTGTAATCGCCCTTTATGCCGCCAAGCTTTTCGATGGCAATATTCGCCACCACCTCGTTGGCGTTCATATTGGAGGAGGTTCCCGCGCCTCCCTGAATAGGATCGACGATGAACTGATCATGGTATTTTCCTGAAATCACATCATTACACGCCGCGATGATCGCGTCAGCGACTTCTTTATTTAACTCACCGGTTTCATAATTCGTCATGGCCGCAGCTTTTTTGACCTGCACCAGACTGACAATCAGATCCGGGTGGAGCTGCTTTCCGGTGATGTAAAAATTCTGTTTTGCCCTTAAGGTTTGTACACCGTAATAGGCATCGACTGGAACAGGAAGCGCTCCAATCGAATCGTGTTCGATTCTTTCTTGCATTTTAACCCCTCTACAAAAAATGTATTTACTTTATGGACACATCATAACGCCACCCAACCTAAAAATCAATGTGCTATAATAAAGTTTTTCCTAAAAAACAACTGTTTTACAAGGTTAAAACCGATTTGTTACATTTATCTTCCAATGATTGGCGGTTGTCTTCATTTTACGGACAACCCGCTGAATAATTGAGCTTTTTTATTTGAATAACAGGCACAAAGAAAGCACCCCATTATAGCGGGGTGCTTCGATCTTGCTGCTAAAACAGTTCAAAAGCGCTGCTTCCTGTTTTACTCAGGTCTCTCAGATTTTTTACCGCGCCGTAAACCATGCTGCGGACAGCCTCCTCGGTATAAAAGGCCATATGCTGGGTCATGGTGACATGGGGGAACTGGCGGATATAAGCCATATCCCGGTTGCTGATAATATCCACCGTATGATTGACATGGTAAATACCATCCTCATGCTCGATAACATCTAATCCAAGAGCGCCAAACTTCTGCTTTTCAATGCCGTCGATCACATCGCCTACATCCATCAGAGAACCCCTGGCGCAATTGATGAGCACCACGCCGTCCTTCATTTTCGCAATGCTCTCCCTGTTGATCATGTGGTAGGTGCTCTCCAATAATGGCGTGTGCAGCGTTATGACATCACTTTCGGCGTAGAGGGTATCCAGCTTTACATATTTTGCCATATCGGCCACGGAGCCGTTTGGGTAGGCGTCATAGGCGAGAATCCGGCAGCCAAAGCCCTGCAGAATCTCAATGACAGTCCGGCCGATACGTCCGGTCCCGACAACGCCTACGGTCATATTTTTGAGTTCACGGCCCTCCAGCCCTTCCAGCGAATAATCATTAACGTTTCCCCGGAACATGGCCTGCTTATACTTTCTCAGAGACATAAGCATCAACATAACAGTATACTCCGCTACCCCGGTCGGCGGATAGCTGACATTACAGATTCGAATGCCCAGCTCCCTGGCATATTCAAGATTAATATGGTTATAACCCACTGTGCGGGTACAGTAAAAACGGATACCCGCATCCCGCATAAGATTTAAGATCACACGGTCGATGCGGCTATGCCCAAGGCTCGTCACTGCGCCGCAGCCTTTGGCAAAATCAAAGGTCTCCACACTCAAGGGCTTACCCGTAAAAATCAGCTCAACATTATATTTTTCTGCGGCTTTCTTAAAATCTTCTATTTCATCCCTTCGCACTTCAAAAGCGGCAATTTTCAGCATTATTTTCTCCTTGCTATAAAAATTTCTTTTTATCATTATATACCCAAAAGCAAATTACGGAATAAATTTTTTGGTTGTGGTATAATAAAATTACTTTTGTTTGGAGGTAACTTTATGGATCAAGGCAGCAAGCACGCCGTTTTAAAACAATACTTTGGCTATGACACCTTCCGGGAGGGGCAGGAATTTCTCATCGACACAATCCTGTCTGGACAGGACGCGGTGGGCGTCATGCCCACAGGCGCGGGAAAATCCATCTGCTTCCAGGTGCCTGCCATGCTGATGGACGGTATAACACTGGTGGTCTCTCCACTGATCTCCCTTATGAAGGATCAGGTAGGGGCGCTTACCCAATCCGGCGTCCCGGCTGCCTTTATCAACAGCTCTCTGAGCAGCGCAGAATACCGGGAAGTGCTCTTTGATATCCGCCAGGGTCAGTGCAAAATTCTTTACATTGCCCCGGAACGCCTTTTGGCTGAAGGCTTTCTAAGCTTTATCCGGGAGCAGGATATCGCAATGGTCACCGTTGACGAGGCTCACTGCGTATCCCAGTGGGGGCAGGATTTCCGCCCCTCCTATCTCGAAATCGACCGTTTTGTCAAAAGCCTGGACAGCCGCCCTATCCTCTCAGCTTTTACGGCGACAGCAACCGAGCAGGTGCGCCGCGATATCGTAGGGCTTCTGGATTTAAATGAGCCTGAGGTGCTGGTAACTGGCTTTGACCGGAAAAATCTCTACTTTGAGGTTCAGAAGCCACCTAAAAAGCTGGATGCCCTTCTGGCGATTCTGGCTGACCACCCTGATAAAAGTGGGATTATCTACTGCGCGACCCGCAAAAATGTCGAGGAGGTCTGCGAAAAAATCTGCGCGGCGGGTTACCCTGCAGTCTGCTATCACGCGGGGCTTCCCGACGCGGTGCGAAAAAAAAATCAGGATCTGTTCATTTTTGACAAAAAACCCATTGTGGTAGCCACAAACGCCTTTGGCATGGGTATTGATAAATCCAATGTTTCCTTTGTGGTGCATTACAATATGCCTGGGGATATGGAGAGCTATTATCAGGAGGCCGGCCGGGCCGGCCGCGACGGCGAGCCCGCAGACTGTATCCTCCTGTACAGCGGACAGGATGTACGGACCCAGCAATTCTTTATTGAGAACTCTGACCGGGAAGGTGGAGATCCCGAAACGAACGCGCTTCTGAAACAGCGTGACCGCCAGCGTCTGAAGGACATGACCTTCTACTGCCATACCAACGACTGCCTGAGAGGCTATATGCTGAAATATTTTGGCGAGGACGCGCCCGTCTGCTGTGACCACTGCGGAAATTGCCAGACGCAGTTTGAAATTCTGGACATCACCATCGAGGCTCAAAAAATTCTGTCCTGTATCAAACGCACCGGACAGCGCTTTGGCATTAAAGTAGTGGTCGATACCCTGCGCGGCAGTAAAAACCAGCGTATTCTTGGTCTTGGCTTTGATAAGCTCTCGACCTATAATATCATGGCAGACATCAGCGAAAAGCGCATCCGGGATATAATCCATTATCTGGCCCTGGAGGGCTTCATCCACATCACTGATGATGAGTACCCGGTCATGCGCTTCGGGCCCCGGGCACGCGATGTGCTCTTCGGCGGTGAGCGCATTGAAATGAAGCTGCCAAAGGAAAGAGAACCTGCGCCAAAATCCACAGGAGGCAAAACGAAGGCGTCCGCCGAAGCTTTGGAAAATCCCGGGCTTTTCGACCGGCTGCGCAATCTGCGCGGCAGGCTCGCAGCGGAGCAGAACGTTCCGGCTTATGTGGTCTTTTCAAACGCTGCCCTCACCGATATGTGCCGCCGTCTGCCAAAAAACAACAGCGAATTCCTTGAGGTTTCTGGCGTAGGCAAGGCCAAGCTTGAGCGCTACGGTGAAGACTTCCTTCAGGAAATCCAGGGTTGGCTCAAGGCGCAGGCATAATAAAAAACAGGTGGCGGAAAAAGTCCGCCTCCTGTTTTTTATAGCTTACTAATCAGATTGTAGATACGCTCATATTCAAGCAGCAGATTGTCGTATACACTTAAGAAAGCCTCACAGCTGCTGTCCGCGTTTTCCATCACGGCGTCGTAATGGTCGATCACCAGCTTGCAGATTGCCGGGCAGAGCTTACCCTTTTCACTCTGTTCCTTTAATACCTCGATGATCTTTTCCTTGGGGAAGGCCTCCTTATAGCTCCTGCGCTGCCGAAGAGCGCTGAGCACATCGGCAATAGCCACGATCCTCTGGCCTTCCGTCAATTCCATTGCAGCCAGCCCTCTGTGATAACCAGAGCCATCCAGCTTTTCATGATGTCGTATTGCGATCTCACAGATATCGTCAGCTACAGCTTCCCGCAGGATATCCTCCGAAATCTGCACATGGGTCTTCATAATCTTCATGGCCTGTGGACTCAGTTTTCCAGGATACTCCAGTATTTCAAGGGGAATGGCAATTTTACCCACATCGTGAAGCAGTGCGCCGTAATAAATTCTTTCCTTGTCTTCGGCGGAATAGTTCAGAAGACTGGCAATTTCAACACTGATCCCCACCGTGGTTACCGTATGGGTAACCGTGTACTCACTTCTGAAGTCGATGGAATATGCCAGCATCTGGAGATAAAGATCGATATCTTCCGATGACAGCACCAGCTTTTTCTGAATCTCCTCTATTTCCTGTTCATAGGCTCCGCTGTTTAAGTGCTCAATGATCTGATATTTCGCGTTAGCCTTTAAAAACAGATCCACATGCTCTGAGTCAAACCGGCTGCCTGCCCCATCTGTAATTTCCTCTAAATCAAAAACTCCGCCGCGACCTTGCATGCTGATATCCACCCGGTCTGTCAGCTTGATCATCAGAGCAATATCCTTAAAATCAGTTTCCAATTTATCATAGCGGTCATAATTCAGATGATGGAACAGAATCGCCTCTGCTTGTTCCTTCAGCGGCGACAGATATTTTAAAAACAGGTAGCCGTAAATTGAGTGCTCCCAGACGTTGTCTGCCTCAAACTTGACCATTTTGTCAATTTCATCGGTTTTATACGCGCCGATGTCATGAAAAACACCGAGATTGAAAATTTCAAGCGCTTCCTCTTCGCTGTAGCGTTCACTGTCCCTGAGCATCTGATACAGCATATAGCCGACCCGCTCTCCATGATTCACCAGCCGCTCATCCACCAGTCCAAGGGTTTTTCTCACAATCTGAACCGCGTCCCCACCCCGGATAATATCCGCTTCTTTGGTTTCCTTCATGCCCTCTTCCTCTCGCAAAGTTTATGGTTCATTATCCCATAAAAGCTTTTTCTTTTCAACGCTGGAACAAAGCTGAAGCCCAAAAGACAAATTTCATTGTGCAATATCCCGCAGATGCTATAATGCATAAATATAAAAACAAAATCTTAGCCCGGAGGTATCCGCAAAATCTAAAAACGCTTACACCCAAGAAGACAGAAGCGCTGTATCGCGTATGACAGCAGAGATTTTAGAGGGATGTAACCATATAATCTACCGTCTCCACGCTGTGAAGGGAGATTAAAACAAAACCTGTACCAGCATCATATAGATCGCCGTACCTGCACCTATGCTCAGAAGAGTATTCTTCTTCCATTTATGAATTACAGCAATGCAGAGAATCGCGATGAGCTCTGGAAGACCGTGAAAACTCCCGCTGAAGGAATCCTTTAGACAGTAGACAACAAGCAGCCCGATGACCGCGTAGGGTAGTACGGTCCCGAGATACCGGATATAAGCCGGCGGCGTTTTACCATCAGGGAAAACGAAAAACGGCACAGCGCGGGTTAATATCGTGCCAAACACCACGATCAAAATGGTGATTATGCTTTGTGTTGTTGTCATCATCGAAGAACCTCCTTCCCTCTTTTCCTGAGCTCCCGGTTTAATGAAAAGCAGAGGATAATAGCCCCCATTGCTGGCAGCATAAAATTCTGACTTCCGAATAAAAACAGACAGGCCAGAGAACAGCCGATTCCGATAAGGACAGGCCGATGATCGCTGGTTTCCTCCCACTGGTTGATGAGCATGACTACAAACAGCGCTGTCATGACAAACTCAATCCCCTTGGTATTAAAGTGAATGATATATCCCAAAAGACTTCCCAGCAGCGCACCCGATACCCAGTAAATATGGTTAAGCAGCGTTACAAAGAACATAAACCACCCGCGGTCAATGCCTGGCGGCGGCGCCACTGTGCAGTTGATGGAAAAAGATTCATCACACATCCCAAAGACCAGATATAACTTTTTCCAGCCACAGTTTTTATATTTTTCAAGCATAGATATGCCGTAAAACAGGTGCCGGGCATTTACCATAAGCGTCAGAAAAAAAGTATACACTGGATTAAAGGCCGACAGCAGCAGATTGACCGTGACAAATTCCATGGAGCCTGCGAAGATAAACAGGCTCATCAAGGTTGGATAAATAAAGGAAAAGCCCTTGCTCCTCATGAGAAACCCATAGGACATTCCCAGAAAAAGAAATCCCACACAAATTGGTATAGTATATGGCAGGGCTGCCTTGAACGCTTTCATCTTCATTAACCAACGCCTCCTTTTATTTATCCTTGATTTTGTACGGAAAATTGAATACAATAACATTATCATATCTTACATTCGTTCGATATATCAACCGATCGTTTTGTATATTTTACGACCGTTCGATATATTTGTCAAGTCAAAAAGGAGAATTTTATGGAATTAGGCAAAATCATTGCATTTAATCTGAGAGAGCTGCGGAATGAACGGAATTTAAGCCTGGGCCAGCTCTCAAAAGAATCCGGCATCAGCAAGGCCATGCTTTCGGATATTGAAAAAGGGAACAGCAATCCCACCATCAACACCATCTGGAAAATCGCAAACGGTCTGAAAGTTCCCTACACAAGACTGATCGATGGCGTCGAGAAAGAGGCAACGGTCGTTCGCCGGTCTGAGCCAAAGGCCCAGACCGGCGAAACCGATGCTTACCGGGTGTACTGCTATTATAAAACTACACCCGTGCGTAACTTTGAGCTGTTCTATGTCGAGCTGGACCCTGGAGCTTCCAACAAATCCATCGGACATTCCGAAAAAGCTCAGGAATATATTTACATCATCAAGGGCGAGCTTGTCCTCGATACTGAGAACGGCGATTACACTTTGCAGGAGGGCGATTCTCTGGTCTTTGATTCATCCATCGGCCATACCTATACCAACCGGCTGGATACCCTTCTCAAATTTATGGTCATTAACTACTATCCAAATTAGAGCTGCGCGTTCCTGGTTCATGAAGGGTCATCCATAACGCCCATAAAAAGTGGAATGCCACTTTCACTGTCCATAATAAAGTAGGCGTAGGGTGAGTCCAAGACCAGCTTTACTGGTCCCTTCTGGTTTTCCATCGGCAGGGCTGCCGTATCCATTTCCACCTCTGTAGCAACGGCGGCCTCTGTTCCTCGCTCATCTACCCTGACAGCAGATTTCTGAATAACCTTTGAAACAAATAACGGATATCCATTCATTGTTCCCATTTTAGAAAAATCTGCCTGGTTTTGATCAAAAATTATCCCGAGCTCCATATCTCTGAGCAGGTCACTCATGTCAATTTCATCCTCCTGTTCAAATTTTGGCATGGACAGATCCACATCCCGCATTTCTGCCGCGGACAGAGCATTTTTCAGCGTGTCCTTCTCAAAAGCCGCGGCAAACTCATGAATACTTTTTCCATCTGTTGGCCGAAGCGCAACGAAGGACTGCCTGTAATCATTGTAGAAAAGCCTGACCCCTTCGGCGTTCTCTGTTTTAATGTACTGCGTCCTGTCCTCATGCTTGTTCATAAAGGGGAGCTCCACAGTTGTTCCGTCTTCTCTGTAAAATATCCGGTCCTCTGTAAGACTCTCATCAAAGGGTGTATCCCAGACACCGTTAAAATACAGGGCATTGAGCAAAAGCATGGCGATATCGCTTCCAGGCTCCTCATCCAACATCTGTGGAATCATTCCATTGGTTTTCTCAGATACCCAGCTGTTCACGTCGTCTGCGGACTCACTGAGCGCCGCTTCAAATATTTCCGCTTCATAAATTTCTTTGGCCGTATTGATAAAATTATCCCCGACCTCCAAAGTCTCATTGAGCCAGACAGCGTTGGCAATATTCAGTCTTCCCCCATCTTCCGAGCGCATCCTGAGCTTCGGGAGCAGCTGCTCACAGGCAGCGTTCATCTGGTCTACCGGCATACCCAGTACTATCTCAAAAGCCTTCTGCGTCTCAGCATCTGAGCCGTTTGCCGCCATGGACAGCGCGAAATAGGCTGATGCCGGAGAGATCAGAAAATTATCCTTCTCCGCTTCGGCGCTTTTAGAGTAAAGCTCCGAAGCAAAATTACTGTATCCGTCACCGCTGCCAATCAGCATGCCGGGCATGGGCTCTGGCGTGCGGGCAGGCGTCGGCGTCACACTCGGCGTTGACTTTCCCGCGTCTGCTTTTCCATTATCTTTTGCCGTACAGGCTGTGAGTATCCCAAGCATCATCACGGCCATCAGAACAAAGACCACTCCTTTTTTCATATTGCTTCTCCTTTACATTAATCTTTTTTAATTATACCTGATTACCGTCAATAAAAAAAGGCAGATTCCCGGTTACAGGTATCTGCCTTTGGCTACAGTCTCAGCCCCTTTATATCTTTAATACGTGATAAAATAACATTACAGCTCATCTCCCGGATGCCTGGCAGAGAATAAATCACGCAGTTTAAAAATTCTTCCATCTCCTCATTACCTGCAGCCACAGCGTGGACATGGAGCTTACTCCTTCCCGATACCTGATAAATCTGAGTGACCAGATCGTTTTTATTCAGGATATTCACCACCTCTGCAAATCGAGCGGGCTCCATTTCCAGTTCAAAATAACAGGAGATGGCCCCGCTGATCTTCTGCGGGTTGATAATGGTCGTATACTCTTCTATAATTCCTCTGTCTTCAAGGGCGCTGATCCTGGCCTTAACCGCTACCCGGGACAGCCCGACCGCTTCCCCGATATCCGAATAGGACATCCGCGCGTTCTTAATGAGCAGATTTACAATCTGCTGATCTGTTTCATCTAATCCGCTTAAAAACATGATGGTTCTCCCTCACAAAATATTTATTTAATCTTACCGCGTTTCATAACAAAAGGCAACCCCTTCTTTCCGTAAGATTTTCTTTGACTTTTTGCTGTTTAGGAAATATAATATTTACAAATAGTAAGTTTTATATTTCGAATCGAAAGGATAAGATTGTTATGCAAAGAGACCTCACTGCCGGAAGCGTCACAAAAGGAATGCTGTTGTTCGCCGGCCCCATGATTCTCGGCAACCTGCTTCAGCAGCTTTATAATGTGGCGGATACCCTCATCGTCGGCCAGTTTCTCGGCGCGGGGCCACTGGCGGCCGTAGGCTCTTCCTTTACTCTCATGGTGTTTTTAACTTCCATTATCCTAGGACTGTGTATGGGCAGCAGCGTTGTTTTTTCCATGCTCTACGGCGCAAAACGCGAGGATGATTTAAAAACCAGTTTTTTTATCGCCTTTGTGTTCATTGCGGGGGTTACCCTTGTTATCAACACTCTGGCCTTTGCCTTCATCGACCCTTTGCTGCGGGTACTGCAGATCCCCGCCTCTATCCTGGAATACACCCGGTCCTATCTGCTCATTATCTTCGGCGGTATTGGTTTTACCTTTATCTATAATTACTTTGCCTCTCTGCTAAGGGGTATTGGCAACTCCGTGGTGCCGCTGGTCTTTCTGGCTGTCTCGGCAATTTTAAACATTATTCTTGATCTTGTTCTGATCCTGCGCTTTAATATGGGGGTCTCCGGAGCGGCGCTGGCGACCATAACGGCCCAGGGGGTCTCGGCCGTTTCCATTGGTATTTACAGTTTTCTGAAAATCCCGGTGCTTCGGCTGAAACGTACGCATCTCCGGTTTAACCAGGCCATTGTACAGGACGTTGTACAGTATTCCCTGCTGACCTGTGTCCAGCAGTCCATCATGAACTTTGGCATTCTCATGATTCAGGGGCTGGTCAACAGCTTCGGCGTGTCTGTTATGGCGGCTTTTGCCGCGGCGGTAAAGATCGACTCCTTTGCCTACATGCCAGTGCAGGACTTCGGCAATGCCTTCTCAACCTATATCGCCCAGAATTACGGCGCGGGAAAGGCTGACCGTATTCAGAAGGGAATCCGCTGTGCAATATTGACAGCGCTTGTGTTCTGCATCCTTATCTCTGTTATTGTCTTCTTTTTCGGCAGCTCCCTGATGCTGATTTTTGTGAGACCAGAGGAGACGGAAATCATCGCCATCGGCACCGTCTATTTAAAAGTCGAAGGGGCCTGCTACTGCGGTATCGGCTGTCTTTTCCTGCTCTACGGCCTTTACCGGGGTATCGGCCGTCCTGGCATTTCCGTAGTGCTGACTGTGATTTCTCTCGGCACACGAGTCGCGCTGGCTTACCTTCTGGCGCCGGTTCCCGCCGTCGGCCTCCTGGGCATCTGGTGGGCCATCCCTATCGGTTGGTTTCTGGCCGATATTACCGGGCTCCTCTACTGGCGATTCCGGCATAAGCAGCTCATGCCCGGATAAAAAAACACCGAACCGCAAAACAGCGGCTCGGTTTTTTTATTCTTACAGTATAATATTCTGCTGTTCTCCTGCCATCCAGGTTTCAATATTCTTGAAAACAATATCCGCCCGGATTTTCATGGACTCCTTGCTGGCAAAGGCGATGTGCGGCGTAATGATGGTGTGTTTTGCCTTAAGCAGCGGATGCTCTGCCGGGAATGGCGGTTCCATTTCCAGAACGTCGATGCCGGCTCCGGCGATTTTATCATTGTTCAGCGCATCGGCCAGTGCCTGTGAATCAACAACCGGGCCTCTGGCGGCATTGATCAGATAAGCGGTAGGCTTCATGTAAGCGATGGTCTCAGCGTTGATCATCCCCCGCGACTGATCTGTCAGCGGGCAATGCAGCGTGACAATGTCAGACTGCTCAAGCATTTCCTTTAAAGGCATATATGTGATGTAATCCGGCTTGTTTTTGCCGCTGCCAAAACCATTGTAGGCAATAACCCGGCAGCCGAATGCACGGCACAGTTCGGCGGTGCGGCTTCCAATAGCTCCTGTACCGATAATTCCAACCGTTTTTCCTTTGAGCTCGCTGCCCACCAGACCGTCCTTAGTTTTCCCGTCGCGGGCGCGGGCATCCATCTGAGGGACATTGCGTAACAGGGAAAGCATCATTTCGATGGCCAGCTCAGCCACCGACTCATTAGAATAGCCCGATGCGTTGCTGACTGCCACTCCCTTTTTTCTGGCGGCTTCCAGATCCACATGGTCTACCCCAGTAAAGGCAACATCGATATATTTAAGATGGTCACAGGCTTCGATCACCTCTCCCTTCAGCGGCATATTGGCAAGCATCAGAATGTCAGCATCCTTTGCCTCCTCGATCAGAATCTGCGGATCGTCGTTTCGCTCATAGGCCTTAAAGCTGTGGCCCGCGTCTGTCAGGGGCTTTACCAGCGCTTCCAGCGTTTCGTCGTCAACTGCCAGGGATTCTAACAATACAATATTCATGGTAATTCCTTCTTTCTGGATCAATTATTACCCATAGTGTACCCCTAAACGCTGCAAAAATCAATGGTCTGACCAGCTGGTTTTATTATTCCTCTTACTCGGCCATAAAAACAAAGTGTCCTGGCGACACCTCACGCCATACCGCCTTTCCCTCACCCCTCTCAGGCTGGTACCTCGTTTGACTGTGGGCTTGCGTCGCTCTTGGGTCCGGAACTGGAATAGCCTCGATCAGGCTTTGGGTATAGGGATGTACCGGATGGCTGAACAGCTCTTTTCCAGGCGCCAGCTCCACCAGCCTGCCGCGGTGCATTACGCCGATACGGTCACTGATGTAGCGCACCATTGCCAGATCATGGGCTATAAACAGACAGGTCAGGCCGCATTCCTCCTGCAGCTTTTTAAAAAGGTTCACAATCTGTGCCTGAATGGAGACATCGAGAGAGGCGATGGGCTCGTCAGCGATGATCAGTTTTGGATTTAAGGCCAGCGCCCGGGCGATGCAGGCCCGCTGAAGCTGACCGCCGGAAAATTCGGAGGGATAGCGGTCCATCACACTGCTGCTGAGGCCTGTGAGTGCCATGAGTTCAGCCGCTTTTTCCCGAAGCTCTCTTTTTCCTGCCTTTCTGCTGCGTATCCTGAAGGGCTCGGCAATGATCTCACCAATGGTCATACGGGTATTGACGGCTGACGCCGCGTCCTGAAAAATCATCTGCATCTCTCCAGTGATACGCCTGCGGTTTTTCCTGTAGACGGATTTATCCGAAATTTCCAATCCATCAAAACAGACGGAGCCGCCGGTGGGTTCAAAAAGGTGCACCAGCGCTTTACCTGTCGTCGATTTTCCTGAGCCGCTCTCACCAACCAGGCCAAAAATTTCACCTTTGTAAATATCAAAAGAAACGCCGTCCACTGCCTTAACGGCAGTGTGCTTGTCCAGTCTGTAATATTTTTTAAGGTCCCGGATTTCAATCAGCTTATTCTCATTCATCAAAAGACCTCCTGTCGCTTGATGACCCGGCCATTTTCCACCCGCACAGGCGGTTCGATTCTCGGCGCCCGCGGGTCCAGCAGCCAGGTTGCCGCATAGTGTGTATCGGATATTTTAAACATCGGAGGCGCTTCCTCATAGTCAATGGCCAGCGCATAGGGGTTTCGCGGCGCAAAGGCATCGCCTTTTGGCGGGTTGATCAAATCCGGAGGCGTACCGGGAATGGGGTTCAGGGTTTCCTCATCACTATCGGTGGAGGGCAGCGATGACAGCAGCCCCCAGGTGTACGGATGGCGTGGATCATAAAAAATATCATCTGTGGTTCCCAGTTCTGCCAGCTTGCCGGCATACATCACGGCTACCCGGTCTGCCATTCTGGCCACCACCCCCAGATCATGGGTGATAAACAGGATTGCCACGCCTGTCCGTTTTTGAATTTTCTTAAGCAGCTCCAGTATCTGAGACTGGATGGTCACATCCAGCGCGGTTGTCGGCTCATCGGCAATCAGAACATCCGGGCCACAGGCAAGTGCCATGGCAATGACACTTCTCTGAAGCATGCCGCCGGAAAAATGATGGGGGTACTGGCCAAAGCGTTTTTCCGCCGCGTCGATGCCCACCTGCTTCATCAGCGAAACTGCCAGCGCTCTCGCCTCTGCCCTGTCCACCTTCTGGTGCGCTTTTACCGCCTCCACAATCTGGCTGCCAATGGACATGGTCGGGTTTAAGGAGGATACAGGATCCTGGAAAATCATGGAGATTTCCTTTCCCCGAACCGCTTCCAGCTCTTTCTCTGAAAGCCCTGCGAGATCCCTGCCTTTAAAAAGAATTTCACCGCCGGCTACCCTTGCTCTTGCCGGCAGAATCCCCAGAATACTTTTGCAGAACACAGACTTTCCACAGCCCGATTCTCCCACAATGGCCAGGGTTTCCCCAGGCTTCAGTGACAGGCTCACGTCCCGCACTGCGTGAACATCGCCCTGATCTGTTGCGATATTGACAGACAGATTTTTAATCTCCAGTAATGTTGTCATCGTGTATTCTCCTTAATGAAAATGCAGAAAGGAGAACTGAGGTTTTTTCAAGTGTCCTCAATTCTCCAATTTCAGCTTAATTTAAAGTCCAGTCAGCGATATTCCAGAAAATACCGACGCCATGATGGCCTAAAATGGTATCCGGGGTAATCCCCTGAATATTGGCCTTAGCCACATAGATAGCATCCACATAGGCGATGAAAGTATAAGGCATATCCTTTGTCAGCTCTTCCTGGAAAGCCTTGTAGTATTCCATTCTCTGCGCGTCATTATCGGTTTCGCGGGCCTTCTGGAGCAGCTCGTCCACCTTGGGATTAGAGTATCCACTGTAGTTTGAGCCCTTGTCTGTTCCGAAAACCTTGTAGGTGTGATCGTCCGGGTCAAAGGGGCTTCCCCAGCCGATAAGATAAGTTTCCTGGCCTGCCCAGTCAGTTTCAGCATTGACGGAAACCGTTGCGTCCACCCCGATATCTTTCAGATTTTGTGCCGCGACATTGGCGATATCCACACGCACCTGGTCGCCCTCTGCAATATTAATTTTAAAGGCCAGACGGGTACCGTTCTTCTCATAGACGCCGTCGCTGCCTTTTTTCCATCCGGCGGCCTCCAGCATTTCCTGGGCTTTGGCCGGGTTATAATCAAATTTCTCGATATCCGGGTTGTTATAAGGCCCTGCCTGAAGCGGAGAGTAAGCCAGCTGTCCTTCTCCAAGCAGTACGGAATCAATGGTGGACTGGCGGTCAATGGCATAGCTCAGCGCGTTTGGCAGCTCGCGGTTGTTTTTAAACAGATCATTGTTAAAATTATACAGAATCCCCCGGTAGTCGGCTGTCTTCATATCATAAATTTTAAATTCATCATTGCCCTCAAACTGCCTGGCGTCATTCGGCGGCACCTGCGCCATATCCAGCTCGCCGGATTTCAGCTGCATGGCGCGGGCCTTGGTATCCTCGACAATTTTGAAGATAACCTTGTCGATTTTGGGCGCGCCTGCATAGTAGTTATCAAATTTTTCCATAGTAATGCTCTGGCCTTCATCCCAGGATACCAGCTTATAAGGGCCGGTGCCAATGGGATTGCGGTTAAAATCATCTGTGGCCAGGTCCTTGCCCTCCAGCAGGTGTGCCGGCAGAATACCAATGGTCAGATAGTCCAGCATCGCAACATTGGGCGCTTTGAGAGAAATTTTGACAGTCTGGTCATCCGGCACTTCAATTTTCGTGATATCCTCATAGTTTGAGGCGATTTCTGACGCGTTGTCTGGATTCATAATTGCTTCCAGTGTAAACTTGACGTCATTGGCAGTGAATTTCTCACCATCCTGCCAGGTAATACCATCCCGGATGTGGAAGGTGTAGGTGTTATCAGCGGCGTTCCAATCCCAGCTCTCTGCCATTCCCGGAACCACCTTGTCATTTTCATCGTGAGCTGTCAGCCCAGCGAACAAAAGCAGATTGATTTCGCCATGCTCATACAGTGCCGGATTGATCGCTGTATAATCCTGGCTGCCATACACCAGTGTGTTGTCATCCTTTGCGTCTTTGCCGGCTGTCTTATTACCGCAGCCTGCAAATACTGTTGCTGTGAGCACCAGGGCAACACCCAGCGCCAGCAGCTTTTTCACTTTTTTCATTTCTTTCTCCTTTTACTTTTATAACAGCCTTCGCTGTTTTAAACTAAATTTCCCGCATACCGCGGTTATTGCGCTTACGGATATAATTTCCGATATCCGTAATACAGACCAGTGTCACCACCAGAAAAAGCCCTGGTATCAGAATAATCCACCAGTCGTTTGACAAAAGTGCCTGGTCGGCGTTCGAGAGCATACTCCCCCAGGAAATAATCTCAACGGGAAGGCCGATGCCCAAAAAGCTCAGCGTTGCTTCTGTCCCGATCGCAGCGCCGATGTTTGTCACCACCATAAACATAATGGACGATACAAAATTTGGCAGCAGATGCCGCCTCAGAATGTAGAAAAAATCGCCATCCATCGTTTTTGCCGCCAGGATATAATCCGCGTTGCGGATCTGCCTGACCTCGCTGCGCACAATTTTTGAAATGTTCATCCAGCTGGTTACGCCAATGACAAAAGCGATGGTCAAAGGGCCTGTCTGACCGATGATAGCCTGGATAAAGATGACGATCAGGATGGACGGAATGCTCAGAATAATCTCCGTAAGACGCATCATGCCATCGTCGACCCACTCACTTGAAAGGCCGCTGATGCTGCCGTAAACAACAGCGATCAGCGTTGAAAGTGCCGTCGCCGCCAGGCCAATGAACAGGGAAATGCGGCCGCCGTACCAGATCATGGAAAAAATATCCCGGCCCATCATATCTGTTCCAAAATAAAACCGGCTGTCTGGCGGCGCTGCACGGTTTGCCAGATCCATATAGGTCGGATCATGGTTCATAACCGCCTCACAGAACACGCATCCCAGCACAATGACAGCCAGCAGGCCCGCCGCCGCAAAGGGAACACCCTTCAATCGCTTCAGACGCCCTCTGGCCAGAGTTATGTCCGTCTTCTCCATGGGTCTGTAGTCTGGTCCAACCAGCTCAAAGGCTTCGTTTTTCACAAAAGCTCACCCCTTTCGTGCTTCATGCGCGGATCAATCTTATCATTAATAATCTGAGCGACCATATTTGAAAATACCACCACGATGCCGGTCAGCAGGCAGAGCACCATAAGCATGTTGTAGTCGTGGTATTTCGCGCTTTCAAAGCTCAGCGTCCCCAGTCCCGGGTAGGAAAAGACCTTTTCGACCACGTAGGTCCCTCCGATAATATGAGGTACTGAGATAGCCATAATACTGATGAAAGTCGGCATGATGTTGCGCAGGCAGTGCCGCCATACAATCTGCCGCCAGGTCATTCCCTTTGTCTTGCACAGCAGCACGTAATCCTTACGCAGCTCCTCCAGCATCCGGTTTCGCACCATATAGGTGTAATACCAGAGATGCCCCAGGATCATAACAGCCAACGGTAAAATCAGGTGGGCGGCCCGGCTCGCGGCATTGTCTGCCTGACCCATGGCGTAAGCCCCGCTGGAGGGCAGAAGCTCCAAATTAATACTAAATACCAGGATGAGAACCAGCGCCACCCAAAAAGAGGGGATACAATTGGTAATCGTCCCAACTTTGCAGATAACCCGGTCTATGGGCGAGTCCTCGTGGGTGGAACAGAAAACGCCCAGTACCAGCGCAAACGCAAAGGTCAGAATATAGGACAATCCTCCCAAAATCAGCGTGTTTGCCCAGACCCCCTCAATGACGCCCATGACATCCTGCTTGTACTTGAAGGATATGCCAAAATCTCCGTGAAAGGCCTCCCCAACCCAGATGCCATACTGAACCCAGATCGGCTCATTCAACCCCAGCTTTTCCCTGGCCTTTTCCTGCTGCTCAGCGCTCATGCGCTCAACACTCTCGCCATAATATGCCCGAAGCGGATCTCCCGGCGATAACCGGGCCATGTAAAACACAATCAATGACAGTAAAAATATTACCAGCACAAACTGCAGCATTTTTTTTAAAAAATAAATTAGATTGTTTCTTAAGCGTACTCCAATACCTGCTCTCCCCCGTTCCGCTCTATAAAAAAGCAACAAAAAAACCATGAAATTCGTCCGCGCTTTCAGCGCAAAACGAACCTTCATGGCTCGGTTATTTCGATTAATTGATTTGCACGGTTAATATATCATGAAAAGCACTTGGTGTCAACAAGTATATACAGGTAAAACCAGTTTTTTGAAAACGTACTCTTAAATTGCCGCCGCGCCGTATTTCTAGAAGGATTTGAGAGGACTCTGGAGAAAATATTGGTGTTTCGGCGCGGTGGCTTCTATATAAAATCCCATATGGGATGATACAAGCTTTATTCCGGCACCACCATTTTATAGCCGTTAATGGTACCGATACACACCGGCATCTGGTAGACCTCACCGATACATTCGCAGGTCATGACCTCTTGCCCGCCGTAGGCGTGGACATTGCCGTCTTTTAAAAACAGGAAGCGGTCACAGTATCTCAGCGCCATGTTCAGATCATGAATAACGATGATGACCGCAATATTTCTGGAATGGCAGATTTTCCGTACCAGCCCCAGCACTTCCAGCTGGTTTTTTAAATCCAGGCTGCTGGTCGGCTCATCGAGGAGCAGAACTTTAGGCTCCTGGGCCAGCGCCCGGGCAATCATCACTTTTTGAAGCTCCCCGCCGCTCAGTTCACCCAGATATCGAACCGCAAATTTTTCAAGGTGCATCTGGCTGATCACACTGGATACGATCTCCTCATCCTCTGGGGTGACCCCCCATTTGATGAAGGGAATCCGTCCCAGCATCACTGCCTCAAAAACAGTGATACGGTTATTGTCATTCTTCTGCGCTACAAAGGCCATATGCCTGGCAATCTCCCCTTGTTTCATGGCTGTGATTTCCATCCCGTCAACATGCACCACCCCTTTGCCCGGCGAGAGGATACGGTTCAGACATTTCAACATCGTGCTCTTTCCCGCTCCGTTATTGCCGAGAATAGCAATGCAGTGCCCGTCCTCAACATCAAATGAAATTTGATCAATAATTTTTTGGCTGGCATTATAACCAAAAACAAGATCCCTGACCTGTATCATCGCTTTGCGCCTCCCTTAAATAAAAGATACAGAAACAGCGGTGCGCCGAGGAATGAAGTGATGGCGCCGATGGGCAAAATGACCGGCGCGATAATCACCCTTGCCAGCACATCGCCCAGAAGCAGCAGCACTGCCCCGGCCATGGCGGAAGCCGGCAGCAGCCAGCAGTAATTATTGCCCAAAAACCGCCGCATAATATGTGGCGCGACCAGCCCGATAAAATTGATGATCCCGATAAAAGACACGATCACCGCAGCGGTCAGGGCACAGACCAGCATATTGATAATCCTGGACCGCGCCACGTTGACGCCAAGGCTGGCGGCTGTCTGTTCCCCGCTCTCCATGGCGTTGTAATGCCATCTGTTGAACAGAAAATAGACCAGTGTGATGACTACCACCACTGCAATAATCCGCACTTCCTTCCATCCTGTGCGCCCCAGATCGCCAAAGGTCCAGAAAACCACTGAGGCCAGCTGGACATCGTCGGCAAAATACTGGAGCAGTGTCGTCGCTCCGGTAAACATGGCGCTAAGCGCTACGCCGCAGAGCACCATAGCTTCTGGCGTAATTCTCCGGAAGCGTGAGAGCACCAGAATCATAACCGAAGCGCTAATGCTTCCTCCAAAGGCGCAGATAGTGATAAGATAGGGATTGTTAAAGCTCATGTTAGCTGCACTGCTCCCCTGCACGCCGGCGCCCAAAACAATAATGGCGAAGGCCGCCCCAAAACCCGCGCCCTGGGAAATTCCCAGGGTGGTGGTATCTGCCAGAGGGTTCTTAAGTATCCCCTGAAGCACCGCTCCGGTTACACCGAGGCCTACTCCACTAAGCACGGCTGTCATAATACGCGGCAGACGGATGTTCCACATAACCATGTTATTCTGCTTTGTCGACTGTCCGCCAATGGCTTTTAGAATATCACCCATGCTTAACTCCGAGGAGCCCGCTCTCAATGAAAACAGCATCGCCAGCGCCAGAATAAGGCCCAGAATCACTAAAACCATAATATTCTTTTTTTTAAGCGCCTGATAATCCTTAAGCTCTGTTTTCTCCGCTCCGGTCATTTCAATTATTCTCCCAGTGTAATTTGCCTGAAGTTAAGGCCTGCATCCTTTAGCTTCTGGCTGTAGGGTACACCCAGCATTTTTTCTGTGATTTCATCGGTTTTTTTCGTAATGTCCACATCCGCAAAGGCTTCTGGATAAACCACTGTTCCCACATAATAGGCGTTGGCCAGAGCCAGCTCGGTATTTGTTCCGTTAAAGCGGTAGGCCACCTGAGAATACACCTTTTTGTCCTGCACTGCCTTCAGCTCATTGTAAAAATCCGGTCTCACCGCGTAATCGTCATTAACCAGCTTAAGATTACCCGCGTCTAAAAACAGATAATCCGAGTTCCACTTGAGAATCTGCTCAAGGTCGACGTCAAAAGCGCCCTTTTTGCCGGTTTCATCTGCTACGTTTGTAATGCCGAGCGCCGAAAACGGCGGATAACCCGCCTCAGTCCCCTCAATGCCGTGCGCGCCCTTGAAGGACACAGCGCCGCAGTAGGCTGTCGGTATTTTATCCTTCGGGATATTTTCTGTACGGCTCTTCAATTCCTCTGCCACCGATTTCATATAGTCCACAACCTCCTGGCTGCGCTCCTGTTTTCCCAGAACGTCGCCCACCAAATTCAGAGCATTGTAAATCTCGTCGTCAAAAACTTTATCGGTAATCGGCATGGTCACAACCGGTATTCCGGTTTTATTCTGCAGATCGTCAGCAGCCTTGCCGTCGTTGGAGGTAATGATCACATCCGGTGCAGCTTTCATGAGCTCTTCCTCGTAAGGTGTTCCGCTGTCTCCAATGACTGGCAGCTTTTTAAGCTCTTCCTGATAAGCGTAGCTGGCCGCCTTGGTTACTGGCACGTCCAGATCGTTCTGCTCCACGCCCGCCAGCTGGTTCACGCCGCCGTCATACAAAATATAACGCAGTGCGCCCACACCGAGGGGCGCCACCTTTTTCACCTCGGAGGGAATGGTCACCACGCGCCCTGCCGCGTCGGTAATTTCCCGTGTGGCCTCCGCGTCGCCGGTCCCGGCGTTTCCGCCGCTGCATCCCGCTAAAAGCATTACCGCCAGCAGTACACCAAGTACCGCCTGTCCCAGTCTCTTTTTCATTTTCATTACTTTCCCCCTCTCTACCAGCCTCTGTTGTAAGGCTTAAAGCAGTCCTCACAGACTTTTTTGCCTTCCTGCAAATGCATTTTATGCTCTGGTGCGCCCTCTCCGCAGATGTCACAGTAAATAGTGCTGAAAATACGGGCTTTTTCCGGCAAATCGAAGTCCGGTACCGAAAACTCAAAAATTTTCTCCACCGGAGCATCCAGAAGATAGTACATGTAAGCTTCCCTGTCCATTTCATGGTTTTTAGGCTTCATACACATCCGTACCTTTTCCCCGGTTGTCCGGTTAAAAAACGAAAAGGCCTGCTTTCCAGTTCCGCGGTACAAAAGATTCCCTTTTCCTATCGTGCAGCTGAGAATAGCCTGAACCGCATCGACGCCGCAGGCGTCGTTCTCCGTTACACAGACAATTTCCTCGTCTTCAGACTGGCCGATCCCAAGCTTTAAAACAGCTGCCTCACTCGCTTTAACGCCAATGGCCAGTCCCGGACAGGCATGTCCGTGAAACGCCACTGCTTTTTTCCACAATTCTTGATTCATTTTTTCCTCCAGTTTTAATGGTTCTGTATAAACGCGCGCGTCAAACGCTACCATAGATTTATGAATCACATCATTCTCCAGAATGCCTGCTTCAAAAAACAAAAAACGGAAAACTCCACAGAGCTTTCCGCTATGTTCAGACTGGTTCATCCAGTCTTGTATATACATGTAATCCATTTACTTAAATCATACAGGATTGTCCGTTAATTGTCAAGCTGTGTTTTTTTATTTTTCACTTGCATTCTTTTCATTTTTATAATAGAATGAAAACAAATCAAATAAAGTGGACAACAAACCGGTAAGGTGGTGATTTCCTGAAGGAAATCTCTATTTTGCCGGTTTTTTGTTTTTCAGGAGGTAATATCATGAACCACTCACAAACTAAAAATCTTGTCGGCACAGCCCTCTGCATTGCACTTGGACTCATCCTTCCCCAGGTTTTTCACCTTATCGGCGCCGGTCCTGTTTTTCTTCCCATGCACATTCCTGTGCTGCTGTGCGGCCTGTGCTTCGGCTGGCCTTTTGGCCTGATCTGTGGGGTTGTCACACCGCTTCTTTCCTCTGTTGTGACTGGCATGCCGCCGCTCTTTCCCACCGGTACCGCCATGGTTTTTGAATTGGCCGCCTACGGAGCCTTATCTGGCCTTCTGTACCGAAAATTCCGACAAAATATCTATCTTTCACTTATTGCCGCCATGCTTGGCGGACGCGTAGTCTCTGGTCTCGCCTCAGCCATCTTTTACGGTGTGGCGGGCAAGGCCTATGGTCTCCAGATCTTTCTGACAGGCGCATTTGTCACAGGGCTTCCGGGAATTATCCTTCAGATTCTTATTGTTCCGGTTCTGGTCATTGTACTGGAAAAAAGCAGGGTTATTTCCAGCCCTGGACTCATGAAAGTGTAGGGCCTTTATGAATACCGAAGCAACAAAAAATTATTTTGACAATCTCGCGGAAAACTGGGATAACATGTGTCATCATGACGCGAAAAAAATCGACGCCATCATTACCCTTGCCCAGCTGCCTGAAAACAGCCGGATTCTGGATATCGCCACTGGAACAGGCGTATTGATCCCCCGTCTGCTGGAGACAAATCCCCAAAAGATCGTCGCCATCGATCTTTCAAAGCAGATGCTTTCTGTAGCGAGTAAAAAATATCCTGACACGCGAGTCCATTTCCAGGCTGCTGACTTCTATGGCTTTGAATCTGACGGCTTTGATTTTGCCATAGCTTACAGCGCTTATCCGCATTTTGAGAATAAATCACTTTTTTGTGGCCGGCTGTCAGCCTGTCTAAAATCCGGCGGCCGTTTTATGATTGCCCATAGCGAAAGCAAAGAAACCATCAACGGCCGGCATTCCGGACAAGCAGTCCGAAAGGTTTCGACCGGCCTCAGAGATGCGCAGTCCGAAAGCCAGATTTTTTCTTCTGCTTTCAATGTTGACATAACTGTCGATACCGCGGCTTTCTACATTCTTTCTGGAACAAAAAAATAAAAAAACCGGCGTAATCCGTTACGCCGGCACGTTCTTATTCAACTGGGTCGTGGCTCAGAAGATAGATCGTTAAAATTTCCTGAGCGAACTTGGCCTTCTCAGGCGAACAGCGTTCTAAAAGCTCCAGAAGCTCTGTATATTTGACGCCTTTGTATTCTTTTGGGCCGTACAAAATAGCATCCGAAGACATTTTCAAAACATCGCAGAACCGGTTCAGGCTCTTCAGCGAAAAGCCCTTTGTTCCGAGTTCAATATCTGCCAAAAAGGTTGGCGTAATTCCAATTTTACGGGCCAGCTCATCACGTGACATATTTAAAAATGTACGTTGCTTTCGAATCCGTTGGCCAATCTCTTTAGGATTGAGTTCTTTCATATGATTTCTCTCCCTTAATTTTAATTTTCCCTATAAATCATTATATACTCTCAACGGATCGTTTGCAAGCGTTTATTATTTATCATACTTTTATTTAATACAAAAATACAAATTTTTTTGATTTCATTCCCGGAAATAAAAAACGACTGCCCCTGGGCCGCCGCTTTTCATTGGGTATCCAATCTCTCTATCAAAATGAGTGCATCTGCTCCACCAGGCACTCGTTTCAACCCACTTTGTTGAATTATGAATCATTTTACTTACTTGTTTTTTTTATATTATAAACAATTTTTTTGAGAAATTCAATATTAAGTTCAAAAAATTTGATTTTCATTATGCCACTCTGTTGCTTTAATTGAATATCTTTACTTTCAATAAAAAAGCGGGCATAATGCCCGCTTTCAATTTTATTCATATTTACCATATGTCTTTGCAACTTCAACCATTGTTTTCGCATGCTCAAAATCCATCTGAGCCGGATATTCACAGCCGGTGGCCAATACAAAGCCCCCGTCCTTTTTATAAGCGTCAATCTGTTCTTTACATTGTTTAATCAGATCTTCCTTGCTGGTGACCATCAGCTCTCCCGGGTCAATATGGCCCAGCAGCGTAGTCTGGTGCCCATATTTTTCTTTGAGCTCTTCCATACTTTCGCAGTCATCCGGTAAATACAGGAAGGAGATCAACTCAGGGTGCATCCGCTTGATCTGAACATCGAAATAAATGCCGTCACCACAATTGTGGATCATTACCATCTTGCCTGCATCGTGTACCAGCTGAGCCAGTTCTTCGATATACGGCCCTTCAAAATCATCCCACATCTCCTTGCGCATGATGGTTTTTGAGGAGAAAAGGGTGTCAAACATAATCGCGTCTGCTCCGGCTTCGATTAATGCTTTACAATATTCTTTGAGTGTATCTGTAATGGTTCTGAGCGCCTTGTGTACTTTTTCGGGGTACATTATCAAATCCATAAACATATAGTCGTGTCCCCGAAGCATACCGAGAATCCCCAGCGGGCCAAAAACAAAAGCTACAATCGGTTTGGTTTCTCCTCTGGCGTCCACAAGTGTTTTCGTCATTCGGATCATCTCACTCATGCGCGGCGTTTCTCTTGGATTGATCACCGGCAGCGTTTCATAATCATTTTCAGATTTCAAAAAGAAATCATTGTGGTCCGGGCAGGCCGCCTGATCTTCGTAATAGATCATCTTCATACCCCAGTCAGCTGCTTCCACGGATAGGTCTACCAGCGTACAGATGCAGTCCACATCCAGCAGATCCGTCGCTTTGATAATGGATTCCGCGCATTTATCCGCATCCTTTGTCCATTCTTCATAATTACAGCCAATGGTTTGCCGCGACGCGCTGTTGATAAGGGGATAAACGGGCACATGGTCGGCTTCCTTATGCTGAAGGGTCAGCATCATTCTTTCTCTTGAATTCATTCTCACATTTCTCCTTGTTCTTTTGGGTTTTAAAAATAAAAGCTTTAATCCTTATGACATTATTATAAGCCTGGCGCTTTTTTAAGTATTGTTTTTAAACCGGTATTTTTGTAAAAAAGCAAGCGATTTCAAACACTCGGTCACCATACTTTTTTCAGAAAAACCACAATTTTTGTAATCTTTTATGCTTTTTTGCACTCTTTTAGCCGATTTTACTTAAAGCTTTTATTCATTTTCAAAATATGCTATTCTAAGCACAAAGAAAAGGAGAATACCATGAACACTTTACCGAAGCTTTTTCTTTTTTCAGGATTTCTGGGTTCAGGAAAAACGACCCTGCTGAACCGTACGGCCCGTTATCTGACTGAAAAAGGATATAAAATTGCCATGATCATCAACGAGGCTGGAGAAACCGGCGTGGATAACCTGTATATGAAGAAAAAGGGCTATGCGGTCAAGGAGCTTTTCGGCGGCTGTATCTGCTGTACACTGGCCAAAAATCTTAGAGAAATGGTTCTGGACTTAAATGAGCACTACAGCCTTGACGCCATTCTCATGGAGCCCTCTGGTACCGCCAGCCCAAAAGCCCTTTATAAACCCCTGTATCAGGCCGGCTATACGGAAGACTCTATCCATCACATCTCTATCCTCGACCCTCTGCGGATCGAAATGTTTCTCTCCATCCTGGAACCGCTTCTCGAGGAGTCTCTTCCTCTGGCGGAAGGCATCGTCCAAAATAAAATCGACGCCGCCACTCCTGAAATGTTAAGCTTTTCCGATGAAATAAGGAACCGTTTTAACAGGGCAGCCCCGGTGTACCGCATGAATTTACTGGAAGGGCTTTCCGATACCTATTGCAGTTATCTGGATGCGGTACTCTCAGCGGATACGCCCTCCTGAAGATCTGCCGGAAAAGACATATTCGGATAAACCCGCTTCATAAGCGGATCCGGATATTTCTGATCGATCAGAACTGCTACGGCGTTTGTCGCGGGCACGCCTTTTACTCTTTCAGACCATCTCGCCACCGCCAGGCCTGAAACCGTCATATTGACGATCATGAAAATTACCAATACCCAGGTCAGCCGGATACCGGGTTTTTTAGGGATTCGTTCAACGCCCTTTGACAGCAGGGGATAAAAAACCTGTATCCATAAAAGCCCAAGGGCTCCCCAGAAAAAAGCAAACATAAGATTTGTTCTGCCGTTTAGGTTCATAAAAGTGCCGCTGTATTCCCAGGACAGTGTCCCAAAGCTCATCTCCTGCACCAGGCTGCAGAGATATTCAACCCCGCCGCCCAGCAGCATACTACCTGAAAATATCCACACAGGCCCTTTTTGGGAAATCCGTTGAAGCCCCAGCGTCAGTGCCACAGCTCCACAGCCATATACCGGATTAAAAGGCCCGTAGAGAACACCGCTGCGGCTCTCGATACAGGATCGTGTCCAGTAACACCAGAGGGTTTCCACAACAACACCCAGAACGCACCCCAGCAGAAAAATCCAAAACAGCTTGTAAAAGCACAGTCCCTGGGCAAAGCCGCTCTTATCCGCCTCTTCCGAAGCGGTCCAATATCTAAAGGTTCTTTTTAATGTCTGGATCATTGTCTTGGCCTCCTTTGTTTTATAGCTTTATTGTACGCTCCAAAAATAAAGAAAGACCTACTCAATTTCTTAAGAATTATTAAATTAATGTTTAAGTAAAAAAAGCGCTGCTTGAAAGGCAGCGCTTTTTGAAAGGCTTATATGAATTTCCGTATTTCTCTAAGCACGACTTCCATTTCCAGCGGCTTCGCCAGATGGCCGTTCATCCCGGCTTCCCGGGTGGCCTTAATGTCTTCCGTAAAGGCATTGGCCGTCATGGCTAAAATCGGGATTGTAGCGGCGTCTGGCCGGTCCAGCTTCCGGATGGCCTTCGTGGCTTCCAGCCCGTCCATCACCGGCATCCGTACATCCATCAGGATCATATCGTAATAACCTTCAGACGAAATTGAAAAGCGGCGGACTGCACTTTCTCCATCCTCCTCAGCTTCAATATCAAACCCTTCCATCCCGAAAAGTATTTCAGCAATTTCCAGATTCAGCGGATTATCCTCTACAATTAAAAGCCGTTTCCCCACAAAGTCGCCTTTTGTTTTTTCCAGCTCGTCAGTCTTTTTCTTTTCGGAGGAAGCCTCCGGCCAGTTTCCCTCCTCCTGCACAAAGGGCAGTTCAACTGTAAATAAGCTTCCTTTGCCCGGTTCGCTGGAGATGGAAATGCTTCCGCCCATCAGATGCACAAGGTTACGGGTAATTGAAAGTCCCAGACCTGTTCCTTCCTGTCTCTTTTCTCCTGTGTTTCCATCCTGCTTAAAGGGTTCATATATATGCTCCAAAAATTCCTCAGACATACCAGTGCCGTTATCCTCAACTTCAAAACGCATCACGCTCTTTTTACCCTTTTTCCGGTCTTCATTAATCCGGAGGGTAATCTGGCCGCCATCGGGTGTGTACTTTACTGCGTTGCTGAGCAGGTTCATCAAAATCTGGTTAAGGCGCAGGCTGTCACCGTAATACTCTGACTCCATATGCGCGGGCACGAGCACGCTGAACCGCTGGCCCTTTTCTCTGGCCTGCTCGTCGATGATAGCTTCCAGCTCCTTGACAAGGCCACAAAGGTCAAAGGGCTCCCGGTTGATGGTCATTTTTCCGCTTTCAATCTTCGACATATCCAAAATATCATTGATTAAAGCAAGCAGAAAATTGGCTGAAGCCTGAATTTTATGAATACAGTCCTCTGTTTTTACAGTGTCGCCAATATTGGCCTCGGCAATGGAGGCCATACCAATAATGGCGTTCATCGGCGTCCGGATATCATGGGACATTCTGGAGAGGAAATCTGATTTTGCGTTGTTGGCCTGCTCAGCCAGATTCAAGGCATCCAGAAGCGCAGCGCGCTTCCGTTCCTCTTCCTTTCGGATATCGTCCATATCCCGGAAGGTCAGCACCACGGTTTGCTCTTCTACGGCCGCGCCTATTACCAAAACGCCAATCATCTCAGTCCATCGGTAAATCCCATCCGGCGACAGCCGCCGCAATTCCCGGACAATCACCCTTTCCCCGGCCGCCACGCTTTTTCGGATACTCTCGAGCGAGAAGGCTTCCCGGAACATTTCACGATCTTCAGGATGTATCAGGGCATTACAATACTCGATGTTCTGAGAATCAAAATCCCCCTGCACCGGGAACTCTGGAAAGGAATTGTCAAACTTTGCGGTTGTATAAGTGCCGTCCTCCAGATTCAGGATCATACACTCTCCAAAGAGCGTGGTAACACCCGCGTTAAAAGCCTCCCATTCCTTCTCCAGGCGTTTCCTGCTGTCAATCTGGGAAAGCATCAAAATTGCCTTTCCTTTGTCCGCGGCACTGCCGACGCGAAGCAGAAGCGTATTCATCCAGTGATATGTGCCATCCTTATCTTTTTGTCTGAGGTCAAGCTTTAGCTCACGCTTTCCGCCTCCAAAGGCTTTAAGAATGTTTTCGCGGCCAAAGGTTTCTCTCAAAGCCTTACTGTAGGAAGGATGTGTAGACCGGATTCCATACTCCAGCAGGTCATCATAGCAGCCATACTCTCCATCGGGAAACCAGCTGCTCTCATCGCAGCCGATGATCTCATAGGTATTCTGGCACAAATCCACAGAAATGATCAGTTCATAAACCCTGAGTGCCGCCGCTGCAAGGTAATCTCTTCTCTCCTCTGCCTTTCGCTCTGTTTCAGTTAAGATATGCGGTGTTACCGAGATCAGTACAGCCGGGATTTTGTCCTCCCACATCATTTTTGAAGCAGAAATGTCCACCACCTCACCAAAAGGGTCGTTATAATTGATAGTGCTGTTCTGCTCTTTGTCTTCAAGTCCCGGGAGCGGGCAGTTTGCACAGGTACCATTCCAGAGTTCATGGCAAACCGATCCAATTCTGGCGTCTGGTGTAACTTCTTTTACCCGGTCATTAAAATATAATATTCGATGGTTATCCTGACGAATCACATAGATCGCTGTTCCACTCAGGTTATTAAGAATGGCTTCAATGGTATTTTGTGTCATACTGCTTCCCTCCTTTTTAACGGGCCTTTTTAAAAAATTTTGTGCTTATTATGGTTTATTATACGCATAATATCAAAAATTGACAAGCAAGCAACGCTTTCTTAACACGACAAAAAATAAAGAAAGCAGGGGCTTCCAGGAAGCCGCTGCTTTCTTTTAAGCTTATTTTAAAAGAGCCTGAACCTTGGCCCGCTTCTGGAAAAGTGCACAGCCGCCGTCATGCTCGCCGCCTACCAGCGATTCCTGCTGCAGCCTGGCAAAAAACGGTGAGTCCAACACCTCCAGCAGAGTATGCTCTCTCAGGCTTCTGTCTGAATAAGGTGAAAATGGGCAGGCCTCCGCCGCACCATAAGCATTGATGTGGAAAAACCCCCGCCCGGCTGCCAGGCACCCACCCATATGCTTTTCATCTCCCGGGAATGAAAGAAAGACCATCCCCGGCATGCCTTCTCTCAGCACAGTTTGCCGCTGCTCTAAAACGGTCCGTTCGGCTTCTGAGGGCGCCAGCAGCTCGCTGCCCGCCTCCACCGGCACATACTCCACAAAAAAGGCAATCCTGCAGCCCTGGCGGTTGAGCATTCTGATAAAGGCGTCATCGGTAACGGCATGAAGGTTCCCGGTGGTAACAGTGATGGACACGCCAAAGAGGACCCCTCTTCTCCTGAGACGTTCCATAATCTCCTGAATCGCGCTGTACGTCCCATCGCCGCGGCGGGCGTCAGTCTGTGCTCTGTTGCCTTCAATGCTGATTACGGGGATTATATGCCGGTTTTTATCAAAAAAATCCGCCGTGTCCTCGTCAATCAACAGACCATTGGTAAAAACCGGGAAGACCATCTCCCTTGCACGGGCAGCCGCCTCCAGAACATCCCGCCGCATGAGCGGTTCACCTCCTGCCAGAAGGTTGAAGGAAACACCCAGCCCGGCGGCTTCCTCAAATATTTTCTGCCATTCCTCTGCGCTCAGCTCCCTTTCTTCGCCGGAGCCGCAGATACCGTTTGCCCGGGCATAACAGCCCTTGCAGTGAAGATTGCATCCGGTAGCAATGCTGGAGATCAGAAACGGCGGAATATGGCGACCCTGCTGCTCAGCTGCCTCACGTTTCTTCATGGCCCGCCTAAGCCTGTCCCGAAGCTTCAGAATAAAAACAGTCTCCCTTGGATTCTTAAGGGTTCCTCTCACAACGCCAGCCGCCAGCTTTTCAATGGCCCGGTTCATATAACAGGTAAGCTCACGATTCTGCTTCATGGCTTTTCTCCCGCACATCATAAAGCGCTGCAAACTGCCGGACATGTCTCTCCAGAGTCTGCATCACTGCTTTCATATCCGTAACCCCAGGCTCAAACTGGTTAAAGATCATATAGATTGGGCCGTGAAACTGCATTGCAGCCATTTGGGGATCTGCCCTGACAAAATAGCCGTTGTCAATCATCCAGGCAAATAGCTGAGCCTGATAGTCGAGAGCCCCGTCAATAAACATTTTCTGATAAATAGCCTGAACCTTTTCGTTGTTAAAACGCTCAATGGACAGCATCCTGAAAAACTTAAAAAAATAATCATCACAGAGATACTGCTCCACCGACACCAGCACCATATCAACCAAACCGTCAAGGGTCTTCATATAAGCCATATTCTCAATGACATTTCCCTCAAGATGTTCTGGCGAGGCAAACTGGCCGAAAAAGGCGTCCGCGCGGGCGTCATAGGTCTCCACAAGCTCGTCAAAAATAGCCTGCTTTCCCTTATAGTGATTGTAAATGGAGCTTTCCTTTATGCCGACGGCCCGGGCGATATCCCGAACGGATACGGCGCTGTAGCCTTTTGAACTGAACAGCGTCAGTGCTTCGCAGGCAATCCTTTCCTTGGTGTTCATCATTATTCTCCTCAATAAAAACTAACGATCGTTAGTCTTATTATATGCGAACGATCGTTAGTCTGTCAATAAATCTTAAGGATTTTATTCCCATCTGAAAAAACGGATGGATACAATAACGCAGATAACTGCCAGGATAACCATCACCGCAACCGGCACCGCGGCATTTTCGATGGGCAGCCCCAGCGCGGCGTTTTTCATGAGCTTTACGCCCTGGGTCAGAGGCATAATATCCGCTACGCGCTGCAGCGCTGAGGGCATAACCTCATAGGGGAGCGTCGCGCCGGAAAAAATCAGCATTGGAAAATACAAAACAGTACACAGCAGATTGGCGGTCTTGATATTTCCAGCCACGCTGGCTACCAGCATTCCCAGGCTGTAGATGGAGACTGTGACAAGCAGAAAAGACAAACCAAAGTAAAGGAGGGATCCCCCCTTCCACCCGCCGCCAAACATCCGGCAAATTCCATAAACCATAATCATGGCCACGAGGGCGTAAACAAAATTGACAATCATTTGCACAAAGAGCAGCATTCCCGGACTTACAGGCGTTACCTCGAAACGTTTAAGTATTTTACGGTGACGGTAATCTGCCAAAGCCAGGGGCAGCCCCATCAGGCCTGTGGCGCAAATGCCAATGCCTGAAAGCGCCCCGAAGGACTGTGCCATAAATGAGTACCCCGCTCCGTCAAAGGCAGGCTTTGCTCCGTAGATGACACCGATAATCACAGCCACAACAGCCGGCGAAAAAAGGCCGAAAAGCACCAAATTCATAGCTCTGACAGAAAGCTTGAGCTCGACCCAGAATAAACTTTTAAACGCGCGCATCTTCGTCTCCTCCCGTATACCAGAGATAAGCCTCCTCAAAGCAGCTTCGAGGACTTTTGGCTGTTATCTCCTCAATGGTTCCGCAGATCTGAGTCTCCCCCTTTTTCAGAATTAACGCCCGGTCACACAAAACTTCCACTTCATCCATAAAATGGGAAGTCAGCACAATGGTCAGCCCGCCCTTTTTCAATTCCTTCAGATAATGCCAGACCTCGCGGCGTGCCCGGGTATCCAGCCCTGTGGTCAGCTCATCCAGAAACACCAGCTCCGGGTTAGGAAGCAGGGCCAGCAGCACAGAGAGACGCTGACGCTCACCGCCGGACAGCTGGCTTACCTCCTGATTTTCAAGCCCCTGTATACCAAATACTTCAAGCAGCCGCCGCCAGTCTGCAGGCTGTCTGTAGAGAGCAGCCGTCATCCGGCAGACCTCATCCACCCGGATTTTATCCTGATAGCCTGTCTCCTGAAACTGGACGCCGACCTGTTCAAAAAGTATTTTTCTCCCTTCCGATGGGTTTATCCCCAAAATATCCACAGTTCCGGCACTTGCCTTCTTCACACCCAGCATGCACTCAATACTGGTGCTCTTTCCCGCGCCGTTTGGACCCAGAAGTCCAAAGACCTCTCCCCGGGCTACGCTCAGGCTCAGGCCGCTTACTACCTTTACATTTCCGTAGCTTTTGCTCAGGTTTTCCACCTGTAAAACCTTTTCCATTTTTGCACCTCCTTTTTATCTCTGCCAGAAAATTATACGTTACAGACGATAAAAAGACTTGACCGCATTTGCGAAAAAACAGAATTATCCACAAAAGTACTGAAAACCCTCCACATATCCACAGCCTTTCCCAATAAAAAAGCGGCCAAAGCCGCTTAATCTGATCATCTTCTCAAGTATCCATCGTTTTTACCGGACGGGCCTCAATGTATCCGCGGTATCCCTGGGGCTCCAGCTGGAAGCGCGGGCCATCGTTATCTGCCCACTCGAAACCGTAGAGTTCAGGCTCATAGCTGTCGATTACTGCCTCAATATCTTTGACAGCCTGATAAAACTTTTCATCCTCGAAAGGCTCTCCCTGAAAGACCATCATTTTGCAGGGAGGCAGCTCAATCAAATCGAAGCCCTCGGCCACCGGCCCGTCATAATCCACAGGAAGCTCTACCCCCTGTGCATAACGCCCTGTATCTGCAGGACGGAAACGCTCAGGCACCCACAGTCCCACTGGCTCGTACAAAGCCTCCTTAACACTGCACAGCACACCCCAGATATCACAGCCAGCCTCCTCGCAATAGGCAAAGTATTCCCCTGCCGATTTTGCCCACTTAACCATCAGCTTACGGGCAGGCCTTTCAATGACCTGGACAAAAACCGTATCGATTTGTTTTTCATAAATTTTCATGCGTTCTTCTCCCTCCTTCATGGTGAGATACCAGTCCTTTACCGGATCTGGCATAAACAGCCTGATCGGCGGAGGATTTTTGCTGTAGCGGCGGGGTGTAATGCCAAAAGCCCGTGAAAAAGCCCGTGTAAACCCCTCGTGGCTGTCAAAGACAAAATCCAGTGCCACATCCACCACCTTCACCTTTTCCTCATCCCGCAGCTTAAGGGCTGCCTGGCTCAGGCGCAGGGCCCGGATGTAGTCAAAGGGCGCCTTACCCGTCAGCTCCTTAAAAATTCTGGAGCAGTGGAAGGGCGAGTAACCCGCACAATCAGACAGCACTTTCAGTGTGATGGTTTCTGTCATATGATTTTCGATATAATCCTGCATCCTCTGGACTGCCAGCACTTTTTCTTCCCGTTTCATCAGCTCACCTCCGTTTTACCAGTATAGCCTTACTCCCCAGGAGATTCTTGACCGCATTTGCGAAAATTTTTAATCTGCTTTAAGTGTCAGCGGCATACCGATCACAATGGCTCTGGAATCCGGGCCGTGGCCGATTTCTCTGGTTTTGACAATGGGCATGGCCTCGTTGCGGACAACCTCCTTTATAATGTCTCCAATCTCAGGTTTTTCCTCCGCCTCCTCCATCTTTGTGAAGCTTCCCAGAATAATTCCGTTTATCTTGTCAAAAACCCCCATCTGGCGGTACTGGTTGAGCAGGGAGACCATCCGGTCTGCGCCACCGCTGTAGCTCTCCAGGAAAAGCAATTTTTCTGAAAAATCCGGCAAATAGGGAGTTCCTGCCAGCTTCAGAAAACAGCGGATATTGCCCCCAACCACTACGCCTTCCATACGGCTGCCCTGCAGAAATTCATAATCGAAGTCAAACAGGGCTCCTCCTTCCTGAAAAAGGGATTCCTTAAAACGGCTGAGCTGCTCGATTCGGAAATCATAGATCAGATTTCTGATCTGGTAAAGATAGCCTGGATGGCCGGTTTCTTTATAGATGGCATTGATCACAGCCGTCACATCACTATAGCCAAAAAAGGGCTTGGCATTGTCCTTAAGAACCTGGTAGTCCAGATATTCCAGTACCTCATTGGCGAGATCGCCACCCGACAGGTCAAAAATAGCTCTGATCGTATTGTCATTGTAAAAATCCATCAATGCTCTGGCCTTTTCCTGCGCCGTTCCGCTGAAAAAACGTGATTTCTCAAAAATGTAAGGACTGCAGACGGGGTTCAGGCCTGCCTGTCTCAGGGTTTCAAGTAATTTTTCCACATGCGTCCGGTTGGCCGCAGGCTGCGCGTTAGAACAGGCCACGATGCCAACTTTATCTCCGGCTTTCAGTTTCATTTGTGTTGCTCCCTTCGTCAGTAAATTTGCCCTGCCGTTTGGCACTCTGCCTTTACGAGGACATCTTATTTCTATTATAGTATGAACCCCAATCTTTGTCTATTGTTAAGCTTTTGGCCTATTTTTTCGGCAATTTCAACAGACGCGCGTTAATGGCGACAATAATGGTGCTCAGTGACATCAGCACCGCTCCTGCTGCCGGACTGATAACCACTCCCTGGTAATAGAGTACCCCCGCGGCCAGCGGCAGAGCTACCACATTATAAGCTGTGGCCCAGATCAGATTCTGCACCATTTTTTTAAAGGTTGCCCGCGAGAGCTTTAGGATGCCGACTACATCCAGAGGATCACTCTTGACCAGAATAACGTCAGCAGTTTCAATGGCCACGCTGGTTCCGGCGCCGATGGCAATACCTAGGTCTGCCTTGGCAAGTGAAGGCGCATCATTGACACCGTCGCCGGTCATGGCAACCCTGCGCCCATCACGGTGAAGCTCATCAATCTTTGACGCCTTATCGCCCGGGAGCACCTCAGCAAACACCTGATTGATATCCAGCTGCCGAGCCACATAGTCCGCGGCCCGCTGGTTATCGCCGGTAAGCATAATGGAGGCGACCTCCATCTGTTTCAGCTCATTCACAGCTTCCTTCGCTGTCGGGCGCGCCACATCAGACAATGCAATAAAGCCCAGCAGCTTGTTTTCGCGCAGAATAAATACAACGGTTTTTCCCTCTCCGGCAAGGCTGCTATAGGATTTTTCATCAAAGGCAATGCCCTCACGCTTCAGATAGCCAGGACTGACAATCTTGACAGGCCGTCCATCTACGCTGGCCCGCAGCCCCTCACCGGTCAGATTCTGATAATCCGTCACCCTGAGCATCGCAAGCTCTCTACTTTTTCCTGCTTCCACAATTCCTCTGGCAATAGGGTGCTCAGAATTTTCCTCAACCGAAGCTGCGATAGCCAGGAGGTCATCTTCCGAAACGCTGTCGGCCTTTATATCTGTCACGCCAAAACTGCCTTCTGTCAATGTACCGGTTTTGTCAAACACCACCGTATCCAGATTCCGGGCATTTTCAAAGGCGGCACGGTTGCGGATCAGCAGTCCGTTTTTTGCTGCGAGGCTGGTCGACACCGAGGTTACCAGCGGCATTGCAAGGCCAAGGGCATGGGGACAGCAGATGATAATAACAGTCACTGCACGGGTAACAGCAAAGTTCAGGTTTCCCTCAATCGCCATCCAGGTGATAAAGGTAATGATCCCTGTAGTCAGCGCGATATAAAACAGCCATTTGGCCGCCCTGTCCGCCAGCCGCTGAGTATTGGATTTGGAGGCCTGGGCATCCCTCACCAAACGGATCACCTGGGATAAAAAGGTATCACCCCCAACATGGCTTACCTTAAATTTCAAAATCCCATCGCCGTTTACAGAGCCGCCGATCACCTCATCTCCCTTCCCCTTTTCAACAGGTACTGCTTCTCCGGTAATCATGGCCTCGTTGACCTCTGAGTCCCCTTCATACACAACACCGTCAATGGGGATTTTCTCCCCAGGCTTCACGAGCACTGCCTGCCCTGCTTTCAAACTGCTGACCGGCATTTCCATGGTCTCGCCGTTGTCCATAATCATATGAGCGCTTTCAGGCATGAGCTTGGCAAGTTCCTCTAAAGCCTTAGACGCACCCATCACCGAACGCATCTCAATCCAATGGCCGAGCAGCATAATGACGATCAGACTCGCCAGCTCCCAGAAAAAATCTGATCCCTGCACGCCAAACACCGTTGCTGCACTATAAACATAAGCGACAATGATCGCCAGTGCAATCAGCGTCATCATGGCTGGGGATTTATGTCTCAGTTCGTCCTTCGCCCCCTTGAGAAAAGGCCATCCACCGTAGAAAAACAAAAACGTTGACAGGGCCAGCAAGATGTAGGAATCCCCCGGGAAACGCCAGTCAACGCCTAAAAACATCTGGATCATGGGTGAAAGAACCAGAATTGGAATCATTACAGCCAAGGACACCCAGAACCGTCTTTTAAAATCCTGAACCATCATGGCGTGGTGATCCATACCGCTCATTTGCATCGATGAATGGTCCATTTCACCCATTGCCTCCATGCTGTGATTGTGCTCCATTTTATGATGTGTATCGTTCATGGTATCGCTCCTTTTTTAAAAGGTATATACCCTGAATTCTGGTTTCACATCATCTCAGACAATCCGCCCGTCCCTCACTACCACCGTCCGGCTGCCACACTTTGCCGAATCGGCAGAGTGTGTGACCATAAGAATTGTCACACCGTTTTCATGGTTAATGCGCTGCAAAAGCGTCATGATCTCTCCCCCGGTCTTGCTGTCGAGATTGCCGGTAGGCTCGTCGGCAAACAGAATCTCCGGATCATTGACCAAAGCCCGGGCTATGGCTACACGCTGCTGCTGACCGCCAGAAAGCTCACGCGGCGTGTGCTTTCTTCGGTTCATAAGCCCCACGATCTCCAGAAGATTGTCGAGCCGGGGCTGTAGGGCTCGGCGGCTTTTACCGTCCAAAAGCACAGGCAGCAGAATATTTTCCTCAACGGTCAGATTTGATATCAAGTTATAAAACTGAAAGACAAAACCAATATTTCTGCGGCGCAACAGGCTTTTCCGTTTATCATCCCACTGCGAAATATCCTGTCCCTGCAGGATAACACTGCCGTCTGTGGGCTCATCAAGCCCTCCCAAAATATAGAGCAGCGTGCTTTTCCCAGAGCCCGATGGCCCCATGATGGATACAAATTCGCCCTGATATATTTCCAGGGAAATATTTTTCAGAACCGAGGTCGACACTTCACCCATCTGGTAATCTTTAATGATGTGGCGAGCTTCCACTGCTATTTTTTTCATATGCTTCATTTTTTCTCCTTTACTCACATTTAATTTCTTCAACCAGTTCTATCTTTGACCCTTTGATCACCGGAACCACTGCCCCTGCCAGATTGATGAGGACTCCTGCAAGTCCGGTGGCCAGAAACACCTTTATATCCAGTGTCGGCGTCATGGCGATCTGCGGTCCCGCCACCAGAAAGATGGTCTGAATTAGCAGCCATGAGACCAGCACACCGATAAACGCTCCGATAATACCTGAGGAAAAGCCTTCCAGAAGGGTCATTTTAATATTTTGTCCATTACTCATTCCGACAGATTTATACATGGCAATGGCACGCCGCTTCTGCAAATAATTGATGAGCAGATTATTGATCACTCCCACGACAGCCAGAAAAAGGATAAAATATGTCAGCTTGTGCATAGGCGACAGAAAAGCGCTAACCAAACTCATGGCGTCCTTGTTAAACTCCTCAACGGTCCGGCTCCAGTTTTCCTTTTCGCCGAAAAGATTGCGGATATGGATCATCACCGCATCGGGATCATCGGCTGTGTAGGCCAAAAATCCATATTCTGACTGACCAAAATCCGATGCGGCACAGGCTGCCGGAATCACTGCCTGTGCGTCATCCGCCCGGGATTCCATGCTGCCAATCACCCTGTAATCAAAAGCTCTGCCATTCGCTGACAGCTCAATGGTATCACCGACCCCAAGGCCTCGCTGCTTCATGGTGTCTGCATTTAAGAGGATCACTCTGCCCTGTCCAAAGCCAGATAGCGCGGAATTTTTCGCCGCTGTATCAGAGTATTTGATGGCAAGCATGGCAGTGTACTGCCCCAGGTCCTCCACAGCCTCCAGACGATCAAAGAGAACACCATCTCCTTCAATCTCGCTATTCATGACAAACATGGGCATAACCTCATGGACTCCGTCAATCTCCTGCACCTCTTTAACAAACGCTGGTGTCATCTGCGCGTCGGCAAAACCATCAAGTGCTGCCCCATTAAATACATCGCCGATATACTGATTCACAAAGCTCCCCACCACACTGATGGCAATGATGGCCGAAAGGCTGATAAAAAGCAGGACAATATTCTGATGGATGCTGTGGTTCTTTCTCAGGTTTCGGGCTGCCAGCATTCCCTCGTTTCCAAAGCAGCAGCCATATAATTTCTCCATAACCCAGGCGGTCCCGTCCACCACCGGCGGGATCATCAAAATCGCCGCGGCAAGAATACCCAGCAGCGAGAATCCTCCAACAAGAAACAGCCCATTATTCTCAAGGAGCAGCAGACGCGGCGCGGCGATGGAGATCATCATCATTAATGTACCCACAACCAGCCGTACCCGTGTTGACGCCCGCTTCTGTGTCACACTGCCGAGCACCACCTCCTTGACTGGCAGCCCGCTGGCACGGCGCGCGGGAATATATGCGCTGAGCAGCGGCACCAGCACTGCCACAGCGGATGACAGCAGCACATTGAGCGGCGACACCACCATGGGAATAACGATTCCCTGGGAAAGTGATTCTCCCAGGCCCCGGAGCAGCAGACTCAATACCACTGCCCCAACCGGAACCGCAATGATAACACTAAAAACGCCATAAACCAGGCTTTCCATCAGCAATATTCCTGTGACTGCCCGCCTTGTGGCGCCAATACTTCTGAAGGTCCCAATGACTGGAAGCCGTTCCAGTATGATTACCTGATAACTGCTAAAAATAATAAATACACTCATAACCAGGGAGAAAAAGCTGATCAGAAAAAAAGGCATGGATTTTTGCCGGGCATCAGCTTGAATCTGCGCTTCATTGTACGTTTTTTCAACCTTATACTGTGCATTTGGCAGGGCTTCGGAAAGTGAATTGACCAGCTGTCCTGTCGACACGCTCTCTTCTGGCGCCACCAGTATCCGGTTATAACCCTTTTCCACTTCATCCAGCCCTCTCAGACATTCCTCAGAGACAAGCGCGTTAAAGCCCCGCGTATTTCTCAAAAACACCGTGTCATAAGCCGCGACAGACGCGACTCGAAAATTTCTTTCCGTCCCTCCAAGCTCAAGTCTCAGGGTGTCACCAGCCTTCACCTGATATTTTGAGGTAAATTTTTCCGGCAAAATAATCTCATCTTCATTAAGTGGGCTGAGCTTTTCGCCCTCCAGCAGCCGCGGTTCATTGATGGCGGACAAATCCCCTAAATCAGCCGCAAACAGATCAAAATTCTCGTAGTATCCCTCTTCGCTGTAAAGAGCTTTTGCCTCAAGCATTCCCACAGCTTTGCCGATCTCCGGCAAATCAGGAAGCTCCTCTTTACTTATCTTTTCCGCTCCCCCCTCGCTCGTATGAGCCGTTACAGACACTGAAGCATTTCCAGCCATTCCTTTTGCCATTTTACGCTGGGCGGCCTCATAAGAATCACCGATGCACAGCGGGACAAAAAGCAGCACAGCAGAGAGTACAATGGACAGCAGCATCACCGCTGTCCGCAGCTTTCGCTCACGAACGTTGTTTAAAATATACCTGAATATAATTTTCAAAATCTCACCTGCTTTCCTGAGCTTTGCCGCACGAAAAAACCGGCGGCTTACTCTAAGAATAAACCGCCGGCCTTACGTCTGCTTTCAACAAACCTTATTTTAATCTTAATTTTGAGGAAGCGTGACTTTAAACGTAGTCCCGGCTCCCAGACAGCTGTCCACCGAAATTTTTCCGCCGTGCAGCGAGATGATCTCTTGGGCAATGGCCATGCCAAGGCCCGTCCCTCCGCTGTCTGCGCCGGCCGAGACGCCCCGGTAATAACGGTCAAAAAGCCGGTTTATCTGCGCTTCAGTCATTCCCTCTCCCTCATCCCATATCCGGATTTGACAGGGAACTCCTGAAATAATTTCTACCCCGATCCTCGCATCGGCGCCGCTGTACAGAAGTGTATTGATGAGCAGGTTATTAAGGGCCCGCTTCATAAGTCTGGGGTCAATGTTTAAAATCTGACTGCCCTCTGCCTCAAATTCTACAGCGCGTCCGGCATAACGGGGATCATTCAGACAGTCAATAACCAGCTCCCGAACAAACCGGATGATGTCCATGGTTTGCAGATTAAGGGGCATCATGCCATTTTCAAGCTGATAGGTAAGCTTCAGATCATTGATGAGCGTCTCGGCGCAGGCGGTATTCTTCAAAATCGCGGCGCTGTATTTTTTAAGCTCGGCGCTGTCCGGCGTATCATCTGAAGCGGCCAGCAGTTCGGCATAGCCCCGTATGGGCGACAGCGGCGTTTTAAGATCATGTGTAATATTGGCGATCCATTCTTTCCTCAGCTGCTCGTCTTTCCTGCGGGCTTCCTCTGCCATTTGAAGGGTCCTGTCCAATGTATTTAAACTGACATGAATATCCTGAAAGACGCCTTTTTCCTGTATTGGCATATAACAGCGGCCGGCGATTTCATCCACTGCTTCAGTCATCTTTGAAAGCCTGCGGGTAACGGCAAAGCCATAGGCGAGCCCGAGAACAGCGGTCAGGAAAATCACCGCGCCCGCACCAAACAGCGCATAGGACTTCCCGGAGGCAAAACGCCCAGCATTGACATTCATCGTGATTTTGGCAATATCCATGGGAAAGCCAATGAGATAAGTCCAGCCCGTACCGCTATCCTCTGCCACACCAGAAAAAACAGCTTTGCTTCCACGACTGTCCAAAGTGTTTAGCAGCCTGTCCGGGGAATACTCCTCTGGCTGCCCTTCCGGCACAGAGACACCCTTAACCACGCGGCCAGTACTGTCCAGAATCTGAAGCCAGAGGCCGTTATCCTTCAGTGCTTCACCCCCCCTCTGGGTGATTACCGGCTCACCCTCTAAAAAAATGATCTCCTCTGAAAAAGCCCTGGTAAACTCAGCAGGCCAGTCGCTGCGGACAATTTCCCCATCTGACTTCTGGACAGTCACGGCATAGACCACCATGCCCGCCCCGGCGGCCAGAATAAGAATCATGAGGATTAAAAATAACCCGTAGATGTGAAAAGCCGATTTATAGCCGGACCGTTTCATTGCCCTGTCCCCAAAGCCAGCCGATAGCCCAGTCCCTTAACGGTCAGGATAAGTTCTGGACTTGAAGGGTCTTTCTCAATCTTTTCCCGAAGATGGTGGATATGGACCATAATGGTATTGTCACACACTGCGCTCAGCTCACCCCATACCTGCTCATAAAGCCGGTCTTTACTGATAATCTTTCCCGCGTTTTCGGCCAGATATAAAAGAATGCCGAACTCCCGGGCAGTCAGCTCAAGCTCCCGCCCATTCTGGTAAACACGGCTGCCGTCCACGTCAATCTCCAGCCCGCCAGCGTTTATCCGCCGGCCAGCGGCCGCATCTGCTGTTTTATTGTATTCCATCCGCCGGAGCTGGGCCTTGACGCGAAAAACCAGTTCCTTTGGACTGAAGGGCTTGGTGATATAATCGTCTCCTCCGCTGCCGAGCCCGAGAATTTTATCCACATCATCGTTCCTCGCAGATAAAAACAGTACTGGACAATAGGAAAATTCACGGATTGCCCGGCAGACCTCGATTCCGTCCATGTCTGGCAGCATGATGTCAAGAATTACCACATCCGGCGCATTTTTCTCACAAACCGCAAGCGCTTCACTTCCTGTAAACGCCCTGTTAACACAGCGGAAGCCCTCTTTTCTGAGGGCTGTTTCCACTAATTCGGTAATATCCGGCTCATCATCGACCAACAAAATTCTTTTGTCATAAACGCTTTCCATGGCTCCTCCTTTTTATGGCTTTATTTCTATTTTTATTCACTATATGCCATTTAGAGCACCCTGTCAAGCGCAGGCTCAATTCAGCCTTTCACTTTACGTTCCTTAAAAACTGTTTTTGCTGCAGTTACTGCGTTTAAAACCCTGGGAAAGCCTACGTACGGGATACACTGGATAAAAACCTCGATGATTTTTTCCCGGGAAAGCCCAACATTTAAGGCGCCGTTGATATGAACCCTCAGCTGGGCCTCACAGCCGCCTGATGTCAGCAGACTGGAAATGGTGATGATCTCCCGCTCCTCCAGTGTAAGCCCGGCCCTGGGGTAAATATCCCCAAAAGCAAATTCCACAATATAACGCCCCAGATCCGGCGCGATATCCTTCAAAGACTCAATCACACCCTCACCCGCATTGCCGTCAATCTGACGCAGCATTTCCATGCCTTTATCAAATCTTTTGTCATTCATTTGATCTTACCTCCTGTTTCTTTTATAATAAAAGTGTAGTCCTTAGACTATAGTCAAAGTCAAGCAAAAGGTAAAGGAGTCTTAAAATGACCATCGGTGAACTTACCAAAAAGACGGGTATCGGCGAGCATACCCTGCGCTTCTATGAAAAAAAGGGCCTTATCCGGGTCCCTCGGGATGGACAAGGCCGCCGTTTTTACACGGAAAAAGATATCGAATGGGTATGCTTCATCAAACGTCTGAAGGATACCGGCATGCTGCTAAAGGATATTAAAATTTATGCTGACCTCCGTTACGAAGGCGACCATACCGCCGCCGAGCGCCTGAAAATTCTTAGAAGGCACCGTGAATACGTCGAAAAACAGCGCCGCAAATGGGATGAGTATCTCAAAAACCTCGATGCAAAAATCGGTATTTATGAGGAGATGGTAAGGTGATCAGTCTCTCTGCGAGCATTTGGCCGCGTCAATGGCCAGGACAATCATTAGCGATAAGAGCATGTCCTGCGGGTCTGTGATGTCGATCACATAGGTGTCGGTAAGGTTAAACAGCTGCTTGGACGCCTGCATAATCATACGCCCCTGGCGGTCCATCACCTCGTATTCCCACTCAAAGAGATCTCCTTCTACACTCCAGTCGTTACAGTTTAAGGTGAAGGCCGGCCTGAAGAAAGTAAACTTTTTCTGAATCTCTCCAATCTCCCGGCCATTCTGGTACAGGGCGAACCGCGGCAGCAGCGTAAGCACTTCCTCTTTTACAGTTCCCACATGCTCGCCGAAGCGGTCATAAATCTCAAGGCAATGTCCCCAGGACAGGCGGCCCTTAACTGTAAAAGCCGTTTCTCCCGCCTCATCATAAATATCATAACTGTCAAACCAGGAGAACAGCCGCTGTTTGAATAGTAATTTCATCTTTTCCTCCTTTAATGTATACTTGCTATAATACAACTATTTCCTTTATTTTTATGCTATAATGCACCTATTAATTGTATTTAGGGGAGACATTATGCAGAGATTATCACGAAAAAACACTTTTCTCATCGGGATTACGCTTTTCTCGATGTTTTTTGGCGCGGGAAATTTAATATTTCCGCCCTTTCTGGGGGAACAGGCAGGAAGCCTGGCCTGGCTTGCCTTTGCGGGCTTTGCCATCAGTGCCATTGGTCTTCCGATACTGGGGGTTGCGGCTGTGGCAAAATCCGGTGGATTGAGTGCTCTGGCCGGCCGGGTGCACCCTGTTTTCGCGGCGGTATTTACCTTTTTAATTTACCTGTCCATCGGCCCCTGCCTTGCCATTCCGCGTACGGCCAGCACGTCCTTTGAAATGGCTGTGCTGCCGTTTTTGCCCGAGGGCAGCGGCGGCAGTCTTATATTGTTTCTTTACTCCATTGTCTTTTTTGCCGTGGCGCTGCTGCTGGCGCTCAAGCCAGACAAGCTCACAGACCGGCTCGGCAAAAAACTGACGCCCTGCCTGCTGGCTTTGATTTTTATTATCTTTGCTGCCTGTGTGCTCTTCCCACCGGGCAGTTATGGCGCTGCTACTGGCAGCTATGCCTCCAATTCCTTTGTCCAGGGCTTTCTGGACGGCTACCAGACAATGGACACCATCGCGGCGCTTAACTTCGGCATTATTATTGCTTTAAACATAAGGGCCTTCGGCATCAGTGAGGACAGGCTGGTCGTGCGTGAAACCATTAAGGCCGGTTGGATTGCCGGCGGGCTTCTGCTGGCTGTCTATGCGGCGCTGACCCATGTAGGCGCTTTATCTGGCGGCAGCTTTGGCGCTACCGCCAACGGCGCGCAGACATTGACTCAGATTGTCATGCATCTTTTTGGCCCGGCCGGGCTCATCATTCTGGCTTTGATCTTTCTCATTGCCTGTCTGAACACCTGCGTGGGGCTGATCAGCTGCTGCAGCGAATATTTCAGCGGTCTTTTTCCACGGTTCTCTTATAAAAAGTGGGCGGTCTTTTTTGCCTTTATCAGTATGGTTATCTCAAATGCGGGGTTGAACAAAATTCTGGAGGTATCCATTCCAGTGCTCAACTGCCTTTATCCGGTGGCCATTGTGCTCATTCTGCTAGCTTTTCTGCAAAAATGGGTCGGTGGCTTTTCCTGGGTCTACCCTACGGCCATCCTGTTTACCGGCGTGGTCAGCGTTATCTATGCTCTGGATCTGAAAAGCCTGGTCATACCCTGGCTGACCAGCCTGACGTCCAAAATTCCTCTTTACAGTCTTGGCCTGGGCTGGCTGATTCCCGCGGCCATCGGCATTGCCCTGGGAATTCTGTTGTCTCTTGTCTTTAAAAAGAAAAGCCCTCAGGACAATGGCTGAACAACTCATCTTTTTTCAGAAAACCGCGCGTATCTTTTCTGCCAGATATCCGGCGCCGCCCCGGCCCTCAATATCCACTGCCGCAGCGACTACCAGCAGTGGATTCTCGGCTGCCGGGTCTGTATAAAACATGGCGCACAGAGCCGTATCCTGATTTTTCGCGGCATCCGCTGAACCTTTCTGTAACGCTGCACCTGTTTTTCCCGCGAGGGCTCTTCCCTTTGAGCTTTTTTCTGCCTGCGCGAGGCTTTTTCTGCTGTTGTCGGCCTTTTCCTGGGAAATCACATTCTTTTTCCAGTACTTCACCATCGGGTTGGCATCATATTTGATATAGGGTTGAACCATATTACCGTCATTCACAAGGGCAGAGTAAATTAACGCCAGATGCAGGGGACTGGCGGCCATGTCCGTTGTGCCGTTCCCCGCTGCCGTCAGGTCGCCGTCAATTGTACCGTTTTCTGAAATTTTGGAGACTTCCATAGTAAAATCAAAGGGCAGTGCTTCTCCAAAGCCAAGCTTTTTGAGCTGTTCGACGTACTCCTCGCCGGTTTTCACGCCTGCCTCAAGGGTTGCTGGCTGGATAAGCTCACCCGGCGCATAGGCTTTCACAAACCGGTTAAGAAGCGGACTGTCCGGATCGCTGTTCAGGCTGTCCTTTTCGGCATCACTCATGCCAAGAATAAAAGCATTGGGATTATAGGACGGTGTGCTGACCAAGGCCAGCACCGCGCCGTTTTTCGGATCAATGGCGGCCGCGGCGCTTTTATCCCCGGCAAGCTGATCGTAAAGGGCTGTCTGAAGCCCGGTATCGATGGTCGTCTGGACATCAAATCCCTTTACTGGTGAGCTTTCACACAGAACCCGGCTTGTCTTAATCCCGTCACTGCTGGTATCGTTAACGGTGATGGCGCCTCCGTCCTTTCCTCTCAACTGACGGTCAAAAATCTTTTCAAGCCCGCTTTTGCCTACAATGCTCGTATCCCGGTAGTCTCCTTCACCCTTACGCGCTTCCAGCTCCTCAGCCGTGATCGCGCCGATATAACCTGTCAGATGCGCAGCTTTTTCCCCATAGGGATAGCTGCGCACCGCTGCTTCTCCAATCATTACTCCCGGCACCTGCAAAATCGCCGCCTCCAGCCCCGCGTCGATTTCTGGCAGTGTTTTTACCGGAACATAAATCTCCTCTGTCACCCAGGAAGCTGACAGCGCATCCTCAATATCTTCTGTGGTAATCCCCAGAATTCCGGCCACTGCCGCCAGATCTGCGGCCCTGGTCTCTGCGTTTATTTTTCCAGGGACAAAGCCTACCGAGGGGGCTGTGCCGGGTCCTGCCAGCATATTGCCGTCCTTATCCAGAATACTTCCCCGCTCTGCTGCCGTTGTGGTGACGCTTACTTTGGCGGTCTCGCTGAGCCCCGGCAAAATAACCGCTGAATTCCAGACAAGCCGGTACTCTCCGAAGAAGGTGTCCTTCCTCAGCCTCACATTGCCTGGATTGGCAAGCACCCCGGCCACAGTTTCCATCTTCAGGTTATAATAAGCCTGCTGCTGTTTTGAATCAATTTTTTCAACACTCATGACCTCCAGCTTCAAATCCCTGGCTTCAATGCCCTCATAGATATTTTTATTCCGCGTAATAAAATCCTCCCGGCTGATGAGCTTTTTAGAATCATCACTGATGAGCAGATACATTTTGACGTAATCCTGCTCTTCTACTGCCTTGAAGTACCGTTCCAGAGCACGCTCCGGCGTGTTGACTGAACGATAGGCCGCAAGGGCCAGCGCTGCGACGATGACCACCAGCGCCGCTATACCGACAGCCATCTTGATTTTTTTACCGTCTGCTTTCATGGTTTCACCTCCACTTCTTTAAGCTTATTATATGATGATTATACTTTGACGTAAAGAAGTTTTAAGCGGGGATATTAAAAAAGATGCTCCTTACTGAAGCATCTTAAGTAATACCATGCGAACATCTCATAGCTTCGGCTGTTCCCATAATTTTTCAATCTCTGTATGTCCCCTTGATGGTGACCTGATCTAAAACATGGCCTTCCATCTGGCGGTACAGCTCGTTGTAATAAAAGCCGTTTTCCAATTCCAGCAGCGTATTCAGGGCATACACATGGATTTCGTAGATATGCGGCGCGTTCGGCGGTGCCATACCTCCGTAAAAGGACGACAACGCTCTGCTCTGTCTGCCTCCCTGGATACTCATGCAGCTGTTCGCACCTTGGACAAAATCCGTGGCAGTCTGGCTCTCATTTTCCAGAAGCTCATTACGCGTAATGTTTGCCGCCGTCCAGTGAATCCATGAAAAGCCGCCTGTAACCGGGAAAGCGTCCTTATCCTCCAGAACCAGCGCAAAGGATTTTGTGCCTTCTGGTGCGTCCTCAATTTTCAGCGGTAAGGAATATGTCGGCATACCGTTTTCGTTAAACTGGCTGCCGCGTTTTCCGTATTTGTCCTCAATAATGCCGTTGACAATTCCAGTGCTTGTTACAATCATTTTTCTGCCTCCCGAATTTTTATTTTAATTTTGATTTCTCATAGTTGTAGGGAATACTGCTCCCCACCACCACGTCCTCAATCTTTTCAATGATCAGCCAGTCGTCCATATTGCCCTGATGGTCGAAAGCCAGAGGCTCAATTGCCTCCACCTTTTCAAATTCTACCAGACAGAGACATTTTTTATGCCAGCGTTTTTTCTGTTTTTCGGATAAATTAAGTCTGTCCTGGTTTGACTCAAGGGCTTCATCAATGGCTTCCTCTGAAAGCTTGACATAATTTTTCACACTCTTTACCGCCGCCCTGGCCGATATGACCTTGCTGCCCTTTTTCATGAAATAAAGTTTCTCACCCTCAAACACCCGGCTATGGGGGATCTTCCTGCCGGCCGCGCCCCTCACGACCATGGTCTTTGTGCCATTCATAATCTTTTCCAATACTTTTTCTTTGTCATCGCAATAAACCAAATGTTCCATTACTGCCTCCAGTCTTTATAAAATTGGTATCCATATTTCACTTTTATAATCCTCCGCAAAGCTGTTACCCGCCGAATACCACTCTATTTCCGGGCAGTCTGCATGGTCAAAGGGATACTTGATAACCCACTCCTCATTTAAAAATCTCCAGCCTTTCTGGATAGCGCCCGGCATCGGGCCGACACACTCAAAAACAGCCCAGGCCGCCGGCGGAATCTCAATGGCTTCAAGCCCTCTCCCCGCGGGCCTGTCGGTAACCCCGGCAATATAATAGTCCATTCTCCCATCCTGATAATTTCCAAACACGCCAAAAGTGCCCGAGGGCTTATGTGACTCTGTATAAGAAATGATCTGCGCCAGCCTGCCATTCTGCATGACCTCATTCCAGAAAGCTGGAATTGCCCTGAAATCTCACCATTTATGCAGCTGATGGAACGCCTGACACCCAAAAGCCGGAAGCCTTCCTTATGCTCGACCCGCCATTTAATATCATTATCCTCGACAAAGTTCATCCGTGGGTACACCTTTAAAACAGCGCTCTCCTTTCTGGCCTCTGTGGGCGACATGCCGTGAAAGGACTGAAAAGCCCGGGTAAAAGCTGTCGGCGAATCATAGCCGTATTTTACGCTGGCGTCCAGCACCTTAATCTCTGTGCTTTTAAAATCATATCCTGCCAGAGTAAGCTTGCGGCTGCGGATATATTCCGCCAGCGTAATGCTGTTCATGTAGCTGAAAACCCGTTGAAAAAGCGAGTAGGAGCAGCAGGCCAGCTGCTCAATTTTTTTCTGGTCAAGCTCCTCGTGGCCCAGCTGCAGGCTGCTCTCAATATATTCAATAATTTTGTTTAAGCGTTCTGTCCAATCCATCCTTACTTCCTTTCTGTTTTATCATAGCACACTTTCTTAAAGCCTTCCTCTCTTTTTGCGCCGCAAAAAGCGGACTAAAGACTTTATTAAAAAAGGGCGGAAAATTCGCCCTTCAAATTTCATTCGATTTTAATATACCAGCCCGCTTCATTTCTGCCTCTAAAAAATCCAGCCACACTGCACATCTCCATACGATCGCCTTAAACCACCTTCAGCATGACCTGCACTGTAAAGTCATTTTTATCATAGTGGATTTCCATCACTCCCTTATTTTTTTCCACAATCCTTTTTACCGATGCGATGCCCATACCCTCGCCCTCGTGCTTTGTGGAATAATACTGCTTATCTCTGAAAATCACTGCTTTCTGATAGGTATTCCGGATGTCCAGTACCAACTGGCGGCCCTCCACATCCGCCTTGATCTGGATCATTCTGGGATTTTTTTCACAGGCGGCACATGCCTCTACAGCATTTTCCACAAGATTTCCAAAGATAATGCACAAATCCGTATCCGGTATATCGAGCGACTCCCGCACGTTGGCTTTTACTGTCACCTCGATTCCTTCTGCCCTGGCCACAGTGTAATAGTGCATTAGTATCGCGTTAACCACCGGATTCTGGCAAAAGGAGATATCCTCACCGGCCAAATATTCCGGAGCCAGGGCCTTCATGTAATGCTGCAGCCCCTCCATATCCTTATTGTCCAGAAAGCTGTCGATGGACAGCAGATGATGCCGCCAATCATGCCGGAGCCTGGCGTTATTTTCCACATTTTCAATCATCCGCTGATACTGGTCCTCCTGCATCCGCAGCTGAGATGAAATAAGCTTTGTCTGCTGTGCAGCCGTTATTCCCCTGTAGGTCTGAATCAGCATCAGGAGGGTCACCAGAAAAAAAGTGTAGGTAGTAACAGCCCAGAGAACCGTAAATGTAATATCCACGCCATTGGTTGGCACATGGGCTTTCCAGTAATCTCCGACAATCTTTACAAAGAAAATCATATAAATCAACGCCGGGATCACCCAGATATACTTCCAAAAGCTGAAATCACCCTCAAACTCAACCACCTGTTTATACAGCCGGACCATCAAAATCCAAAGCAGCGGAAAGCACACAACGAGCACGCCGATCACCACAAGGGCATACACCATCGAAAACGGCAGATTCAGACTCAGGGAATTGACAATCACCTTGGCAATGGCGACAATATTGACATACAGGTTTAAAACCATCAAAACAATGAACAATATCTCAAAAAAACTGCCCTTAATAGCGATGTGGAAAATAACCACCGCTGTGATAATCCACAGCACAATCCCAAAGCTGCTGTACTCTACTAAAAACTTTCCGGAAGTTAAAAACAAAACAATGACCACGACCGTAATGGCTGTCAATAGCCCGGCTAAAACCGCTGTCACAAGATTATTGTAACGAAACCGGCTTTTGAAGGGTGTAAACAGGCAGTAGGCGAAGACAATACAACAGACGACAACCCGGAGCGTTGTGCTTATAATATCAATGAGCATACGTTCCCTCTCTTTTCCAAAATCTGATTTTTATCGTCCTCTCATCTATCTCCATTATAATACATTTTTTTCTTCTTTTGTAGCAGCATTTCTGTTTTTAATGCATTTTTCGATGACAGTCTCTGATTTCTCCTCTGGACCTCCGGTAAAAACAGCCTGTTCGCCTGTTCACTGTATTATAGCCATACCCGGCAGACAGCGGCAGGTTCCAGGAGGCATGGCTGGGTCTGGACGATTATTTTAGCCTGCTTTCAACTTTGCTTAATTCTGACGCGGCATATAAAAAACCGCCGGCCACAGATGTGCCGACGGTAAATAATCCTGTCTATTCTCTATTCAGTTCATTCTGCGCTTTTTTCAAAGCGTCCAGCATTTCTATAATCTTTCCCTTTCGGCTCGGCGCGTTCAGAATACCACTGGTGCCACCGCTTCCATGGGCGCCTTCCATGACTACTCGGTAAACATCATCGCCGGTGCTGACTCCGGCAGCCTGAACGATCAGAATTGTATCGTCAATGGACTTCACCGCGTCATTTGTCGCCTTAATATAATCCTCGCTGCTCGTGCTGCCTGTCCCGATCAGGCTGGTCGGTTCACAGATCATCATATCTGGTTTCAGCTGTGCGACAGCTTTTGATTCCTCCGGAGAATCGGCGCACACGATGGTGGCGATCTCAAGCTCATCGGCGCGCTTGATGATTTTGTCAAGCTGCGCGGTGGTTACAGGGTGCTCCGCATGGTTTAAAACAACGGCCTGAGCGCCGGCGGCCTTAAGCCCTTCGGGTAAAATGTGGCCCATCCCCCGGCCCGGCACAATGCCGTCCATGTGCTGGGCGGTCACGACGATATGCTCTGTGGCGTCGGCGACTTTCTGAATATCCACATGCTGGGCGGTAAAGAGAATATCCAGATCGTATTCTTCAGAGAGCTGATCGCAGATCCTCGCCAGCTCCACAGATTCTTCTCCATAAATGTAAGCCTTGGGATTGACGATTAAAAAAGGCGCGCGTATTTTTCTTTTCATTTCTATTCCCCCATCACCACAATTTTGCACTGGCGTACCCGCGGGCGGGCACGGTCAAAATCCGCAAAATAGATATAACCTGTTTTTCCAACGCCCAGCGCTCCGTCGTCCACGTCGAACACCTCGCTTGCGCCGATCAAAGTGGCTTTAATGTGAGCGTCACAGTTCCAGATTGCGGTCCGGTCACCGCCCGGAAGGTAGGACTCGATGTTCGGCCATTTTTCAACCTCCTCAAAATGCTTTTCTCCGGGATAGCGGTACTGCTCCCAGCTTACCTGATTTGGAATAATTTTTTCCAGAACATCGTTGAGATCAGCCTGAAGATACTCATCTCCATCCTCAGTATAATCGTGCACAAATTCTTCAAAGAAGACCGCACAGGTAGTGTGGGGTGAAATTACAGTGCAAGTGCCGTTTTTAATGCCGCTTTTAGCAATGGCTTCGCGGACCTGCGGTGTAATATTGATATAGGTTGGGGTATTTCCATGAGATTCTACGCTAATTTGTTCTTTATATACAGTCATTTTCATCCTCCAGATTGGTCTGTCAGTCAATTGGTTTAGTCTCAAAGACAGAATAGTAGTGCTCCAGGCAGTCCTGCATGCCCTTCTTTGATAATGCCTTCACATCAAGGTAGGTTTTCGGCGGTGCTTCTTCCAGTGATTTCATGGCCGCAGCCAGCAGATCCGAGAAAATATTGATCTTCGAAATACCATTTATCGCACATTTGTTGAGGTTTTCGTCCCCTGAGGAAGAACCTCCGTGCAGCACCAACGGTGTGTCGATGGCCGCGGCGATTTCCTTCAAGCGGTCAAAATTGATTTCCGGAATGCCCTTGTACATACCGTGGGCTGTCCCGATGGAGATGGCCAGAGAATCGACACCAGTTTCCTCCACAAAACGTCTGGCTTCCTCCACAGTGGTGTACTGTGAATCGGACTCATCGTGATTTTCGTAATTCTCACCAGCGCCCACATGGCCGATTTCCGCCTCAACCACCGCGCCCCGCGCGTGGGCATAGGCGATAATTTCCTTTGTTCTACGGACATTTTCCTCAAAGGATTCCATGGACGCATCGATCATTACTGAGGTGAAGCCCATATCCACTGCCCTTTTAATGATCTCGGGATCAGTCCCATGATCCAGGTGCAGCGCAACCGGCACCTTTGCCGCTGCCGCGTATTTTTTTCCCACAAGCGCTGCATCTTCAAGGGTGATATTTTCCCCGATATGCGCCTCTGCCAGCGGCAGAATCAACGGAACATTCAGCTTTTCCGCTGTCTCCACATGCCAGCGCAGAGATTCCAGATCAATAAAATTCGGAGCTGGTATAGCGTATCCGCCTTCCCGCGCTTTTTCAAACATTTCTTTTGATGTGACTAACATTGCATCCTCCTGCTGTTATAAATTTTTCAGGTTTTGCACCCGCTCTGCCATCGCGTCATCCTGGAATACATAGCTGCCGGCAATCAGTACGTCAGCCCCAGCCTCGACCAGTTTCTGACCATTGCTGCCATTTACACCGCCGTCCACACTTATGGGGACGCGGCTTTCTGTTTTTACCATAATTTCCTGAGCCTCCCGCAGCTTTTCATAGATACATGGGTTCAGCGGCTGCCCGCCATAGCCTGGCTCCGCGCTCATCATAATCAGCCAGTCAATACAGGGCAAAAGATAGGCAAGCCGCTCTGTGCCGTAGGTTGGCCCAATTCCGATACCGGCTTTTATCCCCCTTTTCCGGATCTCCTGGATCAGATGCAGTGGGTTAGCGCAGGCATCCAGCTGAAAGGTCACGATATCTGCTCCACAGTCCGCAAAGATTGGAAAAAAAGTTTCCGGGTGGCAGACCTCAAAATGTACAGATATGGGCAGCCCACTAATCTTTTTTAAATCCCTGATCAGCTGGGGGCCGTAGGTCATGTTCTCCACATACACGCCGTCCATGATGTCGACGTGTATGTAGTCAATGCCGGCCGCCTCAGCCTTGATGATCTGTTCTCCAATCCTTGTCTGGTCACAGGCCAGGATTGAAGCTGATACTAATGCCATAGTATCCTCCTTTTTCTGTCAATTATCTTATTTGTGTGTGGTGACTGCGTGCATCCAGTCTTTAGCCAGAGCGTAAAATTCCTTATATTTTTCATAATAGAACATATAAGCGTCATGGCGCTGCTGGTCTGGCTCTACGGTATAATCAACCGTTGTCATGGACTCGGCGGCAGTCTGGATATCTGGATAAACGCCGCCAGCAACAGCGCCGAGAATCGCTGAGCCAAGGCATGGGCCTTCTGTTACCTTTGTAACAATGATCGGAACATTGCAGACATCCGCATGGGTCTGGAGCCAGAACCGGCTCTTGACCGCGCCGCCGGAAACCACAATGCCGTCCGGTGAAAAGCCTGCCTGACGGAAGGAATCAATGATGGTTTCCGTACCGTAGCAAATGCTCTCAATGACCGCGCGGTACATATGCGCTGGCGTGTGTCCCAAAGACAGTCCGTAAAACATACCGCGGACATCCGGATCAACATGTGGCGTGCGGTTCCCCTGGAAGAAATCTAACGCGATGATGCCATCTGCGCCAATGGGCAGAGCTTCCGCCTCACGGTTCAGAATATCATAAACGCTGCACCCTTCCTCTGCTGCTTGTACTTTCAGGTTGCCGCAGAGCTGCTCCTTAAGCCAGTTGACAATGGAACCGGTCGAGGTCTGTCCCCCTTCGACCATCTGAAGTCCCTTGACGATGGCGTCAGGATAGGAGCCCCAGACACCCTTGCTGTGGATGGCTTCCTTCACCTGGGCAATGTGCAGGTGCGACGAGCCTGTGATGAGCGTAAGCTTTCCAGGCTGAACCGCATTGAGGCCGATGACACCGACGAAGGCATCCGCACCGCCTTCTCCCACCGGAATGCCAGCCACCAGACCAAGCTCCTCGGCTGCGGCTGCAGTCAGCCCGCCGACCAGCTCTCCCATTGCCAGAACACGCGGCGGCAGCTTTTCCACCAGATCTTCCAGCCCAATCGTGTTGTAAAAGTCAACAGGATAGCCGCCCTCCTCCGAATTGTAGTACCAACGGCTGGAGGCACAGTTGATACTGGCAGTATACTCGCCTGTTAAACGGTAGGTGAGCCAGTCTGTACATTCATAGAAGCGCGTAGCCTTGTGGTACAGCTTCGGCTCGTTTTCCTTCAGCCAGAGAGCTTTTGCCGGCAGGCACTCAGCCGAAACCATACCGTATCCATTATATTTCAGCGCATCATGACCGGTTTCGTACATGTGCTTTGCCTGCTCTGAAGCACGGATATCCATCCACATAATTGCCGGTCTTAAGGGTACCATATCCTCTCCAGATAAAAGCACCGTACAGCAGGTGGTATCCACACTCATCCCCTTGATACAGGATGGATCAATACCACTTTCCCTGATGGCCCTGCGTGATGCCTTACAGATTGCTGCCCACCATTCATCCGGGTTCTGCTCCGCACGCCCGGATGCCGGCGTATACAGCGGATAAGGCTCCTCACAGAATACAATCGGCGTCCCCTTTAAATCAAAGATACCTACACGCGCACCACCGGTGCCCATATCAATCCCTAACACGCAATCCAACTGTTTCATTGTATTACCCCCTTAAATTTTTGTACAACCAGGATTGTATTCTCCCCCATGAGATATATTCGTTCCTACTTGTAACTTTTGATATCAACATCATACAACAATAACATATGTGTGTCAATATTTTTTTGTTTTTTAAACCAAAACCTTTATATTTCTTGACTTTTTAACAATGCTTAACGTATAATCAAACTAGATTTAGTAACAAATGTGCCTCTAGTGTGATAGAGGTCAAAGCCACTGAGAAAAGGAAGACAAAAATGAATAAAATCGAATCATCAGATTCCATGTTTAATAAAATGATCCTCATCGCAAATCTTTACTATAAAGAAAAATTGTCACAGCAGGAAATTGCAAAAAAACTGAATATTTCAAGACCGTGGGTTTCAAAACTCCTGGCCCGCGCAGAGGAAAGCGGTATTGTAAAAATTGAAGTCATGACGCCCTTTACCGAAAACGCAGCCCTGGAAAGCGCGCTCATGCATAAGTACTACATCAAGCATGTCGGCGTCATCAAAAGCGATAATACCACCAGAGACGATCTGGCCCTCGCCGCCGCCAACTATTTTATTTCAGAGCTGCGCCCAGAAGACATCGTTGGCGTCGGCTGGGGCACCAGCGTCTCAAGGCTCATCTCAGCCACCGAATCCCTGTGTTTTCCAAAGGTTAAAGTTGTTCCTCTGGCCGGCAGCTTCGGCAATACCATGGATCTTTTCCCTAACCTGAGCAGTATCCGCCTGGCCAAAACCATCAACGGTGTTGCCGAAGTTATCCACGCTCCGGCTGTGTGCAGCTCGCCGAAGGAATACGAAGCCCTGATGAACAACGACCAGACACAAAAGCTTCTGTACATGGGTGAACACGCCGATATCCTGCTTCTGGGCATGGGTACCTTTGAAGTTTCCTCACAGCCACAGTTCGGAATTTTTACACCCGGCGATATCACCGAGCTGAAGGCCAAACAGGTCATGGGCGATATTGCCCTTCAATACCTCGACGTCAATGGAAACCCCATCGATACAGATTTCACAAGAAGACTGATCCGGGCAAATATCTTTAAGGCCAGCGCCAACGCGCGGACCAGCATTGGCATTGCTGAAGGCGCTTATAAAAAGGATATTATCCACGCTGTGCTCTCCCTAAAGCTGGTAAATGCGTTATTTACCGATGAGGAGACTGCGCTGGCGCTGTTGGGAATATAAAAACAGGATACAAAAAAGCAGGCATTTCGTGGGGAAACGCCTGCTTTTTTATTCCTCTTTCCAATCTTCAATGCCATATTTTTTATATTCCCTCATAAGCAAGTTTATCGACTGCCTTGTGGGTTTCAGACCATGCTCATACACATCTTTATAGATTCGCGGCACCTTCTTCAAACGAAAGTTCATGTCTTCGAGATCAAATGAAAATAAGTCCAGTTCTTCAACACCGAGCCACTCCGTGTATCGCTGATACTGCGGCCCTTTTTTCTCCTTAAACGCTTTTGCAAGCTCCTCAAGACCGCCGGGCCCCCCACAATCCTCGATAATACCGTAGCCCTCACCCTCAAGCACGCGCGGCAGCTCATTTCCGGACAGTTCCTTCTCCGCATCTATTTCCTCCAGCACGAGCTCTATTTCCCAGCCATCGCCGTAATCGTAGGAAAAAGTCATGGTCTCCATTTTCTCAGTAAGAATATGCTTAACTTTTGTTTCTGCGGCGTCTGAAACGCGGCCTTCAAATCCGAAAAAGCTATCCTCATCAATCAATTCAACACGCAGCTCCGAATGTTTAGGATTTTTCTGAAACATGTCAACTATACGATCGATTGATTCTTTTGTGTCTCTTCCCTCTAAACTTTTGCGCAGATTATCGATAACGTGAACATCAAAACAAAACAGATGGCCTGCCTGCATTTCAAACAACGTCATCAGGATATAACCCAAACGCGCCATTGTGATATTGTTCATCACCTGAAAGCGACGCCATATCTTTGGTTCATAATCCTTCAGTTCAGCGTAAAATTGATAAATTGGTTGTGAGGCCATTTTTCTTCACTCCTTTTTCGTTTACTGTTATCTGTATACCAAGTGGCCTTTTCCAAAATGGAAACAACCACTTTTCAGACTAATCTAAATCCTCCTCATCGCACTTCTTCATAATACGAATTGAACATCCGTCACCTCATCAATGATACGCTTCAGATGCTCAGCATCATAAAAAGCTTCAGCCTCTGGAAAAGCTTTTATAAGTGATTCTCCGCTATCCATCATAAACCCAAGTGCAAAGCGTTCATCAGCAAAGCTTTCTTCGACTTCGTGTCCATAGGTTGTTCTTTTGTTGTATTTCTCTAAATATTTAATGGCGAATTCGTTGATTTTTTTGCTGGTTGGCATAGTGGCTGTCTCCTCATAATCATTCGATTGTCACTCATGAGCTATCCCCAATTCTGTAACTCCTCTAACTCTATGAGTGCGCTCAACAACTGTTCCTGCAGCTCCGTCTTTGACAGCGTTTTTACATATCTTTCCAAATCCTCGTAATGTTGCTCCTCTCTTTCTAGTTCCTCAGCTTCCCACTCCTCAACTTCTTTAAGAAAATCTTCCGCCGCCTTTGGTTCCGCTGTGAAATAGAGGGCAATCATGTGCTTACAAACAACTCTTCGTCCATCTGCAAAAGGACAATTACAGGTTGATTTTCTTGGATGTGCTCTATCTATATGCACATTATAGATATTATCTTCACTGCCAGCAACAACGCCACTGTATGCCTCAGCTCCTGTTTTCTCCTAAGAGATAACTTTCCTGTTATTGTAGTAATCCATTCCCCGCCAAACTGACTTTCCACTGGCCATTTCTATTAATCCCATAAAAAACACTCCTTTTACTTGAAACCATACTGCGTATAAACCTTTAATTATTCAAAAAACTTCGGTCGTTTTCTTATAGACAACTCCTAAAACGGGTTGATACCACACTGTCCTCTCTGTGCTTATCCAAAACACCTTTTTTAGCCTTCTCAAAATCAAACTTTCACATTAATCTGGCTACCCGGTGACTTGTGAGAAAGGAGTATCACCATCTCAACATGGCTCGACAGGATAGTATGAATGTCAGCTCATATCGGTCGTATGAGGGAATTGGTCGATCCCGATTTAGAACGATTTTTGAGTACAGTGCGTTTAAGAGAACCTATCCACTTTGTCAAACCACTTTTTCGTAATTTTACCATAAATTATAAGATTCTACAATCAGATCCACAGGCCAAAAACAGCACTCAAGACTTTTAATGTCCTGAGTGCTGTTTGCTTATAATTTCAAAGAATCAATCCATTCCTGAATCTCATCTATATCCGCACTGCCTGAAAAACGCTTTCCTTCAAGCCAATTGGCGTTCGGTGATAATACCTTTAAATTTTCTGTGCTCGTTCCGATTCCACTGCTTCCGGAGGTGCAGAAATTTGCCAGCGTCTTGCCCGAAAAATCATAGCTCTCCATAAATGTATTCATAATTCGTGGTTCCGTGCCCCACCAGATGGGATGCCCGATCAGCACAACTTCATACTGATCCATATTCTCAAAGCTGCCGGAAATAGACGGTCTTGCATTTTTGTCCTGTTGTTCACGATTTGCACGGCAGTTGTCGTCACTATAATTAAGATCGTCCTCACTATAGGGTTCTGCAGGAATGATTTCAAAGTAATCTGCTCCCGCAACTTCAACTATTTTCTCTGCTACAGCTTTTGTATTCCCTGTTGCAGAGAAATATACAACAAGAATTTTCGTATCATTTTCCGTCTGCCCGGAAGCTGTATTTGATTTTTCTGCTTCGTTGGAACTCGATGCAGAAGGTTGATTCGTATCGTTATCGGCTGTTGACGAACTTTCCGTACCATTTGCTGTACAAGCAGCAAGTGACAAAATAAGAATCACAGTTATAAACAGTCCCATTATCTTTTTCATAAAAACTTTTCCTCCTGTTACACAGACTTGCCAAGCTGATATGCTTTTTGCATATGTACGGACTCCTTTGTCATTTCCGGTGTACCGCAACCTGTACCAAGTACCATTCCGCAGTTTTCAAAATTCATATAGCTGCATAGCTTTTCATAATAGCTTGTGCAATATGGCATAACATCCTCATTGTCATCCCAGGCGGCAGTAATGAGAACCGCTTTCAGATGTTTCCCTGACAATTTCATTGTGTAGCTGTAAAATCGGTCAATCACCATTTTAAGCTGTGAACTGACGCCAAAGTAATAAATCGGTGTTGCAAAAACCACCATATCCGATGAAAGCAGGGTATCTCTAATCGTTTGATTGTCGTCCTTATGAACACACTCTCCGTTCATACCACAATGCCCACATCCCAAGCACGGATGCATATCCATATGTGCGGCGTCCAAAGCTGTGACGTTGTGTCCTGCTTCCTTTGCACCTCTTATAAATTCCTTTGCCAGCGTATTGGAAGAACCGCTTTTATGCGGACTTCCCTGTAAAACTGCAATCTTCATTCTCAAAACCTCCTGCTTATTCATCTTTCAAAATAAGGGTTGCCATTATATTTCCCTTACCGAGTACCTTTTTCAGTTCTTTCTCTGTAAGATTCACCACTTTTCCAAGCCTGGTGAACTTCCAAGTGTTCGGCGCATAATAAATCACCAGCAGATTTCCCTCGGAGAGAATAACATCTCCCGCCTTCGTGGTAATCTGCTTGTCGTTGCGCGGCAGTCTTGTACCAAGATTACCAAACTTCTCCATATGGGCGTAATCCTTCATGGGAATTGTAATAGAACCCTGTCGAAGTAATTCTTTTATTGCATCAACGGAACTATTCTGTTCCAGTTTGATTTGGATGGCTGTGCCATTCACTTCCATAATCATCATTGCTCATATCCTCCGTTTACAGACTGGTCAGCACCGGGTTATTCAGATAGTCATACAGTCTGTCGATTTCACTTGGCTTTGAGCAATCCAGCATAGACGGCATATTTTGATTCAGCTCTTCAATTTGCTTCATATCATCACGATCCAGTTCAAAATCCCAGACCGCCATATTTTCTTCCATACGGTTTTTGTGAACCGATTTTGGAATGATAACGACACCCTGTTGAATATCCCAGCGCAGAATAATCTGCGGTACGGTTTTTCCATGCTTTTCTGCGATTCTTTGCAGCACAGGTTCTGTGAACATTCCTTTTAAGCCTTCCGCAAATGGCGCCCAGCCTTCAGGCTGTATATCAAACTTATTCATAATTGCAAGTTCTTCCGTTCTTTGATAATGCGGATGGCGTTCAATCTGATTTACCATAGGTCGGATTCTTGCGTTATAGCAAAGATCCATCAGCCTTGCACTGTCAAAGTTGCAGACGCCAATGGCACGGATTTTTCCCGTTTCATACAAATTCTCCATTGCCCGCCAAGCGCCATAGTAATCGCCAAGGGGCATATGGATCATATACAAGTCCAGATAATCCAGTCTCAATTTATTTAGCGATTCATAAAAGGCCTGCACTGTTTTTTCATAGCCCATTTGTTGGATATAGGCTTTGGTGGTGATAAACAGGTCTTCACGCTTTACCATACCTGCGGCGATGGCTTTCTTTACTGCACTTCCTACCGCTTCTTCATTTTTGTAAGAGCTTGCTGTATCAAGCAGGCGATAGCCTGTTCCTATGGCATCCAGAACAACCTGCTCGCACTGGTCTTCCGGCACCTGAAATACACCAAAGCCCTCCATTGGTATATCGATTCCATTACTTAACTTTACATTTTTCATTTTAATTTCCACCTCCCTACCGTAATCGTACCGCCAAGCTTTTCGATATTCTCCTTACCGGAAACAACCTCTCCAAGTCCATACAGACTGCCGTTCGGATTGCAGGAATCATAAAACATTACCACGTCTCCCCAGGGAGAATAGTAGGACAATGTTCCTGCCTCACCGTTGCTTAATGGCGTATCTGCGGTATCAAGCTTCTGCGGCGGATAAAACGTCATTTCATTGTTACCGAAGGGTTCCACCTCCATCGTTAAGGGCAACTGCTCATAAAGAGTCTTTGCCGCATTACTGTTATTCAGTTCATATATGATTTCATAGTCTGCTGATTTTACAGAGATTTTCATCGTTGCTTCCTCCTCGATATTATTGGATTCACTTTCTGTCAGGTTTTCTACTTCCTGACTTTTTGTTTCATCCTCTTTATTTCGCGCTTGTTCTGCTGTGCTGCTTTCATCGGCTGTGCTTTGTGTGGATGCAGGGCTTTGACACCCCGCCACACACAACAACAAAACAGCAAAAACAAGCAATATGGTCATTTTTCTCATACGCATATCCTCACGCTTATTTCAGATTTTTACGCAGAAAGCTTTCAATTTTATCAAACGGAATTCTGTCTGTTCTGTCATAGAGGTCGATATGTTCCGCATCCTCTACAATATAAAGTTCTTTCGGCTCAGCAGCTCTCTCATACACCACACCTGTTCGCTAAAGAAGCGTGACGCTGCTCTGTCGCCTACGATCATCAAGATCGGACGAGGAGAGATTTCATCTACTATAATTCGTCCAGCTTTTCTGCTGATTTGTTCTGCCCGCCATAAGCTGTGAACACACCGAGATTCTGAAGCTTCATATACTCAATAAACCCATAGTGGTATGAATAAATCGCTCCATCGTAAACATCATCTTAGCCTGAGCTTAAAATAAGCGCCGCCTTTTTCAGATTTTTGGGAATCCCGATGTTATAGGTTCTGGTAATGGCACATTGAAGCTGACCGGAGATATGCAGATAATAAACCGGAGATGCCAGTACAATCATATCCGCCTGCTCAAAGTGCGGATAAATCTTCTGCATATCATCCTCCTGTATACAGTTTCTGTTTCCTTTGGTATGGCAGTATTCGCAGCGCAAACCATCCACCCGCCAGATTAATATCGCCGTTTTTCCATCCTGCCTGACGCTCATTCGGATCACTTTTTCCCCCCTCGGCAGTACAGCAATAATCAATACCGGAATCGTGACCCGCTGTGTGAAATGGCAGGCGCGTTTCAAAATCCTTTGCCGCAGCGGTGTCGTTTAATACCGCCGGGATTTTCCTGTCTCCAATATGTAAGATAATATCTTTCATGGTTTACTCCATCCTTTCTATATTGAAGTATACTGTAACGGCTCATCAATTACAAACAGTTGTTAATAATGGTTTACCATCGTTGACAGGAATGATTATGTTGCGTATAATTAAAAGAAGTGAAAACATCGGGAAGGACCTTTGTATATGATTGAAACAAGATTGTTCCACTATTTCCTTGCCATTGCAAGAGAACAAAATATTACAAAGGCTGCTGAATCTCTGTATATCACACAGTCCACACTCTCCAAACAGATGATGGATTTGGAACAGCAGTTGGGGAAACAGCTTTTTATTCGCGGAAAACGAAAAATCACCCTGACGGAAGAAGGTATTTTTCTGCGCAACCGGGCGCAGGAAATTATGGCACTTATTGAAAATACGGAGTCTGCTTTTCAAACAGATTCCGCACACCTATGCGGGGATATCACCATTGGCTGCGGTGAAACCATTGTGATGGATTATATTGCCGATCTGTTTTCTGCATTTCATACACAGTATCCGGAAGTCAAATTCCATACTCACAGTGGGGATGCTGACACTGTTTTGGAAAGATTGGATATGGGATTAGCGGATATGGGATTGCTGCTCGGTCCAATCCGACAAGAAAGGTACGACTATCTCAACATACACAGGAAAGATATATTCGGTCTTTTAATGCCTGAAAACTGCATATTGGCTGAGCAGGAGTTTATCAATATTGATCAGCTAAAAACACTGCCCCTGATTATGGCAGAACAAACTTTTTCCGGTCATCAAGACTTAGACTGGTTCGGAACAGATGAATCTGTGTTAAATGTAGTTGCAACCTACAATTTAATTCATAACGCCACTTACTTAGTAGAACGAGGTGTCGGTTACGCACTATGCCTTGATCAATTAGTAAATACCGCAGGAAGAAATTTAGCCTTTCGTCCTATCACCCCAGAACTGTCTGTTGATTTGTATATCGTAACAAAGAAATACCAGGCATTCTCTCCGGCAGCAAAAGCTTTTCTGAATTTGCTAAAGCAAACCATCTCACACCAAATCAATCAAGTGTAAGCAAAATATCTGTACAAGCAAAGTAAAAAGCACCCTGCAATGCTGCAAAGTGCTATAAATATGTTCCCAAAAAAATCCGTAATTTGATTCTCGGTATGCCCCAGAACTCAAATCACGGAAATCCCTCTATTTCAATCCTTTCTCGGCTTTTACTTCTGAACTCTTGATATCAATACCACCGTCTCCACATGCCCCCCATGAGGAAACATATCCACACAGCAGACCTTCTTCACCGCATACCCTGCTTCTTTAAAAAACGGCAGATCCCGCGCCAGGGAGGTGGCTTTGCAGGACACGTAGATAAAGGTGTCCGGTTTAAAGTCGATAATTTTAAAGATCGCTTTGGGGTGGATGCCATCCCTCGGGGGGTCGAGGATGATGATATCGGGATTGTCAGGAAGCTCGGCGACTTTTTCCATGACATCGCCGGCGATAAACTCGCAGTTGCGCAGGCCGTTGGCTTCGGCGTTGACCCTGGCGGCTTCGACGGCTTCCTCAATGAGCTCGATACCGATGACTTTTTTCGCCACCGGGGCCAGTACCTGGGCGATGGTGCCGGTACCGCAGTACAAATCAAAAATGATTTTATCCTGGCGGTCACCGACGTAATCGCGGACAACAGAATACAGCTTTTCTGCTCCCAGTGTATTGGTCTGGAAAAAAGAGAAGGTCGAGATTTCAAATTCCAGACCTAAAATTTTATCATGGATACAGTCCTCACCGTACAGGATATGCAGGTCATCTTTTTTCACCACATCGGCCACGCCGTCGTTGATGGTATGGAGGATCCCCTTAATTTTACCGGACAACTCGAGCTTCAGGAGCAGCTCGATAAAAACCGCATCGTCCAGTTCTGTCTTAGAGGTTGTGACCAGATTGATGAGGATTTCTCCAGTCTGCTTGCCTTTGCGGATAACCAGATGGCGCAGGAATCCTTCATGGCTGCGCTTGTGAAAATAGGTCACGTCCTTTTCTTCAAAATAACTGAGGACAGCTTTCTGGATAATGTTAAAGTCCTCATCGGTCAGGCGGCAGCAGTCGGTTTTGACAATGTTGTAAAAGCTGCCGCGCTCGTGCATGCCCAGAAGCAGTGGGCCATCCTTCACATCGTCGCCAAAGGAGTATTCCATTTTATTGCGATACTCAAACACCTCCGGGCTGGGGATAATCCCTCCAAACTCAAAGCCGTCGATTCCAGCTTTACCCAGCAGGTTTAAAACGTAATCGGCCTTTAGATTGAGCTGTTTTTCGTAGGGCAGGCTCTGGTAGGTACAGCCACCGCATTTGCCAAAGGCCGGGCACTCCGCCAGAATCTCTAAAGGAGACGCCTCCAGAATTTCCAGAGGCTGTCCTTCAATTTTCTTACTGCGTTTTTTGGTAATTCGGGTTTTAATGAGCTGCCCGGGAATGCCATTTTTGATCACAACCTTTTTTGCGCCGCTCTCTTCCTCCACCATTCCCCAGGATTTTCCTGGAAATTCAATGCCTTCTATTCTAATATCGATAATATCGCCTTTTTTCATTGGTTCCTCTTTCTCGTGTTTAAATATATTGATAATTTATTGTATCATCTTTGGGTAAAAAAAGAAACGCCACGGCTATATTAAGACAGACAAAACAGATAATATGGTGTTAAGATAAAAAACCCGGAGGATATCAATGTACCCTCCGGGTTTTTTATTCGTATAATTCTTTCTTCATAATCAACAGCTTACGGATACCTGCTATGCGCAGCAGAAGATTGTCCTGTATTTCAGTGGTCTTAAAGCCCAGATGACGGTACAGGCGGATGGCATTTCCGTTGTCGCCGATCACGTCCAGGCTCAAGCTGGTAACACCGGTATTTTCAGCCACATAATTGATCATTTTTGTGGCAATGCCCTGTCCTCTGCAGGCCGGGTCGGTGGCCAGAAAGTCGATGTAGCCCTCGTCATCCCTTTTTACAGCGGGCTTTCCAATGATAAACATAAGCTGCGTCTTGATGACTCGGCTCTTTACAGGCCCGAATAACCGGGATACCCCGCTTCTTTCTATATCGAAGGCACGGCGTTTGTTATCGGAGTAGGCCAGCAGGCCCACGACTTTTTCGCCGTCAAGACAGACATAGGCCATATCATTTCGCAGCGCCGGCTCAAAGAGCTGAAACAGCACTTCCTTATCGGCCGAAATAGATTTGATCATATCGTAAAAGCCCTCGACAAACAAATGGACCGCCTGGTGCCGGAAGTCAGACTCCAGTGTATTGAGTTTGGTAATTTTATAATCCTTCTTCATGATTTCCTCCCAGTGTTATTACAATGATTATACCCCGCTTCGCTTAAAGAAAAATCAGGACGTTAAAAAAGACCTGCTCTCACAGATCCTTTTCCTTTTATAACGAATTGCCGTCCTCAATACTGATTTCATTAAATTTATCGGTCAGGTCTCTGACCACCAGGGCGTCCTTCACGTCGTCAGATTTATCAATCACGATATTACCGCGGTGCATCATGACCAGCCGGTCGCCGTAGTTGATGGCAAACTTGAGATTATGCGTAACCATGAGGGTGGTCAGGTGTTTTTCGCGTATCAGCTTTTCGGTGAGCTCCATGACGTTTTCGCTGGATTTTGGGTCAAGAGCAGCGGTATGCTCGTCAAGAATGAGCAGATCGATGGGCGTCATGGTGGAGATGAGCAGCGCCAGGGCCTGACGCTGGCCGCCGGACAGGCTGCCAACCTGCAGGTCGATTTTATCCTCCAGCCCCAGCTTTAAAAGCTCCAGCTGGCTTTTGTAAAAATCAACGCGCTTTTTATTGACGCCGATGCCCAGTCCATAGGGCTTGCCCTTCCGGTCTGCCAGCGCCATATTTTCAAGGATGGTCATGCTGGGACAGGTACCCAGAGAAGGATCCTGGAACACACGGCCGATAAAGGCCGAGTGCTGGTATTCTTTAAGGCCGGTAATGTCCTTGCCGCCCACATATATTTTCCCCTGATCTACCGGCAGGCTGCCGCAGAGCAGGTTTAAAATGGTCGTTTTTCCAGAGCCGTTACTCCCGATGACAGAGACGAAGCGTCCCTTTTCAATATTCAGATTAAAGTCCTGAAACAACACCACCTCATTGACAGAATCCGGATTGAAGGTTTTATAAATATGTTCCATACGGACAAGGGGTTCATGATTCTGCATGGTTTTTCTTTCTCCTTTCCGGGAAAAGCTTGCCGCCTACCAGAGCGATGGTAAAGATAATGGCCATGAGCAGCTTGAGGTAGTTTGTCGGCAGACCGATCTGCATGGCAATGGCCAGGCAGGCCTTGTAGATGATGGCCCCGAAGATTACTGCAAGGGTTGGTTTTACAAAGGATACCCGTTTGAACAGGTTCATCCCAATGATGACTGAAGCCAGCGCCATAACAACCATCCCTGTCCCTACCGCCACGTTGGCGGATTCGGTCTGCTGTGCCAGAATACAGCCGGACAGGGCTGTACAGCCGTTGCCAATGGCCAGACCGATGATTTTCATCTTTCCGGGATCACGCCCCTGTGAGACAACATACTGCGGGTTATCCCCGGACGCACGGAGCAGCATGCCTGACTGGGTTTTTAAATACAGATCGATGAGCAGCTTGACCACAATACAGATCACTGCCACCATGATCACAAGACCGTAGCCTGGGGGCAGAATGGTCGCCAGCCCGGTGTTAAAAATGGTGGGCATGTTGTAAAAGGGCAGCACTGCGCTGCCGCCGGTCAGGGCCAGGTTAATACTGTACAGCCCCGTCATCACAAGAATCCCGGAGAGCAGGTCGGTGATACCGAGCTTCACATGGAGAAATCCGGTAATACAGCCAGCGGCCGCCCCCACGATAAAGGCCGCGACGCACGCGAGCCATGGATTAACCCCGGCGGTAATCAGCATAGCGGTGAGACACATCCCAAGCGGGAAGGTTCCGTCGACTGAAAGATCGGGAAAATCCAGAACAGAATAGGTAATATACACCCCGACGGCCATAATCCCATAGATAAAGCCTTCCTCGAGGACGTTGATTACCAAGCCACCTATAATATCCATTTAACATAGTCCTTTCATTGATTAACTGAAACGTACAAAACAGAGGCCGCCGCCCGGGCGCCTCTGCCTGATTTTATCTGGGAACCGGATTCGATTCTTCCTTATTTGGAAACAGCGGTCGCTGTGCTTAAATCCTGCGGCAGTGTTAAGCCCAGGGTTTCCATGACTTCCTTATTATAAACCGGTGAGCTTTCAGTCACTTCCTGAACGGCCATATCCGCGGCCTTTTCTTCACCCTTTAAGATTTTAGCGGCCATTTCGCCGGTCTGTTTTCCAAGGGCGACATAGTCGATGCTCTGAGAAGCCAGACAGCCGTTTTTAACCTGTTCCTCCTCTGAGCCAAACACTGGAATTTTCGCGTCGTTGGCGGCTTTCAACACAGTGCTCAGATTATCGACAACATTGTTATCGGTAAAGTTGTTAATGCAGTTGACACCCTTTGATACCAGTGTCTGCGCGCCCGCGGCAACCTCTGAGGCGTTGGTCACGCCCACAGCCTCTACCTCAAAGCCATAGTTTGGAGCAATCTGTTTGAACTTTTCCAAATGCGATACGGAGTTCGGCTCACTGGTGGTGTACAGGATACCGATTTTCTTAGCGTCTGGCAGGAAGGAACGGATCATTTTAATCTGGGCTTCCAGAGGCAGCACATCGGCTGTACCGGTGCAATTGTCGCCTGGTTTTTCCATGGACTGAACGATCTTAGCAGATACCGGGTCGGATACTGCGGTAAAGACCACAGGAATATCGCCGCCTTTCGTGGCTGCATAGGCAGACATCGCTGCAGGTGTGGCGATACCAGCGATCAGATTGTATTTTTTTGATACCATGTTTTTTGCGGCCATATCGGCATTGGCGACATCGCCTTGGGCGTTCTGGAACTCGATGGTCAGATTCTCGCCTTCCTTAAAGCCGCCAGCTTCCAATCCCTGTTTAAAGCCCTCGTAGCAATTATCAAGAGACGGATGTGTCGCGTACTGAATGACTCCGACCGTGACCTTGCCGTCGTCTGACGCGCTGCCGCCGTTACTGCTGCATCCCGCTGTAAAACCTGCTACCATCGCGACACTTACCACACCAACCAATACTCTTTTAAATAATTTATTCATTTCATTTTCCTCTTTCTGTTTTAATATTTAAATGCTGAATTTCCGTTTCTCATTTTATCTATATTATCGTTCCACCAGCCAATCATATGACATCAACTCCTTTTTATGGATCATATTTTGCTACCGTTCGTCCGCGAACGCGCACTACTCACTGCCAATTCCATAGAACTTGGACAAAACATCAAAAAAAGCCTGCCCCTTACACAAGGGACAAGCTTCATAAGCCTGCGGTACCACCCAAATTGACGATAAATCGCCCACTCAAGTTCGTATACTAACATACACGCTCCCTTTATAACGGGTGGAGATCCCGTCAGAGATACTTGGCAATCTGCCTTTTGCTCTGCCCTCATAAGCCCATTCAACCGACCGCATCTCACCGCTTTTCCACCGTCCGCGGCTCTCTATCCAGATGACATGCCTGTTTACTTACTCTTAATCACAGGTTTAATTTATATTATGTTTCGTATTATAAGCTTGCCTGTGTCTTTTGTCAAGCCTTAAATTTTTTACCCTTCCAGAATAATAATAAACATCCCGGCCCCAAAACTTGCGCTTCGCTGCACTTGCCTCTATAATAAAATCAGAAAGGCAGAACCTCAAATGATTATTCGAAACGCGTGGGTTTACACCCCCGACCATCGCTTTACACAAAAAGACCTTATTTTTGACGGCCCCTATATCCGCACACAGACCGCTAACCCGGCCGAAATAGACGCCTCTGGCCTATACGCCATTCCCGGCCTCATCGATATTCATCTACACGGCTGTATGGGCCATGACTTCTGTGACGCTGCCGCGGATACCCTTAATGCCATGGCCGCTTATCAGGCACGCAACGGCGTAACAGGCTTTATCCCCGCCTCTATGGCCTTTTCTGAGAAAAAGCTGTCCGGCATTTTCAAAAACGCCGCCCGCCGGCCACAGGAGACCGGCGCCATGCTTTTGGGCGTCAATATGGAAGGGCCTTTTCTTTCCGAAGCAAAGAAAGGCGCGCAAAACGGGCGCTACCTTATCCCACCAGACATTTCGATGTTCCGTCGGCTGAACGCTGTTTCAGGCGGCCTTATCAAGCTGGTTACCCTCGCGCCTGAACTCGCCGGCGCCGCTGAGTTCATCACTGCCCTGAAAGATGAAACCGTCATCTCGCTCGGCCACACCGAAGCCTGTTTTGAGACTGCCGCCCAGGCTTTTACGCTGGGCGCTTCCCATGTGACGCACCTGTTCAATGCCATGCCGCCCTTTAACCACCGGGAGCCAGGGCTCATCGGCGCTGCCTTTGACCATCCCGGCGTCACAGCTGAGCTCATCTGCGACGGTGTCCACGTCGCTCCGGCCATGATCCGCGCGGCTTTTAAACTTTTCTCAGCCGGGCGCATTGTTCTCATCAGCGACAGTATGCGGGCTTCAGGACTGGGAGACGGCGAGTATACCCTTGGCGGCCAGACTGTGCAGGTCTGCGGAAACCGGGCAACCCTCGCGGACGGCACTTTGGCGGGCTCAGTCACCAATCTGATGGACTGCCTGAGAAATGCCGTAGCTTTTGGCATTCCCCTGACGGACGCAGTTCAGGCTGCTGCTGTCAATCCGGCGCGGGTCATCGGCGAGTCTGACCGCCTGGGCAGTCTGGAACCCGGCAAGCTTGCCAATGTGGTACTGCTTGATAAGCGCCTGAATGTTGTGAAAATTTTTATTAAAGGAATTGCCGTTTCCTGAAAAAGCCCCGGTCAAAACTGCCTAAGCAGCATTGACCGGGGATTCTGTTTTTATCCCTTTATTCCGCTGAATAATAATTCAGTTTATCCCTGAGCTCGGACTCTGGTCTCAAACCAACCAGAGTTTCCACAACCTCGCCATCCTTGAACAGCTTCATGGTCGGGACGCTCATCACACGGTATTCTGTGGCTAAAGCGCTGTTTTCATCGATATCGACCTTGACGATCTTCACCTTGCCGCTCATCTCTTCAGACAGCTTGTCCACAATGGGTGTTAAAGCCTTGCAGGGGCCGCACCAGGTCGCGAAAAAGTCGACTAGGACAACACCCTTATGATCTAAAACTTCACTTTTAAACTCACTTGAATTTACTTTCTTTGCCATTTTAATGCCTCCTATAAATTTTTAATCTGCTGTGCCAGCGCATCCAGCTCTGCGACAGCTTTTTTATTTTCAAGTGCCGGTGTCTCATCGGTGTGGGAAATCTCCACAAAGCCCATGGGTACGGCGTTCAGATTTTTCAAATACCATTCCAGCGTGTACTCCATGCCCTTGAACTGGTGTCCGTAGGCAGGGGCGCCGCCCACTCCGATAAAAATGATTTTCTTATTCGGAATATGGGAATGATCCTCCAGATTGTAAATCATCTGGGTACGGTCAATAACGGTTTTCAGTTTGGAAGGAAACGCGGTAAAGTACACAGGGCTCGCAATGACCAGAAGGTCGCAGTCCATAAAATCCTCATAGATCCATGTCATATCATCGTCCCTGATCACGCACTCTCCCTGATGAGGAATACAGTAGTCACAGCCCTTGCAGTGCTCCACGTGCACCTTGTTTACGTTGATGAGGCGCAGCTCATTATCCTCCCGGATCTGTTCCAGAAAATAATTCAGTATTTTATTGGTATGGCCATTATTCCGATGGCTTCCCATAATTGCGGTAATTTTCATCCTTCTCTCCTCGTCCTGTTGGTAACTCTATCCTAAACCCTTTAACAGAAAATGTCAATATGACTTCCCGCTTCGGTTTTTTCCACAATAATCTTAGTATCAATGCGGTCCTTCAGCTCCTCAACGTGAGAGATGATGCCCACTGTGCGGCCGTCATTTTTGATGGCCAGCAGACAGCTGATGGCATTATCAAGGGCTTCTGGATCCAGGGTCGCAAAACCTTCATCAATAAAAATGGTATCCAGTGAAATGCCGCCCGCGTAGGACTGGACAATATCTGAAAGTCCGAGAGCCATGGAAAGCGCCGCCATAAAGGTTTCTCCGCCCGACAGGGTGTTCGCACTGCGGCGCAGCCCTGTATAGGCGTCAACCACCTCGATCTCCAGGCCGCGGTTGCCGGATTGTCTGAAGTCACCCATGACCTCCAGCCGGTAACGTCCTGAGGACATTCTTTCCAGAAAAACATTGGCGCTTTCCAGAATATCCTGTAAATATGCGGACAGGATATACCGCTCAAAGCTGATCTTTGGCTTTCCGGCCAAGGTACCCTTGATGGTCTGGTCCAGATGGGTGTAAATTCCCTGAAGGCGCTCGACCTCTTTTAATTCCTGTACCAGCCCTTCGATTTTCCCGATCTGCTGGCGGTTCTGGGCGATCTTTTCATTCAGAAGCGTTATCTCCCGGCGGTAGCCTTCGATCTGCGCTTCCAGTGTCTGCTGGCTTTCACGGTAACGCGTAAGCTCAACAGGGTTCTTATCCCTGAGCCCGTCCTCAAGCTCCCGCACCCTTTCGGCCGTGCTTTTGAGGTTAAACCGGTATTGCGTGAGCTCCTCTTCCATGGTCTGGATCGCTTCATCGCTCATGCTATGGCAGCCTGCATAGGTTTCCGGCGTAAGTCCTGCATCTCTGAGGGCTCTGCTGTAATCTTCGTTCAGCTTGCTTTCTTCCTCGGCTGCCTTTTCCAAAACCTGACTGCCGCTTTTGTAGTTGGCTGCCTGTACGGCCTCCTCCTGCAGCAGTTTCTGGTGCTTTGCCTGAATGTTATCTTTATACCCCTTCTTTTCAGCGATTAACGCGCTGGTATTGCGCTCAAAGCTTTCAACTTTTTTTAAAAAAGCCTTTGGGTTCTCCATTTCTGGCGGAAATTTTAAAATCTCTGCCAGGTTCTTGATCTGTTCCTCCATCTGGGAGAGCTGCCCGCGCAGCAGTCCGGCTTCTTCTCTGGCTTCTTTCAGCTGTCCCTCCAATGCCCCGTAGCTTTCCAGCTGAGTTTTCAGCTTTTTTGCCACGGATTCCAGGCCTCCTTTTTCCTTCTGCTTAGCCTTCAGCTGCTTTTCAGCGCTCTGACACCTGGCGTGCAGGACTTCAAAGCTCTCTTCCAGATTTTTTTGCAGGGCGCTCACTGCCGCTTTGTCTGGAAGTACATTATCCGCGGTATCCATCATTTCCGCAAGGCGTCCTAAGAGCTCTGTCTGGCGCGTTTCGATTTCTCTGCGCTGCAGGGTGCCTTCATTCTTCAGGGAGCCGCTTTTAATCTTCAGGGCATTCAAAGCCTCTGTCGTCTCTGCCAGGGATGACTCCTCTACAGGCTCATGGGCCTCGGCCTTCTGGGGATGGTGAACGCTGCCGCACACCGGGCAGGGCTGACCTTCCTCAAGCCCTGCGGCCAGTCCCGCGGCTGTTTGCTGCTGCTGTTTCTCAATTAAAGCCTGATACGCGGCCTCCTCCACCTTGATACGGTTCTGGTTTTCTCTCCATTCGTTTCTCAGAGCTGTAATCCGGCGCTCGCGATTTTCAATAACACCATAAATTTCCAGCGCCTCTTCCACCCGCTTCTGCCGGCTTGTCAGGTTTTCAAGCTCATGGCCGCTTCGCTGAAAGGCTTTTTCCAGCTCGAATATTTCCTTATCCAGAGTGTAGCTCTCGTGCTCCAGCTTTTTCAAAGACTCACTGTCCTCCTGCTGGCGTTTTCCCTTTTCCTCAAGCTGCGAAAGCTCTCCGCTTCGCTTTTGCAATCCCACATGCTTTTCCTCAAAGACACGCAAACTTTCAGACAGCCTTTTTTCAATATCCAACTTTTCCTGAAGCTGCTCGATAACCGTGATGTATGATGGCGCGCTGACAGCCTCGTATTCTGCTTGCGACTTTTCAAGGGCTTTCTGGCAATCCTCCAGCTGCTTTTTAATAATGGTCAGCTCTGCGGCAGCCCCTTCTTTTTTACGGTAGGCCCGGGCCCAGGCTTCCTCATAGGGCTTGACCAAAAGCGCTTTCTTCGACAGAGCCAGCATCTCCTCTTTTTCCCGGACTGCTTGCCGCTCATTCTCCAGTTTCACCAGCCTTTTTTTCTGGTTTTCCAGCTGCTCAAACTGGATGTTAATCTGTTCACCAGCGGCCAGAGTAATGCGCAGCTGCTCCAGCGACTGGACCGCCTCTTTCTCCTGTCCTGTCAGAACACCAATTTCAGACGCATCGGCCTCGATTTCCTTCCGGGTTAAATCCAGTACATAATCCATGGTTTTATCATTCTGCGTCAGGGTATCCGCCAGCGCGGAGCCCCCACTGCATTTGATGTGCTGGCGCTCTGTCTCCATCTCAACACTCAGGTCATTATGGCGTCCTCTTATTTCGCGCAGTCCTGAGGCTACCTTATCCTTGAGGGTGTTGTACAAATCCATTCGGAAAATACTTTTTAAGAGCTCAACCCGCTCTTCTTCTCTGGCTTTCAGAAGACGGCTGAACTCTCCCTGGGGCAGCATGACGATCTGGCGGAACTGGTTGGCGTTAATACCGAGGATCTCCTGAACCTTTTCTCCCACCTCTGCCACTGAAGCGGAGATCAGTTTTTCCTCACCGCCTGCTATCTCGTACAGCACAGCCTCATGCTTTTGCCGGGCCGTACCCTGGCCGCGTTCTTTTTTCCGATCCTGTTCAGGGATTCGCTTAATGCGGTAGGTCTTTTCCCGCAGCTCAAAGGTAAAATCCACCCACATCATCTCCAGCGGGTCGCCAAACTGGCTTTTCATCTCTCTTGACTGGCGGAAGGTGTTGCTGCCCTCGCCGTACAGTGCGTAGCACAGCCCGTCAAAAATAGTGGTTTTTCCGCTGCCGGTGGGGCCGGTAATCAGGAAAAGTTCTTTGTCCAGCCTCGTGAAATCAATTTGCTCCTCCATAAAAGGACCAAAATGGTGCATATAAAGGGCAATGGGTTTCATTTCTCTTCCTCCATAGTGGTTTCAAGCAGCTCCGTTATCACTGCCTGCTCATCTGCCTGCATAGCCTCGCCGTTGACAAAGGTATAAAAATCCTCAAACAGCTTCAGCGGGTCCTGTATCCGCTCCTTGATACGGCGGCTGCTTTTCTGTGCTTCGGTTTTCTCCCGTTTTTCGTAAGCCATCTCCAGCACATTCGGGTAAACCCTGCGAAGCTTGTCCATGGGATTTACCAGCCGCTCCTGATCCTCCAGAATCACCTTCAGATAATCCTCTCTGCCCTCAGCCTCGTAAGCCTCAAGAGCGGTCAGCCCTTCAAGCTCCCCATGGATAACGCGCAGGTCGCGCAGCGGTTTAAAGCTTACCGGTTCCAAAGCCAGAGCACCCTTTTCACCAAGCTCCACCAGTGTCACAGATTTTTTCTGATTCCATTCCGAAAAAGAATATTTTAGCAGAGAGCCGGAATAGCGCACCTTATCCCACAGCACCTTCTGCGGCCTGTGCAGATGGCCCAGTGCCACGTAGTCAAAGGCTTCAAAATGCTCGGCACAGGCGTACTCAATGCCCCCGATCTCAATGGGTCTGACTGAATCGTCAATGGTCTGAATATCTGCCATATTGCCTAAAATCAAGCCGTGAGAGACCAAAACGTTGCGTCTGGACATATCCATCCGCTCTGTGATCTCATCGGTAATCTCCCGGTACATCTCATCATAGCTTATGGTTTTTTCAAGCTTCATCAGGCTCCGGTATTCCACAGGCTTAATAAAAGGCACTGTCCAGAAGCAGACCTCGCCCCATTCATCGTTTAGTATCACAGGCTCCTGCCCTGGCAGGTAATTGCCCGCGATATGAAGGCCCTGCTTTTCAAGAATGCCGCCATTCATGGCCAGCCGCTCACGGCCGTCGTGGTTACCGCCGATGAGCAGCACAGGGATTTTCAGATTGAGAATAATTTCCGAGAGCACTGTATCCACCAGCCCCAGAGCTTCCTTGGAAGGAACCGACCGGTCATAGATATCACCGGCGACTAAAAGGATATCCGGCCGCTCCCGGTCAAGCCAGGCAAGCAGCTGTGTGAGCACAGCCTCCTGATCCTCCAGCAGGCTTTTTTCATTAAGTGTCCGGCCTATATGCCAGTCTGAGGTGTGTAATATTTTCATGATCGTTCTCCTTTATGACAAGTATAGCGGATTCTTACAAAAAACACAAAAGCCGGAGTACGAATACTCCGGCTGATTTGTAAAAATTTTGAAAGAGGGTAACTTGTTTACAGTGTTATCATACTGCTTTTTGCTTAATTGCCCCTTAAGCTTTTGGGGCGTTTTTATTCTGGCTTACCACGCTTTTTAATGCCTTGTGAAACTTTGAGGAGCACTGAATCTTGGCGCCGCATACCAGATCGCCCTCACGGTAAAGCACGACGTATTTAGCCTTATTCTCGATCCGGGCCACGGTATAATTCTTAACCTTGCCGTTAATCCCCTTAAAGGCCTCCTCCGGTATCACATCGAACATTGCCTTTACTGGAATATCTGCAACTTCTTTGCGCCAGAAAAAGATTTTCCGCTCGATGTTCAGGCTTTGATGCGTCAGCAGCATAAAAAACCCTGTGGTGATAAACCGAAGAATCACAACAAACACCACAATCATCACAATCAGAGCTGCGATACCGATCCCTGTTTTTAAAGCGTAGTCATCCATTTGACTGATGGAACGGTTATAAATAAATACATAGGCCACGACAAACAACCCGATCAGTATCATGCCAACGGCGCTGAACTCCCGGCTGCGGACCTCTTCTCTTGCCTTTACTGCCATTATAATCTCCCTTGATAATCGATTCTTTTCAATTATCATACCCGATTTGGAGAAGTTTTGCAAGGCTGCCCACTGTCTCAAAAAACAAAAAATCCCTGGCACTCCAGGGACTTATTCAAAAGCCTTAATTAAGCTTCCGGTGAAAATTCATCTTTGCTGACGCCGCATTCCGGGCAAACCCAATCTTCCGGCAGATCAGCAAAAGCTGTTCCAGGAGCTACACCATTATCAGGATCACCTACAGCGGGATCATAAACATAACCACAGATATCACATACATATTTTTGCATTTTTTCTCCTCCTTCGAAGGTCTAGAATTTGTTTGTCTTGTATATACCCCGGAGCCTTTAACTTTAAACTCCGTTACCGCAATTATAACGAAATTTTCTCTATTTTTCAATGAAAACTTAAACATTTCGGGATTTTTGTTTAGAATTATTTTATATATTTGCGGATCAGATTATTGGCTTTTGTCTGACTGACTTCAATAATTTCCGCTACTTTTCGGCTTGTTTTGTAATTGGAGTAAGCCCAGATAATAAGTTTTCTTTCCGCCTCTTCAATGACATTTTCATAATTAGGAATTTTTGTATCAAAATCGATGCTGTAGTCTTCTTCATCTTTGAGATAATTATAAAAAAGATCCGAATCAACCACCTGATGCTTTGAAAGAATAACCATTCGCTCAATACAGTTCTTTAACTGCCGTATATTCCCAGGCCAGTCATAGATAGACATAAGATAAGACACTTCGTTGGACAATACAATATTTTTCTGATACTTTTTATTGAAAACATTCAAAAAATGACGAATGAGGAGCATCATATCCTCCTTTCTGTCCTTGAGAGCAGGCACGGTCACCTTAATAGTATTGAGCCGATAATAAAGATCTGAGCGGAAGTATTTTTCACGGACCAGCTTTAAAATATTCTGGTTGGTGGCCGCGATAATGCGCACATCGGTAAAGCGGATATCATTACTGCCCACGGGAATAAAGCGTTTGTTTTCAAGCATGTCCAGAATTTTTACCTGCATTCCCAGAGGCATTTCCCCAATCTCATCAAGAAACAGAGTGCCGCCGTCAGCTTTTTCCAGAATGCCTACCTTTCCTTTTGGGCTGGCGCCTGTGAACGCATTGGGTGCATAGCCAAAAAGCTCGCTCTCCAGTAAATTTTCGGGAATAGCTCCACAGTTAATGGACATGAACACCCGATCCTTTCGATTACTTTTGCGGTGGACGTAGTTGGCCAGCACGCTTTTCCCGGTGCCGGATTCCCCAAGAAGCAGCACGTTGGCGTCTGTGGCTGCGGCGGAGTCCAGCAGGCCTCGGCAGTAGCCAAAGCTCTGGCTCTTGCCGATAATCTCTGTCTCCGGGTCCTCCATTTTATTTTCAATGGACGGTGTGTTCGCCCGGTAAGTGATGTCATATTTGTTAAAATGGTCTTGAACTGAGGAAACCATCATCTCAATATTTCCCTTATCGTCAAAAACTGGAACACTGATGGAAAGAAGGTTCTGGTTAACCACTTTATACAAATTTTCGGTGACAAGTGTCTTTCCATATGCCATCACATCTTTATAAGTATATGGTTCCCACAGGTCCTTTTCTTGACAAATTTCAGTGGCCAGCCGCCCGACCATCTCTTCACTGGTCAATCCATAGTGTCGCACACAGGCTGGATTAATATAGGTAATTTTCCCCTGATTGTCTGCGACAAAAATCTCTGTAAAACAGGTTTCTAATATCGTCAGAAAATATTCTTTGGAGAGAGACAGCAGATAATTTTTATATTCTTCGGAATAATTTTTGAAAACATTCATCCTTTTCACTCATTTCTTCTTAAAATCCTGGCGCAACATTTTGAAAAGCGATACGGTAATTATGACATATAAAACGCAGACGGGCAATGTAAAAACAATGGTAAAGGTCTGAATCTGCTGAAGCGAGCCTTCAAACAGCAGCAGAACTGCTGGAATCGCGGCCACGGCCAAGGCCCAGAATACACTCAGCTTTTTAGGCGGATCAGCCTCATTGTCGAGATTTTTGGCCGAAACCATTGCCAATGTGTGGGAAACCGAATCGTAAGTAGTAGCTGTCAGGATAATAGATGCGATAAGCACGAGAAAAATCAACACACTTCCCACAGGGTTACAATGGAGAAGCGCCATAACAGTCTGAGGGCCTCCCAAGTTGTTCATACACTCTGGAACATCCATGAATCCCTTCAGCGTCAGCGAGACAGCGTTGCCTGTAAAAACGGTAAAAAACAAAAAGGTCGCAGCTAATCCGTAGCCCAGGCAACCTAAAATCACATTTCTGATCGTGCGCCCCCGGGAAATTTTCGCGATGAAAAGCCCCACTGACAACGCAATAGACAGCCACCACGCCCAGTAAAAAACTGTCCAGGTTTCCACAAAACCAGTCTGCAGCACAGGGTCCATCCAGGTCGACATTCTAAAAAAATCTGACACCAGCAGCCCCACTGAAGTGGTTGCCAGCTTTAACACAAAAATTTTATCACTAAAGCAAAAGACCAGTGCGACAATCACCAATAAAAATGCCACATTGATATTACTCAGAATTTTGATACCCTTTTTCACCCCTGCATAAGCGCTCAGCGTAAAAATGCAAGTGATGACAAGCAGTGTAATAAATTTAACGGACCCTGTATCCTGAATGCCAAACAGGTCATTCAAGGCTGCGGTTGCCACTGGCGTGCCGATACCAAGTGTAGTGCCTGCACCACCCACCATTCCAAAAATAAAAATAATATTGATAACCCGATCAACAATCCATTCATACTTTTTTCCAAAAACAGCATGGCAGCAGGACGCAATGTCAAAGCGCTCACTTTTCCGGTTGTAATAGGAGTAAGCAAAAGCAACGGCCGGAATCAGATAAAGGCCCCAGGCCGACGGTCCCCAATGAAACAGTGGGTATGCTGCGGCATACTCCAGAGCCGTGTTACTCATAGGTTCAAGCCCAAAAGGCGGCGCTTGATAATAAAAAGTCCATTCAATATTCGTCCAGTATAAAAAACCCGCAGCCATGGAAGCACAAAAAATCATTGCCGCCCAGGATATTTCGCCGTATTCTTTTTTGCCCTCTCCCAGCTTGATCTTACCGTAAGGGCTCAGGGAGAGATACAGGCACAACAGAAAGGAAATCAGTGTAATCCAGAGATAGACAAATCCGAACTGCTCTGTCACCACACGGTAAGCCTCGTCAATAAAATACCGAGCACTCTCAAAATTAGCGATTAAAAAAGAGCAGGCCAGAACAATGATCAAAAGTGGTATCAAGACAACAGGCAGGTCAATTCTATTTTTCAGTTTCATTTTCAGGCTCCTCCATTAAATTCATAAAAAACGGAAAGTGACAGAATTTTCTGTCACTTTCAAAAACATGCTTATAATCCCAGGGGCCTCAGGTAACGGTCCAAAACATCCTGCTGCGCTTTATCTACCGCTGGCAGTTCATAGCTTTCTAATCTTTCACAGATATGACGGCACGCCTTTTCACGGAGTGTTCCATCATCCCGGACGCTAATCATGCCGCCCTTCTTGGTAAACAGCTTTGCAAGATATGTCTCCCTTCGATACTGTTTAGGGGTTCTGCCCATAAGATAATTACCTCTTGGCCCAATATCCTTCAGCTGCTTAAAGGCAAATTCTGGCTCTGAACTGTCAAACCCCTGGGCCAGACGTTTCATATAACCCACCAGCTCCTCGTCCAACACAAATTTTTCAAAGCTTCCTACATTGAAGACGCCCATACCTCCGGCACAGTGGGTGATGTAGTCTACGTTGCACAGATAAGCCGGCATTAAAGTCATGGCAGATTCCGCGCCTGTCTGGTAATCCACATCGACAGCGTCTGAGAGCGTTCCGCCGCCGCGCACCGGAATGCCGTAATACCGCCCCATGGCAATGCCCGCATAAGCCAGAAGCGCATTTTCACTTGAGCCAGTTCCCATCTGGATATAACGCATATCCGACGGCGAGCTTAAAATGGTGTGCACCACAGGAAGGCCCGGCCGCAGCAGTTGAACAAGGGTCGTGGTTGCCAGCGCCACCGCATTATCATGGATAGCAGTGCCTAAGAGGGTTGACGGAGAGGTGGTGTTAGTCATCGAAGCGATAACCACACTAATAGGTTGGTTAGCCGCCGCAGCCTCCAGTAAATTGTCCAGCATTTCTTTATCATTACACAATGGTGACTGTACACACAGCAGTTCCATCACAATGTATTTATCCTCATCTACACCATGAAACTCCTTGAGCATCTGATGGTATTCCCTCACGGTCTGACGAATCCCCTTTCTTCCCACATTGGACTGATTAGGCCGTGCGGGATTGGCATAAAATTTCGAAGTGTATTTCAACATGAGGGCAATTTGAGCCAGATAGGTACAGTCTCCCTTGCTGCCAAATTCTGGTAGGTTGGTGATAGGTAGCTGTGAAAAGTCCATAATATCGCTGGTCTCCATCAGTTTGTAGAACTTCAGCAGATCCTCAAAAACTGGCGGTCTCATATTATTATTTTCATCGATAATCAAGGGCCAGTCTGTTCCCGGGCCCACCTTGGGGTCATAGCGCTTGCCGATTTTTAAACCGCCGCGTCGGCCATACATTTCAAATTCGATGGGCACAGTGGCAATAGCTTTATTGATGAGCGCCTCATCTAAAAATACCTTGTTGCCATCAATGCGTGCGCCATGGCTTTTAAAAACCTCCAGCACCTCCGGGTGGTCGAAGATCATCCCCACCTCGCTCAGGGTCTTTAAGGTGTATTCATGGATCACCTCAATATCCTTCTGACTGATAAACAAGCTGCTGCCATCATAATTTAACATTTTACATTTCCTCCTTCTTCTGTCCTGTTTCTTTTTCCCAAACGGTTAATCGCGAATGCGGCAATGATGCCCACGACTGACCATACAATGATCCATATCCAGATCATGTTGTAACCAGTAATACCTGGATATTTATCCAGCCAGGAGCCCATGAGCGCTGTCATAAAGGACTCTGGACCGTAGCCGATAATGGAGATTAATCCCAGCGCTACGCCTGAAAGCTCCAGAGGAATTTTGCCTTCGTCCAGAGTTGCATAGCAGACGCCCCTTGTTCCGCAGAACACAAAGGTGATCGCCAAGGTCAGCCCAATCGAAAGCGCCACATGGGCAGATGAGAACATCAACACTGCCATCAGAGCAATCAGAATACAAAAACAGACGATAATCATCGGCGTTCTGGACGAGCCGCCGCCCTTTTTTCTGGCATAACGGTCCGAGATCACCCCAAAAAGGATGGTTCCGATCCCCGCGACCAGGTAATTTTTTATAATGGCCAGAGAACTGGTCAAGGTGGTGTCCACGCCCAGAATGTTAGAATAGTAGGGCCCAAAATACATATTGGCCGCAACAAAAATCGAATAAATTGCACAAGTCAAAATCCCAACGAGCCAGACACCGGGGATTTTAACAACCTTTACCATATCCTTCAGGTTGATGCCTTCCTTGTCCTCTGAATCCTTAAAAGATGGAACCAGCCATAAAATTACAAATCCGATGACGACATACACGCCGGCGATCAGCCAAAGCAGCCCCTGAAGGCCAAAAACCTTATCCGCAAACAGTCCCATAAACCACAGGCAAAAAAATCCAACGACCGCATTAAATAACCATCTGGTTCCTTCGCTGATGCCGTACATACTCCCCTGCTCCTCCGACGTTCCCAGAAACCGGATAAATTTTAAAAACGGCGACCAGAACGTGAGCGTCGTAAACACTCCGTAAAGCGCGTAGACACAGATCAGACCCGTGAACCCCGGCTTCATCCCCTGCCACGCCGTGGCGATGGCCATCCCGATAAACGAGACGAAAAGCATGGTTCTCGCACTAAAGCGGTCCGCTAAAAAGCCGCTTGGAATGTAAGAAATCAAACACAGAATCCCGTAAAAGGAACCGAGCCTTCCAAGCTGGGTGTTGGTCAGGTTGAACCCTGCCAGATACTGGTCATAGTAAAGATTTCTGGCATATGGTGCAAATGTAATAATCCCCCCTGCGATACTGACAAATATCAAAAGGAAGTTACGCTTTCCTTTTGATACCTGCATTGCAAAACTCTGTTTTTCCATATGATTACCTCCTTCTCTGCTATACAATTATTGCAAGAACCATACCAAAATAAAAAAGCCCTGTTTTTCATGCTTTCGAAAGAATTCATAGTTTATTGCGAGTTTTATAAAACTCACTGTCTGGCTGTTTTGCCGTAGTTTGAGTTCATTTTGACCAGTGCACATTTAAAAAGCCGTGAAAAAAAACAGCGCTTCGTGTATAATAGTTTTTGACACTTGTCACCGGAGGCGCTTATGCAAAAAATAAAACCCTATCTGGCTATTTCCTATACTCTTGTTTTCTGGGGTATTTCTTTTATCAGCACAAAAATCTGTCTTCAGGCTTTTTCAGTATACGCTTTAATTTTCGGGCGCTTCGCCATCGCGGCGATTATTCTGATGCTGGTCAAAAAAAAGCTTGAGCCCGAACAGCGGCTTCTGAAACATGATCTTCCCCATGTTTTAATCGCAGGCCTCATCGGCTTTACGGGCTATTATGTTTTCGAAGCTGTGGGCGTAGACCTGACCGGAGCTTCCATGGCTTCCATTTTATTGAGCCTTGTGCCGATTTTCTGCATGCTCATTGACACAATCATTTTAAAACAGCGTTTTACGCTCATAAAAGCTGCCGCCGTAGCCTTTTCCGTAGTGGGCGTTGTTATGATTGTGGGGCTTTCTGAAATTCAGATCAATCCCTGGGGCTGTGGCGCCATGATTCTTTCGGGCCTTGGCTGGCTTTTATATAACTATCAGGCCAAGCCCCTTTACAGCCGTTATACCGGACTGGATATCACCACCTATCTCTCGGCCTGTATTGCGGGGGTTACACTGCCACTTGCCCTTATTTTCCCGCCGGATTTCAGCCTTTTTACCGGGGAGATCATCATCAATTTTCTGTTTTTGGCAGTATTGGTCTCCGCAACGGCAAACCTCACCTATATGTATGCCCTGAAGAGCATTCCCATTCTTACGGTGACCATCCTCGTCAATTTTGTACCGGTCGTCACCATTATCTTCAGTGCGCTTGTGCTCGGCGAGACCTTCACAGCGCTTCAGCTGCTCGGCGCGGCCCTGGTTATCGCATCGGTATGTCTAACCGCGCTGCCAGAGAAAGCAGCGGATGCTTCTAAAAATAAAATGAAACCTGAAGGTTGATTTCATTTTTGAATTTTTACTTAACTTTAAATTTTCCGTCACCGGAGAGCGCGCTGCGTTTTCCGGCTTTTTATTTTGCCTGCCGCATCCTGTAAACACCTCTATGCTTCCTTATTATATATACGCCAAACTATTTCCTTCAAAAATATTTTTCTATTTTTTTCGTAAAATATTATAAATTTTAAAATAGAAATTTGAAAACACGGATAAAAATCTTCATATTTCATCTTTGAAATCCTTTAATGGTTTTTTTTACAAAAAACGGCTGTTTTTAGCCATTCCTTCGCTTTCGACTTTTTGGCACGAGACTTGCGTTATATAAAGGCATAAGAAAAAACACATAATGATCATGGAGGGTAATGATTATGACACGTAACTTTTATTCCAATTTATTCACTCGCAAAGAGGACATTGAACTGATTCACGACAAAAGCTTGTATCTGCTCGCAAATAAGGGGATTTTATTTGATAACGAAGAAGCTCGCGATATTTTAGCAAAAGCGGGCTGTAAGGTAGACGGCAAGATCGTCTATATCGACAGAGACCTGGTTGAAAAATGTGTGGCTCTGGTTCCAAAGACCTTTGATATGTATTCAAGGGGTATGAAATTCACAACAGGCGTCGGTCAGGAAATGATGGTCCAGTCTTCACTGGGTCCGGTCAATGTTCTGGATAACGGCGAATACCGTAAGGCTAACGCAGAAGATTATATCAATTTCATTAAAATTCATCAGGACAGTGATATCATGCACCTGATCGACGCCGACATCGTCGTACCAAATGATATCCCGACAAAAATCCATACTGAATGGACAACTCTGGCAAACTTAAAATATTCCGATAAATTAATCGGCGGTCACAATGGTACCAAGGAACGCTGCGAAAAATTCATCAAACTGGTTCAGGATTTCAATGATGACCACGAACACTGCCAGACCATTACTCTGGCCACTAACTCCGCACCATTTGCATGGAACAAGGAAATGTGCGATACCATCATCACTTACGCCAGAATGGGCCAGGCTCTGGTTATCACAGGCGTTGGCTTAGCCGGCATGACTTCTCCACCGACCCTGGCTTCCACCACGGTTCAGAACAACACCGAACTGCTGGCCGGTCTTGTTTTATCTCAGCTCGTTCAGCCGGGCGCACCGGTTATCTACCAGCTAAGCTCACTGGAATGTGACTTGAGATACTCCCTGTGCGTATGCGGCGGACCAGAAACCTTCCAGTCCTTCTGCACCATGCGTGAACTGGCAGACTTCTACGGACTGCCCTGCCGCGCCAACGGCTGTCTCGCAGACGCCAAACAGGATGACTACCAGAGCGGCGCTGAATCCATGCTGATCTGTCTGTCCGGCTATATGGTAGAACCTGAACAGTTATACATGCTCGGCGGCATCTTGGATTCTTACGGCGCCTTAGGCTATGAAAAATATATGCTTGACGAACAAACCGCCCGCATTGTCAAACATCTCTTAAAGGGAACCACCATCAATGACCAGACACTCATGATGGATAAAATGGAAAAAGTCGAACACAAAACCAACTACATCGCCCGTACCAACAAGCTGTACAAGGCAGATTTCTTCCTGCCGCCACTGTACAACCGTCAATCCATTGGTAACTGGGAAGCTGCCGGCAGCCCGACCGTACAGGAACTTGCACGCAAGGCTTGGCAGGACCGCGTAGCCAACTACGAACTGCCGACCAAACTCGAAGCGTTCCAGGAAAAAATAATCAAAGACTTGATTCCTGAAGAATTCATGTTCTAAATTCCTTAACAATAACTAACCCATTTCATTAGTGCAAAATAGGGATTCGGCAATACCAGAACTTATTTTGCACTAATTTTTTTATCAAGGAGAGAGGAGACCTATGATGAATAACAGTGTTACCAACAAGGACAACTTAAGCAAATTCAGGACAATGCTGATCATTTTCCTGGTCAGCTTTGGTTCAGCAGTGCTTTTTCAGATTATTTACTTCCGTTTTTCGTTTTATGACACCATGATGACCAGCCTGAACATCAACAACGCCCAGCTTGGCGCCACCGGTGGTATCTACGGCCTTGTCGCCACCATCTGCTATCTTCCGGGCGGGATTATCGCAGACAAGATCCGGGCAAAATACCTTGCTTCGATCGGCTTCTTCACCACTGCTGCCGTTATCTGCTGGTTTGCGACACTTCCGTCTTACACCAGCATCATGATTATTTTTGGCCTTCTCGGCGTTACCAGCACCCTTATTTTCTGGGGTATTCGTTATAAGCTGATCCGTCTGGTCAGCGATGACACCACTTATTCGCGAAATATTGGCCTGAGTTACGGAATCTACGGCGTCGGCGGCCTGCTTCTGGGTTTTGTCTCGCAGCAGATTTTTAACGCTTTCGTGTCAGACTCTGCCGCTGGTTTTGTGGTTGTCTTAATTGTCAGCGCTATTTTAAATGTTATTTTTGGTATCGCCACCTTGTTTTTTGTTCCAAAATTTGACGATGAAATCAAGGAGGGACAGGGCTTTAACCTCAATGAATTTAAAGAAGCCATCAAGCATCCTGGCGTTTGGCTGACCACAGCGTCCATGTTCTTTGTCTACTGCGCCTATGCCGCCATGGCTTATACAACACCTTACCTGACCGATGTTTTTGGGGCTTCCATGGGCATTACCTCTACTGTCGGTATGATCCGTACTTACGGTATTGCTCTGCTTTCTGCGCCGATCATCGGCAGCATTGCCACCAGAATCAACTCACCAGCTAAGGTGCTCATTCTGATCATGGCTTTAACAGCAGTCTGCTCGGCAATCCTGATCTTCCTGCCGACAACGGCCGCGCTTTTAATGGTTGCCATCGTATTAATTCTGGCCATTGGTTTTTTCCTGACAGGCGCATACGGCGTTGCTTCCTCCCAGTTTACCGAATCCGCTGTGCCGACCACAATCTTCGGTGCCGCTACCGGTATCCTGTCGGTTATCGCCTTTATTCCAGATATGTTTGTACCGGTTATCACTGGTAACTGGCTGGATCAACATCCAGGTATGATTGGCTATCAGATGAGCTTTGGCTGCTTCCTGATCGCAGCTTCCATCATCGCGGTACTCTGCTCTGTGGCTATCCGTATCTATGTTAAGAAAAAGAATATTCAACCTGAAGATAAATAATAAACACCTGAGCGGGGACGGCCTGGCTTTCCCTGCAAAATATAAAATAGCCTGTTTACCATAATTTATCCGTTAAATCATTGGACTAAACCATCAAAACGTAGTAAGATAAAACCATCTTACGAATACAAATGTGTGATTGTGAAAGACAGAAGGGGGCGGACTTATGAAAAAATTTAAAATCGACAAATGGGCTATTATTATCACGCTGGTCATTGTACTGGCGCTCAGCATCTACATTGTACTCCTGCCGGAACAGGCAACTGCAACGCTCAATAATCTGCGCGTTTTTACAACATCCAAAATGGGTTTTTACTTTGTTTTGATTACCATCGGCATTTTTGCTGTGAACATCAGTCTTGCCTTCTCTAAATATGGAAACATTAAACTCGGCAAGGGCGATCCGAACTACAAAACCTTCAGTTGGATTGCCATGATTTTTTGTGCCACCATGGGAACCAGTATCCTGTACTGGGCTACACTGGAATGGGTTTATTACTATACAGGGCCGCCGATGGGGCTGGCCCCGCAGAGTATAGCAGCCGCGGAGGTCGCCGTATCCTACAGTTTTTTCCACTGGGGTATTCCGGCCTGGGGCATCTATGCCATCGGTACAGTCCCCATTGCCTACCGCTACTATATCCGTCAGAAAGACGGTCTTTCTCTGGCCGGCGGCTGTGAAGGGGTTACCGGCGGAAAGCCTGTCTGGAATAAGATCATCAATATCATTTTTATTTTTGGTATTGTATCCGGTATTATCATCAGCTTTGGAACAGGGATTCCTATGCTGGTCAATAATCTGCACAACAGCATCGGAACGCCAGATACCTTCATCATGCAGGTAATTATGGTTGTAATCGTTACTTTTATTTTTACCCTTAGCTCTTATGCCGGGCTCGACAAAGGGATGAAGTTCTGTTCAGATTCTACAACCTACCTCTTTTTCATCTTGCTGGCTTTTGTATTTATTTTTGGGAATCCTTTATTCCAGATTGAAAACACCATTAAAAGCCTTGGGCTCATGATCAATAACTTTGTCCCGATGATCTTTGAGACAGAACCGATTGTCAAAACCGGCTTTACCGCAGACTGGACGGTTTTTTACTGGGCCTGGTGGATTACCCTGGCACCTTGGATGTGGATTTTTATTGCAAAGATTTCCAAAGGGCGTACTATCAAACAGGTCGTGCTCACCATTTCTCTGGCTGGCCTCATCAGCACAGTACTGTTCTTCGGTATACTTTCAAACTACGGCCTTAACTTACAACTGACCGGGCAGTTTGACTTTGTCTCGATTCTACAGAACCAGAGCCCTGAACAGGTTATCTCATCGGCCATTATGGCTTTGCCGCTTGGCAAAATTGTGCTCTTTGTGTGGTTTATCGTCGGCCTGATGTTGCTGGTCACAACACTGGACTCTGCTGTATTTACACTGGCGGCGGCCTCGGTCACCAACCTGAAAACCGATGAAATCCCTCCCAAAAGCCTGAAACTTTTCTGGGCAGTCATCATTGCCGCGATTCCACTGTGCCTGATGTTTGCCAAGGCTCCGCTGGATTCGCTGAAATCGACCATTATCATCACAGCGGTTCCCGTTTCTATCACGCTGATTTTCTGTATCATTTCCATTTTCAAATGGCTGAAGCAGGATTACGGCGACATGACAAGGGATGAAATCACTCGACTGGAAAAGGAAACACCTCCCGATCTCCCCGAAACCGGAGACCTTTCCCCGAGCACAGGTGAGAAACAAGTGTGATCAATGCTTAACAGACCCGGGTGACTTTCATAAACCCTGAAAACCTTATTGGTTTTCGGGGTTTTTTTGCATTATTAAGCTTCTGTCTCAACAAGATTGGACAAAACGCATAAAATATATTAAGATAACATTACCTTGCGAATGTAAAGATTTTTTCAGCCAGCTCATCTTTACATATCTAAGGAGGTAAAAAACCATGAAAAAATATAAAATTGATAAATGGGCTATTATTATCACTCTGGCACTGGTTGCAGCCTTTAGCGTCTACATCATACTGATGCCGGCTGCAGCGACGGAAGCCCTGAATAAAATCCGAGTTTTCATTACCACCAAGATGGGCGTTTACTTTATTCTCATTACCATTGGAATATTCGTGTTTAACTTTGCTGTGGCTTTTTCTAAATTTGGGAATATCAAGCTTGGCAAGGATAAACCGGAGTACAAAACCTTCAGCTGGATCGCCATGATCTTCTGCGCAACGATGGGCGCCGGGCTTTTGTACTGGGCCGTTCTCGAGTGGGTCTATTACTATATCACACCGCCCATTGGCATTACGCCTGAGAGCATCGCTGCCGCTCAGGTGGCTGTGTCCTACAACTTTTTCCATTGGGGCGTTCCCGCCTGGGGAATCTATGCTATCGGCACCATTCCTCTGGCCTATCGTTTTTATGTCCGCAGACAGGAGGGCCTCTCCCTGGCAAACGGCTGCGAGGGGGTTACCGGCGGCCGGCCAATCTGGAATAAAATCATCAACATTGTATTTATTTTTGGAATTGTTTCCGGCATTATTCTGTCCTTCGGGACCGGGATTCCAATGCTGGTTAATAACCTGCACACCAGTCTCGGCACACCCGATAACTTTATCATGCAGGTCGTTATGGTGATCGCCGTCACCATTTTCTTTACAGCCAGTTCTTACGCAGGGCTTGACAAGGGGATGAAATTCTGTTCGGACTCCACTATTTACCTGTGTTTCTTTTTACTGGCCTATGTCTTTATTTTTGGCGGACCTCAATTCCAGCTGGAAAATACCATTAAAAGCTTCGGCATGATGATCACCAATTTTGTGCCCATGATCACTGAAACTGAGCCCATTGTCAAAACTGGCTTTACAGCGGACTGGACCGTTTTTTACTGGGCCTGGTGGATTACCCTGGCACCCTGGATGTGGATCTTTATTGCGAAAATCTCAAGGGGGCGCACCATCAAAGAGGTTATCCTGTGCATCACCGGAGCGGGCTTGCTCAGTACAATTTTGTTCTTTGGCGTATTATCCAACTATGGACTCCAGCTGCAGCTTACCGGTTCCTTTAACTTTGTCGAAATTCTCCAGACTCAGAGTCCGGAACAGGTTATTTCAACGGTTATCGCGGCCCTGCCGTTTGGCAGGATCATCCTGCTTGTCTGGTTTCTCACTGGTGTCATGCTGCTCATCACCACTTTGGATTCCGCTGTCTTTACTCTGTCTGCGGCTTCTATTAAAAACATCAGAGATGATGAAGTCCCGCCGAACCATCTCAAGCTCTTCTGGGCTATTGTTATTTCGGCGATTCCACTGTGTCTGATGTTTGCAAAGGCGCCGCTGGATTCTTTAAAATCAGCCATTATCATTTCGGCGCTCCCGGTATCTGTAACGCTGATTCTCTGCGTTGTATCCTTATATAAATGGTTAAAAAAGGACTTTGGAAGTCTGACACGGGCCCAGATCATTGAAAAAGAAAAAGACCCCACTCCAGATTTTGATCCCGGCGATTTCACTTTACCCGAACAGGATAAAAAGTCAAATAAAGAGGAATCTCTGGCCGAATAAAAAAGGACTGCTGCACCGTGATTTTTAATCAACGGACAGCAGTCCTTTTTATTTTGTTTTCTTTATCAAAACTACTGCGCTGGCAATAACGCCGATGATCAGAAACATCGCTGCCAGGCCGCCGATATTGGACAGCATCTTTATTCCTGTCAGCCCATCACCTATTCCCATCATAATCCATGTGACGACGCCAATAATGACGCCCCACACAATCTTGAGGTATGCCGGGCTGTCCACCGTTTCATTCTCTGGTTGACGGCAGCAAAAGTTGGTGATGGCAACAGTTGAAGAATCCGCCGCTGTCACAAAGGAAATCAGCACTGCCGCGAGATAAACCGGGACCATGAGCTCTGCCATCGGCAGATTTTTGAAAAGCTGGTAAATAACATTCTCATAGCCCAGCTGATAGGCCTCTACCAATCCGCAGACCGGCGTATTAAACAGAATATTTACAGTCGCACCGGAGATGATCATAAACCACAGCACACTGAACAGCGCGGTGAGAAGCAGATTCATTTTTATGATCTCCCGGATGGTTCTCCCATAGCTGATCTGTCCGAGAAACACAGCCGTGATGGGCGTCCAGGCCATCCAGTTGCCAAAATAGTACATGGTCCAGTTCTTAGTCCAGGGATCGCGCTCCAGCACACCGGTAAACAACGCGCCTGAAAAAAAGGTATCTAAAAACTCCCCTATTCCCTCTATTCCAAAGGAGACGATAAAAAGCGTGCCGCCAAAGCACAGAATAAACAAAAGAATAAAAATGTATATTCCAACATTGATATTTGATAAAAGCGTGATGCCCTTTTTTATGCCTGAAATGGCCGATATAATGGAAATACCGCCTACAAAAACAATGATCGCAAGCCAGACAGCCGGGTTAGAGGACAAACCAAAGAGCCGGCTTAGTCCGCTGTTAATGCTCAAAGTTCCAATACCAAGGGACGCCGAAAGACCTGTGACCAGTGAAAAGACACACACCACATCAATGAGCCCGTTCATCCTCACGCGGCCCTTCTCACGAATCAACGGCGCCATCATTGAACCAATGGAAAAGGAAGCTTTCATATTGTAACAGCCGTAGGCGAACATCACCGCCAGCAGAGTATACATGGCGTAAGGCAGCACTGTCCAGTGCCTGTAAATCGCCGCCATGGCAAAACGGGCGGACTCCGCGGTCATGGCCGCAATGCCGGTTGATTCCGGCGGATATAAAATATGCTGTACCGGCTCCGCCGCTCCCCAGAACACAATGCCCGCTGCAATGGTCGTGCCAAGCGTTACCGTAAACCAATTCCAGTTCGTAAGCTTCGGCTTTGCCGCAGGTCCACCGATTCTCACCCTGCCCAGCGGCGAAAAATAAATCCATATGCAGATCCCAAGTGAAACGACAGCGGTGAGCAGAAACGTCCATCCGAAATAATTGAGAATCCAGTCGTAAAAGGCTGTGACCAGAGCGGAAAAGCCCGCCCCGTCACAAAGATTCCAAATGATACATCCAATAAACAATATAGCTGGCGGCAAAAAAACTCCCCACCTTATTTGTCTGTATTTCATATGAGCGCCTCGATTCCAAGCATAGAAGGGTTCTTTTTTATTGTCTACTCCACTTCCGCTGTCTGTTCTTTACTTTTTCGAATCTGTCTGAACAGCACACCAGCTGCGACTAACCCAATAGCTGTCACCACAATCATGTACACGAAGATATGCTGGTATCCGCCAATTCCAGGATACTTATCCATCCAGTTGCCAATCAGGCTGTAAATATAAGCCTCTGGAATGAAGCCGACCAGTGAGACAAAGCCCATTGCCGTACCGCTGTAGGACAGTGGAATCTTAAGTTCATCAATAGCTGCAAAGTAGATACCTCTGAGCATGAACATTGAAAGTCCCGTTGCCAGCATAAAAGCGATAAATACGCCGAGATACTGCGGGTTATTCGGAATAATCATATATGCGGCATAACAGATAACCGGGATAATGGAGGTAAAGAATATCACCTTGATGTTTGAACCGATCTTATCTGCAATAAACCCGCTGATGAGCCCGCCGACAATAGCCATTCCATAAATACGCAGAATTCCCAGAAATGCGGCTGTTGAGGCAGACAGTCCAAAGAACTCCGTTAAATAAGGGGTCAGATAAGAGTAAGATGCGTAAATGGAGCAGACAGAGAATACCACGATGGATAAAAGCCAGAGCTTCGGCATTTTTACAACCTTTACCAGATCCTTAACTGAGGCCCCTGTTTTTTCTTCTGGATTATCTGTCGGCTTATTGTCACTCAGGCCAAACCAGGCAAAAACACCGCCGATGATGGCCAAAACCGCATAGCCAATAATCACCCAGCGCAGCGCCAGATAGTTGGCTCCGGTGGTGTTAAAGATAAACAGGATCACCATTCCATAAAGCACTGGCATAATGCCCGTTCCGCTTTCACGCATTCCGAACAGACGTCCCTGCTCGCTGCTGTCGCCCAACTGTCTTGTGGCTTTCAGCATAGCGGCCCAGAAGGTCAGCGATGAGAGAACTCCATACATAACATAGATAAATACAAGAACAGGGTAAGAAGGATACGTTGACAACAAAATCCCCAGAGCGCCTGTTCCCACCAGTGAAAAGGCAATCAGCTTTCTGGCGGAAAGACGGTCAGCCAGGTACCCGCCGGGAAAGTAACCAATCATTGAGATGAAACCAAAAATACTCATCAGCAGACCAAGCTGGGAATTTGAAATATTCATGGCCTCCAGAATCACGTCGTAATAATTATAGCTCAAATAGGGAAGTTCATAAATTGTACTTCCCGCAAGAATCAATGCAAAAAGTGCCACATACTTTTTAACTTTCGAGTTTTTAGCAGTGCTATCCATTTTTTTCTCCTAATTTTCTAAATGCTTTCCCGGTATTCTTCAGGAATATACGGGGCTACAATATCGTTCTGTTCCTTTGTGATTTCCGGCGGCTGATAAGAGGCAATTCTTTCCTTTACTACATTTTCAGCCACTTCCTTTAAGGAGTGTCGCCCTTCGTTCTGCCATACGTTAGGGTCTTGCTTGTTAAAAAATTTTGGCATAACAAATTCTTCGCGGTACATCTTTGGTGTTCTGCCCTTTAAGTAAGAGCCGCGTGGGCCGATTTTCCTGATCAAATCAAAGCAGCCTTTTTCTTCGGAGGTATCAATTCCAGCGGCCATTCGTCTTGCGTAGAGCAAGGTATCTTCATCCAGCATATATTTTTCATAGCTGAAGATATTAAAGGAGCCCATAATACCGCAGGCGTGAAGGATCAGGTCAACGCCGGATTCATAAGTTGCGTTTAACACCAGCATAGATTCCGCGCCGGCCTGGTAGTCCAGATCCTTTGCGTCGCTCAGGCTTCCGCCGCTGCGGCACGGCATTTTATAATAGTCCGCCATGGCAACAGCTGCATAAACCATTAAAGCCGTTTCCGGTGAGCCGATGCTCAAAAGAATACTTCTCAAATCGGTGGAGGCGGAGGTGTTGCCATAAATAACCGGCACTCCCGGGCAGGCAAGCTGCGCCAGCGTTAAGCCTGCCAGTATTTCTGCATTGGTCAGGCTCACAGTCGCAAAGACAGACGGCGGCGAGGTTAACGCCGGCATCGCGCAGGGCGTAAACCAGATCGGCTGCTTTTCAGCGCAGAAAGCAAACATTTTTTCAAGGGGGGCAAAATCATAGCAGAGCGGCGATAAGGAATTGACACAGAAGGAGTTGACATAACGCTCCTGTTCCTCTACCCCTTCAAAGGCTTTAATGATTTTAAGGCTTTTAACCGTTGTATCAAACAGCTCCTCATGCGGTACCGAAAAGGTATCCGGGTCGAAACAGGCGATCTGCGGGCTGTATTTCAGCAGCATCCCAACATTAGAGAAAATTTTCTGTTCTTTTGTAAAATTAGTAGTATCCGCGAAATAGTCCATGTAATTATAATCTGTTGCCGGACTGGTAGACGCCAGTTTGAAAATATTGATGGTATCCTCATTACGCATACGGCGAATGGAATTATGGTCCTCAACATATACTGCACCACAGGCAGGCATATTAACGCGGCTGCCGTCGCCAATGGTAACAGACCCCTTTGTCGAATACAGCTCAAATGTCTCTGGACACTGTGCTACGGCCTGATTCACCAAATCTTCGCTTATAAAAACAATGTCCCCCTCAATCTCTGCACCATGCTCTTTGAATAATTCTAAAGCTTTTGGATGCTCAAAACGTACGCCGACCTCTTTTAAAATTCTCAGCGACTCTTCGTGGATGCGCTCGATATCTTCTTTCGAAACATAATGACTAAATTTCTTCAACGTTCTCTCTCCTCGTTTTTTCATTCTAAAAATTTAAACCGGTTAATTTTTGTAACTGTAGGATATCATGATTTTACGATTGTGTCAACACTTTTTTAAACGGGTTAATTTTTATGTTGTAAAAGTTTTGAGAAATGTGATAGAATAAGCACAGCAACACAATTATTGATCAATATCATGAAAAGAGGAAACAATGGAATATAAAAAAAGCAAGGAAACCCGCGATAAGATTTTCAACCTTGCCAAAAAATCATTTTATGAAATTGGATTTAAAAAAACAACGATCCGCAACATCGCAAAGGAAGCCGGCATCAACCATGCGCTGGCTTATTACCACTTCAATGGAAAATACGATATTGCCCATCATATTGTTGATGAATTCCACCAGAAAGCAGAGACTGCCTTCAATAAGCTGACGGCCGATATGGCCTTTGAAGACCCACTTCTCCGTCTGCTGACCCTTTACCGTTTCAGCCTGAGAGAAATTTATGACAACGAATGGGATTTTAACTTTTATGTCGAGGTCTATCAGCAATCCTACTATGATTCTGATCTTGTGGAAAACTGCGTCAAAATTCTGAATTTTTATCATTATCCCATCGACCGCAAGAAAATTGATATTGCGGTTCTGTCTACTTCTTCCTCGTGGGGGCAGCTTTATACCAACGAGGATCTCCCTTACAGAGATCACTTCACACACAGGGATATTATGGACTCCATTGATATTATGCGATGGTCTTACCTGGGTTTTGAACCAGACTTTATCATTGAAAAAATAAAACAGTCTGAGGCGCTGCTTGCCTCTCTGCCCATTATGAATATTCGCATTTTAGAAAAACAGTAAACAAAAACGTCATCCCAGCTACAAACTGAGATGGCGTTTTTTTAATCCCCTTTTCCCAGTAGTGGGATACCCTGTATTGGGATAGTTTCCAGAATCTGCTTTGCCTCTTTTATTTTTCGCGTGACTTCTTCTCTGCTGAAACCCAGATAGCACCACCTTAAAATATCCGTTGTATCCCGTATCTCGTCCAGATCCACCGGGGAGGAAAGCAGCTTTGCATTAAAATAAAGCTGGCTCCAGACGCTGGTTGTCGAGAGCACCGCGATCTCAGCCATTTTTTTATCCACAGACATCCCATGCTCCTGGCACGCCAGCATACAATACTCAACCTGCGATTTATCACAATATGGTTTTTCATAAGCGTGAAGATAAAGCTCCAAATCCCTTGGATTTTGATATATCTCTCTTAAAACTGCCCGGACGAGCAGCAGAGAAAATAAAAACAGATCCTTCTCCGCGTCAATATATTTTTTAAACACTGTTGACGCCCTGTAAAAATGCTCGTCTATGATACGGTGTGCCAGCTCATATTTACTGTCAAAATAATAATAGATCAACGCCTGATTTGTTCCCAGAGCGTCTGCAATTGAACGCATGGTGGTCTTTTTAAATCCCACCTCATAAAAAGACTGCTTGACAATACTTAAAATTTTTTCTTTTGTTTCCTTGCCTTTTTTATACTCCATGAAATGCCTCAATCAAATAATTTTTGTATAGCTATATTATAACATACTCTGACAAAAAAATCTTCAAAATAATTAAACGGTTTAATTTTTATTCTTGACATACTTAAATTATGGCTGTATAATACACTCATAAAAATTAAACCGTTTAATTTAAATTTTTAAAAGGAGTCCCTTATGAAAAAGTATAGCCATTATGTTTCAAAGGAAACCATTGAACGTATTCACGAGCAGTCTCTGCGCGTATTGAAAGAAATCGGCGTGCGCTTTGAAAACCCGCGCGCGCTGGATCTTCTGGCCAAAAACGGCGTCAAGCTTGACGGCTGCATCGCCTATTTTGATGAGGAAACCGTCGTAAACGCCATGAAGCTTGCTCCTTCCGTTTTTGAATTAACCTCAAATACCAAGGGCAATCTGACCATCGGCAATGAAAGCCGTATTACCATGCCCAGCGGCGGCCCAGTCTACATTACTGAAAACGGCGTTATCCGTAAAACTGTTAACCAGGACATTATCAATTTTCTTAAATTAACTTCGACCAGCGATGAAATCGGTTATCAATACATCGATTTTCTCCCCAATGACGACCATCTGACCGAAGACCAGAAAATTTACGCCTCCGAAGCGCTGTTGCTGAAATACGGCAAACAGCCGGCCTGTATTGACCCTGACACCTTTTTAATGGACGAGGGCAAAATTTACAACGCCACTTTAAAAAGCATTGACCTCATCCGTAAATTTGAAGGCATTGAAGACAGTGAAAAACACATCAACTCCTTCTGTGTCAATTCTATTTCTCCGCTTTGCTATGATTTTGCGCCTCTTGAAAAAATGTTTGCCTTCTGTGAACAAAACCAGCCGCTCTGGTTCTCCCCCTGTGCAATGCCCGGCATGACCGCTCCGCCGTCGGTTATGGCAACGCTCGTGATGACCAACGCTGAAATTCTGGCCATTAACGCACTGGCTCAGATGATTAAACCTGGCGTACCGGTTATTTACGGCAACACCTCCGCCTCTACCAATCTGCGTACCTTACTGCTAAGCTTTGGCGCTCCGGAAACCATGCTCATGTGCTACGCCACAGCTGCCATGTCCGACTTTTACGATGTTCCCTGCCGTACCGGCGGCGCACAGTCTGACGCTAAAGATACCGATTACCAGTCCGGCGCGGAATCCATGTTTATGATCCAGTCCTGTATGGAATGCGGTACTGATCTGATCTACCACGCAAGCGGCATGATGGGCAGTATGAACCTTTACAGCTATGAAAAATTTATTCTGGATGAAGAGTGTATCGCTTTTGCAAGAAGAATGGTTCAGGGAATTGATCCTTCTGAAGAAAAAGTCTGCTTCGACGCATTGAAAAAGGCTGGTCCTCGAGGTTCCTTTATCACCGGAAGAACTCCCAAAATGTACCGTGAAGAGTTCTATCTGCCTAAATATTTTAACAAACAGGATGTTAATGTCTGGCAAAACGAAGGCTCACACTCTGTTTTAGAGGTTGCCCGGAAAGCGGTTGACGAAAGAATCGAATCCTATGTACAGCCGGATATTACCAAGGAACAGCAGGAATTATTGAACCCATACCTTCCACCAGAATACAAAGAAAGCATATAGTAAAAAGTATCAACCCCTTCTAATGGAGAATTGAGGATTGGCAGCGGCATATATTGCCTGTATGTGCTCAATTCTCCATTGTTTTAAAAGAAAGCAGAGAAAATGGACAAATATCAATTGATCTCACAACCTGTTCCAAAATTATTTTTTCAGTATCTGATCCCGGCTGTCAGCGGAACGATGGTGAGCGCGGTCTATATCTTGGCCGATACGATCATTATCGGAAAGGGAATTGGCGCAACAGCGCTGGCTGCCTTAAACATTGTCCTGCCACTGTTCAACATTATTTATGGTGCCGGCCTGCTGTTTGGCGTCGGCGGTTCTGTACTCATGTCCATTTGCAGAGGCCGGGGACATGATGAAAAAGGCCAACGGTATTTTACCGCTGCGTTTTTGCTTAATTTATTGGCCGGCATCCTTTATATCTCGGTCTTTTTTATCTTTGAAAAAAAAATTCTGGTTTTTTTAGGTGGAACACCCGTCACTATGCCGTATATTATGAGCTACGCGCCTTATCTGTCGGGCGGGGCTTTATTTCTTTGTTTTTCAACATTTCTTCAGGCTTTTGTCCGTAATGACGGTGCCCCCAGGCTGGCCATGACCGCGGTTATTACTGGCGGGATTTTTAATCTTATCTTCGACATTCTTCTGGTTTTCCCACTTCAAATGGGGATGGCGGGAGCCGCTCTGGCCAGTGTCACCGGAACAGCTCTGGCAGACTGTATATTGCTTTCTCACTTCTTCACAAAGAAAAACGGGCTGCGCTTCCGCTTTAAAGGTTTAACGACTTTATATTTTAAAACAGTCTTCAGCAATGGCTTTACCAGTTTTCTCACCGAAATCTCAACCGGTATTGTTATTTTTGTTTTTAACCTTCAGCTTTTACGCTATGTGGGCGACATCGGCGTCAGTGCATATGGCGTTATTTCAAACACTGCCTATGTTGTGGCCGCGATCAGCAACGGTATCAGTCAGGCTGCCCAGCCAATTTTATCCACAAACTACGGCGCCAGTAAGTTCGAACGCATCGGCGAGGTTCGCAGAATTGGGATTAAGACTTCCCTGGCAATCTGCGCCATCCCTGCTGTTTTCGGAATTTTTGCGCCAGGCGTGTTCACCCATATTTTTCTAAACCCTACGGCCGAGGTGCTGGCACTTTCAACCTCAGCCATACGCATCTACTTTATTGGATTTTTTGTCATTGGCATCAATATTTTTATGATCAACTATTTTCAGTCTGTTGCCCGTCCGAAAATTTCATTTGTTCTTTGCCTGCTAAGAGGTTGTATTCTCAATGTGCTGTTTGTTTCTGTATTACCCTTATTTTGGGGCGTAAACGGAATCTGGATGGCAGCGCCCCTGACTGAGTTTACCTCCCTTGGAATTGGTGTTTTTCTGACAAAAAAATTTTCTCACTAAAAAACGAAGCGTTTTATCTAAACACTCCGTCTTAAGCCATCTATTTTTTCATTAAATCCTTACAGTATTCACTCACCAGCCGGAATGCCTTGGAGTGGCTGATGTCCAGATCTTCAGCGACTTTTTTCATATTTCTGTACTTTTTATAGGACTCACGGATCAGCTGTTTCCCAACGCTTTCCAGAATATAATCATAGCTTTCCTTATAGGTCTCCTCTACCATGGCCGTACCCTCAATCATAAATTCCGGTAAATCCTTCGGCGCAACCGGACCACTGGTGGACAGAAGAACCGTACGTTCAATAAGATTTTTCAGCTGCCGTATGTTGCCCGGCCAGTCGTAGGCGATGAGGATCGCCATGGACTTTGGCGAAAAATCAATGTCCTTTCCATATTTTTTATTATATTTTTTCAGAAAATAGGCTGTCAGAGGCAGAATATCCTCCCGGCGTTCTCTGAGTGCAGGAATCTCAATATTGATGGTATTGATCCGCCAGTACAGGTCCGAACGGAACTTCTTTTCAGCGACCAGCTTTTCAAGATTTGCGTTGGTGGCGGCCACAATGCGGATATCCACATGCTTCATTTCACTGCCCCCTACCTGGATGAAACGCTTGTTTTCCAAAACGTCCAGCAGCTTGGCCTGAAGCCCTGGCGCCATCTCACCGATTTCATCAAGAAACAACGTGCCGCCGTCGGCCAGCTCCACAAGACCGACCTTTCCCTTTGCGCTGGCCCCTGTAAAGGCATGGGGCGCATAACCAAATAGTTCTGGTTCCAGAAGGTTTTCCGGGATTGTGGCACAGTTGATAGCCCAGAACGGCTTTGAAGCCCTCAGACTTGTTTTATGCACATATTCGGCAATCAGTGTCTTGCCTACCCCTGACTCTCCCGTTAAAAGGATTGGGACGTCGGACTCTGAAACTTTTTTAATGGTCAGCAGAATTTTGCAGAAAATATAGCTTTGTCCGACAATCTCATCATCATCCTTGCCATCCTCCGCCTCTATTGTGTGTGTTTTACTCTTGCTGCCGGCCTTGCTCTTTTCACCATCCAGCTTTCGCCAGGTCATGTCATATTTTTCAGGGAGTTCATTGGCAATGGTCACAACCATTTCGATTTCGCCGTCCTTATCAAAAATGGGTGTGAGCACAGTTGAAACGCTTTTTCCAATGAGCAGATAGTTCTGCTCTGCAAAGACAGTACGTTTTTCCATGACACATTTTTCTAAAGCTGTTGGCGTCCACTTCCCTTTTCTGAAGGAATAGTTGTTCTGACCGATCATTTCTTTAGGGTCTACCCCATAATGGCGGATGGAGTTGGGATTAACGTAAATAATCTTTCCCTCTTTGTCCATCACATATACATCTGATGAACAGTTTTCCAAAATTTTAATATAGACGTCCACCGGAATGGAACGGAGATATTCCAGGTACTCTTCATCAATTCCAAATTCTTTGTTTATTTTTCCCATAAGGCACCTCTGTTGTCTTCTGAATCTTCTCAAACGCTATACGATTTCAATAGAAGTATTATATCATAGCAGCACTTACTTTTTCCAGTTAAATTCACAGCCTTTATATTCTTAAAAAGCTGTGTACAATTCTGCAAACGGCAAGAAAAAAACACCATCCCCGGGGAATGGTGTCTTCTTTTTGTATTCTTATTAGTCTTCAGGTACAATTGCTTCTACTGGGCACTGATCTGCGCAAGAACCGCAATCTGTACATAAAGCTTCATCAATTTCATAGATAGAACCTTCAGAAATTGCTTCTACTGGACATTGATCTGCACAAGAACCGCAAGCGATACATTCGTCTGTGATTTTGTAAGCCATTTAATACACCCCTTTCTTGAACAACATTTATTTTATTATATCTTATTCTTGATTTAAAGCAAGACAATTATTTATCTTTTTTGCCTTTTTCAGGTTTTTTTTCTGATTTTTTTTCGCGTTTCCGCTCAGGCTTGCGCTCGGGCTTTTTTTCCTGCTTTTTCTTCTGAATATCCGCTAACAGATATTTTCGAACTTCGGTTTCATCCTTTTCCAGCTGCATTTTGACAAAAACTGTTTCCTCAAGGATGCTTAACTTAAAAACCTCGCCCTCGCCGTCCGGTGTAATGACCTGCTGGCCGACTCTCGGCATCTTCTTGGTGACTTCCTCATAAAACTCCTGTTCGTAGGTCAGGCAGCACAAAAGCCTGCCGCAGATACCGGATATTTTGGTGGAATTCAGCGATAGGTTTTGTTCCTTGGCCATTTTAATAGACACAGGGGTAAAATCCCCAAGCCACTGGGCACAGCAGGTCGTTCTGCCGCATACACCCAAACCCTTAAATATCTTAGCCTCATCCCGAACACCGATCTGGCGCAGCTCAATGCGCACCTTAAACACAGCTGCCAAATCCTTGACCAGATCTCTGAAATCCACACGGCCGTCAGCTGTAAAGTAAAAGATCGCCTTCTTCTTATCAAAGGTATACTCCACATCAATGAGCTTCATCTCAAGCTTGTGGGCTTTTGCCTTTTCGATAAAAATATCCTTGGCCTCAATTTCCTTGCGCTTCAGCCGCTCAAAATCCGCTGTATCTTTATCGGTGGCTTTCCTGATAACGGGCTTGATGGGCGCTGTGATCAAATCATCCTCGATCTCCCTCGGCCCCAGGGCAACCTCTCCGTATTCCACGCCGCGGACAGTCTCAACTATGACATGGTCGTACTGCTCTACTTCCAGATTCTGTGGATCAAAATAATAAATTTTACCGACTTTTTTAAATCGGACTCCAACCACTGATTTTGCCATCTATAGTACTCCTGTAAATTATATTTTTAATAGGACGCTTTCCCACTGCAGCCTCAGGTTGACATTATACTGCAGGGTGTTCATAAACTCAAAAAGGATTTCTGCGATCCGGCTGTTTTGACGCGGCGTCAAAACCGAAGCGTATTTTACCTGCCAGCTATAATATGGATTCCCATCATCCTCTGCGCCTTCCAGAAACAGCGCCATGCTGTGAAACCAGACAAGCAGAAAATTCAGAACCTCGGCGCTGGCGTTTTTGTCCTTCCCTATCTTTTCACTGAAAGCGAACGCCTTAAAGGTATCTCCCTTAAGTATAGCATAAAATACATTTAATGCTTCAATTTTTAAGCTTTCCAGCTCAGTATTTTCAAGAAATTCTAAAGCCTTTCCCGGCGATCCTTCGCAGCTGTAGACCGCCTGATCCACCGCCTCGCCTGGCGCATAACCCTTCTGCCTCAAAATTTCGCGGATGCCAGCGTCCGAGACCGGCTCAAAGCTCAGCACCTGGCAGCGTGAGCGGATGGTGTTCAGCATTTTTTCCAGATTCTCCGCTGTAATGATGAAAACATTGTGAGGTTCTGGCTCCTCCAGGGATTTCAACAGAGCGTTCTGGGCCTCCGGTGTCATTTTATCGCCGCCTTTTATGATGCTTACCCGCAGATCGCTCTCAAAGGGCTTGACCGGCAGTGTGGTGATGAGCTTACGGACCTGATCAATTTTAATGGCGCTCTCGCCCTTTCCAGGCTGGGTGATTAGAACATCCGGATGGTTGCCGTGCTCAATCTTCTCACAGGGAATACAGGCGCCGCAGGGCTTTTCATCCCCCCGGCATAAAAGGGCTTTTGCAAATTCAAGGGCCATCATGGTCTTGCCAATACCTTTTTTTCCCACAAAAAGATAGGCGTGACTCACTTCATGATTAGCCAGGCTTCCCGCCAGAAGCTTTTTAATCCGCTCCTGCTCAATAATTGCCTTAAACATGCCTGCTCCTTCCTAGTGCCATTCTTCTTCGGCTAATTCTGAAAAATCTGTTTTAAGCAGCGCCTTTGCCTCCTCAAGATCTCCCGGGTCCACAAATATTTCAATATTGGCCGTGGTGAAGGTTCCCATAAAAATACTGCGGATCGGGCCGCCAAAGCCTTTTTCCCTCGAGGTGACCTTAATGCCGTTCGCCTCCAGAAAGCTCCGCGTCATGGCAAACTCCATGTCCGAATAGGCTACCTTCAAAAGCGCATAGCGGTCCTCAAACCGTTCCACTTGTCATCACCCTTTCATATATTTCTTCGTGTATATCCTCAATACTCCGGAGTCTGCCCTCCGCAACACATACGATCTCTGTCCAACTGTACTTCTCAATGAGCTCAAGGGCATTCTGATACGCGTGGATCAGGTGCTCCGGGCTTTTTTCGTGTATATCTTTCTCCGCTTTACCCGTGATTTTATTGGCGCGGCCCTCCATCAGCTTAAAGTTAATTTCCGGCGGTATATTCAAAAAGAAAACCGCGTCTGGTACAGGCAGCTCCATCTTGTTAAACTCATAATCTGACAGCCAGTCCATAAAACGGCCGCGCTCCTCCGGATCGCTGATTTTACCCGCCTGATGAACCATATTGGAAGTAGTGTACCGATCAGCGATCACGATGCCGCCGTCCTTGTAAAAGGCCTCGTAATCTTCCTTGTAGGAGGCATAACGGTCAGCTGCGTAAAAGGTCGAGGCGATGTAAGGACTGATGCTGTCCGGGTCATTGCCAAAGGCGCCGGACAGGTACAGCCGTACCATGGCGGAGGACTCCTTATCGTAACGGGGATAGGAAACCTTCATAACACGCTGTCCCTCCCTTTTCAGGCGGTCGTAGAGCTTTTCTGTCTGTGTCTGCTTACCGCTGCCGTCAACACCCTCGATGACAATCAGCTGTCCTTTATTTTCCATTGATAAACCTTCTTTTCTCATTTTGTTTCAGGCATTATTATATCATAACGGCCCATGCATTAAAACGAAGAATTGAGAATGACTTCAATCATTCCCCCACTGTCTATTCCCACAACCGCTTCGCCGTTTCTCCGCCGTCTTAAGAGCTCCGCCACGGTTTCTTCTGTCACCAGACTCCCAGGCAGCAGCACCGGTATTCCTGGAGGATACGGGATGACAAAGCCCGCTGCGGCACTGCCTGCTGCGTCCTCCAAAGGCAGCCGCCCGGTTTCCATATTGTAGAGTGCCTGCCACAGGGGATATTTTTCCTCGTGCTTCCAGACACTGACAAATCCAGCATCCGGCAGCTCAGAGACTTCCGGACAGTCTCTGTTCATGTCTGCCACTGCTGCCATCAGCTGATCCAGTTCGCCGGCTGCAGTGCCGATTCCTGTCATGGCCAGTACATAGTTAAATCCGGACATCTCACACTGAATGTTATACTCTGTTAGCAGCCGCTTTTCAACAGCAGTGCCCTTTCCGTTCTTTACCATCAGCAGCCACTTGCTTTTATCGTAGGGCTGCCCATCCTCCGGAGTATACAGAGCAATGCAGTCGCCCACCCCTGTCCGTTTCTGATAAAAATCCCAACGCTCCGCAATGGTTTTAAAAACAGTTTCTCCCTTTTCGCAAGCTTCGTCCACCGCGTTTTCCACACTCATCATCAGCAGATAGCTGGGACTGGAGGACTGAAGCATGGCCAGAAATTTTTTAACACGGCTTCTTTCTACCAGGGGCCCCTGCATGTGAAGCAGAGAGCTCTGGGTAAAAGCGCTTAAAAGCTTATGCGTGCTCTGAATGACAATATCTGCTCCGCAGCTCACCGCGTCCGGCGGCAGCTCAGCACAAAACTTCAGGTGTGCCCCGTGGGCTTCATCCACGATCAGCACCTTGCCTTTTTTATGAAGCAGCTCTGCAATGGCAGCAACATCACTGACCGTGCCATAATAGGTGGGATTGACCAGTATCATCCCCTTTACCTCTGGGTGCTCCCGCAGATTTTTTTCTACCTGTTCCAGAGAAATACATTTTCCAAAGCCCAGCCGCGCATCGTATTCCGGTTCAAAATAAACACCTTTTATCCTGCCCAGGGCCAGCCCTGCATAAACAGAACGGTGGCAGTTTAACGGCACCAGAAGGCTCTCGCCTTCTCTGCAAACACCCATAATGGCACTCTGTATGCCGGTTGTGGTGCCGTTTACCAGAATACAGGCCTCCTCCGACCCGTAAGCTTCTGCCAGCTTTTTCTGAACCTTTAAAAGAATATCGGAGGGATCGTGCAGGTTATCCGCGCCAGGTATCTCTGTGACATCCAGAGTTGCCCAGTTTTCATTATCAAAACAAAAATTTCCCTTGTGCCCGGGCATATGAAACCGCAAAGCCCCTCTGTCACTGAGTTCTTGTAATCTTGTATATAAAAGTCGTTTTTTCATGAATTTATTTTATCATAAAATCCGGATTTTTCCCCTTTATTTTTAGATGGATTATTGATATGATAATCTCTGTAAAAAAATTCAAGGAGTGAAAAAGATGGCAAATATCATCTCTGTCGATATGACTAACTTTGAATCGGAAGTTCTGAACTATACGGAAGGCCCTGTCATGGTTGATTTTTGGGCTGAATGGTGTGGTCCCTGTAAGGCTCTCCTTCCGATCATCGAAGAAATCGCCGGCGAAGTCCCTTCAACCGCCAAAATCTGCAAGCTGAATGTAGATGAAAATACTGACCTGGCCAGGCAGTTTCATGTCATGAGCATCCCGACCTGTGTATTCTTAAAGGACGGCAGTGAAGTCGAACGTTTCGTGGGAAGCCGCGATAAGCAGGAATACATTGATACCCTAAAAAATTTATAAGTTTTTCAGACCACGCTTCGGGCATGGTCTTTTTTTATCGAACTATTTTTTATTAAATTTTCTTTTACAATACAAGACGTTTCTCTTTTTATTCTATTTTTATAACTATTATTTCGAAAATCCTTGAACCTTTTTCAAAAATATGTTACTATGAAAATTGTTTATAGATTCCTTATTTTCAATCATATCTGTCAAACACTCGGGAGGAACTCCAGATGAACAGTAAATACCTCGGGCAGCGGCTTCGCCAGTTTCGAAAAGACGCCCGTCTTACACAAAACCAGCTGGCTAAAAAAGCCGGTATCACCCCCACATACCTCAGTATCATTGAAAGGGGAGCGCAGCTGCCCCGGCTGGAAACTTTTATCAATCTGGCCAATATCCTGTCCGTTTCAGCCGACGATCTTCTGATGGAAGACCACGCAGAATCTCGCAAAGAAACGCACACTTCTTTCGCCATTCCGTCTGACAATCTGTCAGATGAGGAGCTCACTTTAGTGCAGGATATGGTCAAACTGATGTGTGACCATTTCAAAACAACAAATCACTGAATTATTTGTTTAAATTCTTGGACAAAACTATAATTGAATATTGACTTCATTCGCATTGTGAGTTATAGTAAATAATATACATCCGAATCATTTTGAAATAGGGCAAAACTACTGAAAGGTAGTGACGCAAAGCCAAGGGTCTAATTCATCAGGAGATGAAATGACAGCCGGTTGCTCGGGTATTAAACTTACTGAATGCAATCTCCCTGCCTTGGTTTGTGTGCCGGGGTCTTTTTATTGCCCCAATCTCACGCAGAGGAGTTAACCACAATGGATAATAAAGTTATTGGCAGGCATATTCGTGAAGCCCGTCTTGATAAAAAACTGACGCAGTACCAGCTCGCGGAACGTGTTCATATTACACCGAATTATCTGAGCATGCTGGAACGCGGCACCCATCTGCCCAAACTTGAAACACTCATCACTATCTCCGAAGCACTGGAGGTTCCTGTCAGCGCGCTTCTTGCCGATTTTCCCGTCGAGTCCTTTACCAGCCGGATTCACTTTCTGTCCACTGCAATGGAAGGGCTGGACGACGAGCAATCTAAAATCGTGTGCGATGTCATCAAGGTAATGACTGATGGCTTTAAATTGAAAAAATAGCTAAAAAACCCGGATCGATAAGATCCGGGTTTTTTAATTAAAAGTCTGCGGCCGGGTAAAACAAATCGTTTCGCCGCCTTGCTGTATCCAGCATATTATTGTAGAGCATCTGCTGGTATTCCAGAACCTCTCGGTCGTGGATCGTCGGGTCTCCCCTTCTGAAGTACTGCTCCTCATTATCGATAATCCCTACAGAATTAATAACCGGCAGTGTCTCAGACAGCCTCATTAAATAATCATTGTAGGGCGTCCCCTGGATACCGGCCTGCTCCAGCAGCAGGCTGGAAAGGTAATTTATGCTCAGCTTATCCACCTGGGCCTCTGGGATGTCATAGTTTGCCCAGATGACAAAGGGCGTGACGTAACGCTTCTGCAGCTCCTCTGTGCTCCACTGATCCAAAGGCTTCTGCATGAGCTCTTCATAAAACGCCTGCTCAATATATGCCTGGTGATCTCCAAACATAACTATCAGCGTGGGCTCATCCTGCCCGCTGAAATAATCGATCAGACCTTTAAACGCTGCGTCGGAGTTTCGCATCAGAGATAAATACTGCTCGGTTTCGGGGTAACTTCCCTCCATCCCCTCCAGAAGCACTGGATCAAGATCATCAGCGTTCAGCTGGTAGCCAGCGTGGTTTTGGATGGTCACATCAAAGACAAACAGCGGATTATCCCCCTTGTTCTCATAAAGATCAATGACCTTGTCATAGGTGGCCGCATCGCTGACCCATTTTTCTCTAAGCGTCTGCGATTCCAAAAATTCTTCTTCTGAGAAAAACTGCTGAAAGCCAAAATTCGGATAAACCTTGTCACGGTTCCAGGCGTTCCGCTCTCCGGGATGGATGGCATAGCTGTTGTAGCCCTCATAGTTCAGCGTTGACGTAAGGCTGGGCGCCGGACCCTTAATATACAATTGATAGGGTCTTGCATTTTCCGGCAGATAAGCCGTCGTATTTCCGGTCAGAAAGGCATATTCGGAGTCACAGGTACCTCCACCGAAAACCGACACATAAAGATTCCCTTTAATGGTATTCTCCTGCAGGCTGTCAATAAAGGGCATAACGTCAATATTGGTGGAAAAATCCCCCACGGTCCGCAAATCGCTGAAGGACTCATTCATAATGGCAATGATATTGGGTTTATGATTGTTTTTCACTCCAGGTCCTGCAGCGGCTTTTTCCGTTGTCCCGCCCCGCCCGATGGCCCCGGTGGTCATGGGCTGCTGAACATTTTTGATGCTCTCGCCCAAAAACGCCAGGTCATAGCCCTCGGGTTCCCTGACATGGGAAAGCTTGGCATTGACCGTAAAAGTATAGGGGTAACCGTTAACCGGCATATCCCAGGCATAATAATACCGCTCCACATTGGTCTCAAAAAACAGACCAAAGGTGATGGCCAGTGTTACAAAAGCTGTCAGCCTCAGCTTACGGCTTTTGTATTTATCGTTAATGCTGCCGTTTGCTTTAAAGGCCCAGAACAACAGCGCCGTCAAAACCAGCGCAGCAAGCAAAATGGTGCCGCTGAGCTCAAAATGATAAGCTGAGGCGACCTGGAGTCCTGTCTTTGCTGAGAACAGATCCGTATAGAGCAGCGTATCTCCTCTGAACAGGCGGACAAAGTAGCCAGCCAGTCCAAAAATATACATCAGAATTCCTCCGCCTATCAAAGACGTTCTCATCCGCCCGGTTATAATATATAAAAACACATAGACTGCCATACAGCAGGCCAGATTTAAAAACAAACGGATCCCCTCCGTATCGAAGGGTGCTTCCTGAAAAATCTGGAAGATGGTATAGGAAAAGGCTGAGGACAGGACAAGCAGCAGCACGTTCCACAGAGCTGCCGCCCGTTCCCGGCACGCTATATTTGAAAAGATGGCCAGCCCGATCATAAACACACACAGCCCTGCTGTATTCAGGTAGCCCTCATCAAAGCCCATCATCTGGTAGCAAAGCGCCAGACTCAGGCTCAGCGCTGCCACTGCCGCCAGCGCCGCCAATATTCTTTTTTTACTCGTTGTTAAATTGATTACAGAATCCAAAAAAAACCTCCCGTTCTCTGGATATTATACCATTAAACGGGAGATTTTGTGTCATTTTCAATACAAATTAAGTTTTACTCTTTTAGCTTACTTTACCACCGGCTGGAATCACATCGCCGTCGACCGTCAGAATACTCAGTTTTTTTCCTTTTACAGCGGAAAGAATCATTCCGTTGGACTCCAGTCCGCGCAGCATTACTGGTTTCAGATTTGTACATACAATCACCTTTTTACCCACAAGGTCTTCAGGCTTATAATATTTGGCGATTCCAGAAATAATCTGGCGCTTTTCTGTCCCCAGATCCAGCTGGAATACCAGCAGTCGGTCTGCGTCAGGGTGCTGTTCACAGGAGATAACCTCCGCGACTTTCATCTCAACCTTGGCAAAATCGTCAATGGTGATCAGACCTTCCGGCACCTCGGTTTTTTCTTCCTTCTTCGCCTGTTTTTCCTTTTTAGGCTGCTGCTTTTGCTCTGGTTTTTCCTTCTTTACTTCAATTCTCGGGAAGATCGGTTCACAGCGTTCTACCTGGATGCCGTCCGGATATTTTCCAAAGGACTGGATGCTTTCCCAAGTCCTGAGTTCCTCCGGCACCTTGAGCTCATCGGCGATCTTAACGCCGGTATCCGGCATTGCAGCGCTTACGAGCACAGAAATTATTCTGAGAGACTCTGTCAGATTATACATAACCATTGCCAGCCGGGCTTTCTTTTCAGGATCTTTGATCAAAACCCAGGGCTGTGTCTCATCGATGTATTTATTTGTTCGGGATACCAGCTTCCAGATCGCCTCCAGCGCACGGCTGAAGTCCAGTTTATTCATGTAATCTTCCACAACGCCGGGAGTTTCCACGGCCAAGGCAGCGAGGTCAGCGTCAAAATCACCGCTTTCACGCTCAGCCGGAATCACACCGCCAAAATATTTCACGGTCATGGCCACTGTCCGACTCAGGAGATTACCCAAGTCATTGGCCAGATCAGAATTGATATGGCTGACCAGCAGGTCTTCGTTGTAAATACCGTCTGCACCATAAGTCATTTCACGCAGCACATGATAGCGCAGGGCGTCCACGCCGTATTTTTGGGCCAACTCTACCGGATCAACTACATTGCCCACAGATTTGGACATTTTACCGCCCTTTAACAGAATCCAGCCATGACCGTAGACGCGTTCCGGCAGGGGCAGATCCAGCGCCATGAGGATAATCGGCCAATAAATGGTATGAAAGCGGATAATGTCCTTACCGACCAGATGCACATTTGCTGGCCAGTATTTATCCATGAGCTGAGGCTTGTCATTCATGTAGCCAAGGGCCGAGATATAATTCGGGAGAGCGTCAATCCAGACATATACCACATGCCCCGGGTCAAAGGTTACCGGAACACCCCAGCTGAAGGAGGTTCTGGAAACACAGAGATCCTGAAGGCCGGGCTTGATGAAGTTGTTGATCATCTCGTTCTTCCGGGATTCCGGCTGAATAAAATCCGGATGGTCCTCAATATACTGCAATAAGCGGTCTGCATATTTGGACATTTTAAAGAAATAAGCTTCCTCAGAGGCCTTCTCAACCGGACGTCCGCAATCCGGGCAGTTGCCGTCCACCAGCTGGCTTTCCGTCCAGAAGGACTCGCAGGGCGTGCAGTACCAGCCTTCATATTTTCCCTTGTAGATATCGCCCTGATCATAGAGTTTTTTAAAAATCTGCTGGATGGTTTTCTCGTGTTCCGGATCTGTGGTGCGGATAAACTGGTCATAGTTAATGTTCATCAGCTTCCACAGCTCCTTAATTCTTCCCACTACGTCATCCACATAGGCCTGTGGGGTAACACCCTTTTCCTCGGCAACCTTCTGAATCTTCTGACCATGTTCATCCGTACCGGTTAAAAAATAGGCGTCATAGCCCGTCAGCTTTTTAAAACGGGTCAGGGTATCGGCGGCTACCGTGGTATAGGTATGGCCAATGTGTAAATCTCCGCTTGGATAATAGATCGGAGTTGTGACATAAAAAGTTTTCTTTTCTTCCATCGTATTTCCTCCTAAAAAAATAAAAAATAAAGAGAGCCTCTCCATATAAGGACGAAGCTCTCGTGTTACCACCTTACTTTCCGTCTGTCTCACGGCAGACGGCTCAGCTAATAAACCGGCGGGGTTTATTATTTGTTTTTAACGCTTTCCGCGGCTCTGGCTTAGGCGGCAGCCCTCACCAAAGCTTGCTCAGAGGCCATCTTCCATTCCTTGTCCACAGCCGGCTTTCACCTTTCCCGGCTCTCTGTATGCTTCCTCCGAATGTACTCTTCTCTTCATCGCAGTTTATATTTAATTTATTACTATACTATTATATCCAAATATTTTTAAAATGCAAGCCCTAATCGCTCTGGTTACCGTTTCAGTTCATTATAAATATCCCGCTTGCTCACGCCGCGGTCCCTGGCCACCTGTTTCATGGCTTCCTTTTCGCCCATGCCCTGGTCTTCGTAATGGGCCATGTGATCCTCCAGCGGAAGGGACATCAAATCCTGACCTCCCTCCGTAAACCCATCGCCGCCTTCAATGACCAGCACAAACTCGCCCTTGGGCGGGTTTTCAGAATACCAGTTCAGATGCTCCTGAACTGTACCCATTCGGGTCTCTTCGTATTTTTTTGTTATTTCCCTGGAAATACTCATTTTTCGGTCCGGAATGACCTGAACCATGGCTTCCAGTGTTTTCACCAGTCTGTGGGGCGTTTCGTAGAGAATAACTGTATTTTCAGAAGCGGCTATTTTCTCGATACCCTCGCGGATCTCTTTATTCTGCTTTCCTAAAAAACCCAGAAAGGTAAAAGCCCGGGCGTCAATGCCTGAAAGCACAAGCGCACAAAGCCCTGCGTTTGGTCCAGGCACCACCTCCACCGGAATTCCAGCTTCATTGCACCGGCTGACAATGACTGAGCCAGGGTCAGAGATAATAGGCATTCCCGCATCGCTGACCAGGGCGATATTTTTACCCGCTGTCAAAAACTCCAGCAGCTTTTCACTTCCGCTCTGCTCATTGTGCTGGTGATAGGCCAGCAGATGCTTCTTAAGCTCAAAATGATTGAGAAGCTTGACAGTATGACGGGTATCCTCCGCGGCAATCACATCCACTTCCTCTAAAACCCGAAGGGCCCTCAGCGTAATATCCTCAAGATTCCCGATGGGTGTCCCGACAATATATAATTTTCCCGGCATGGCATTCTCCATTTTTAATCAAACAAATTCCGCGCCACATAGACGCCGTTGACCGACGCCTGCATCAGACCGCGGGTGATGCCGGCGCCGTCGCCCAGCACATACAGGTTTTTAATATTGGTCTGAAACTTTTCGTCCACAGCCACCTTGTTGGAGTAGAACTTGACCTCCACCCCGTAGAGCAGCGTCTCGTCACTGGCCAGACCTGGCGACACATGGTCCAGCGCCTGGATCATTTCATCGATATCCTTCATGATGCGGTATGGCAGAACCAGACAGAGGTCTCCCGGTACAGCGTCCTTGAGGGTCGGACGAATATTGTTGCGGTGAAGCCGTTCCTCGTTGGTTCGCCGGCCTCTTATAAAGTCGCCATAGCGCTGCACCAGAATCTTATTCCCGGTGAGCATGTTTCCAAGGCTGGCGATATGCTTGCCATAAGCGATGGGCGCGTTAAAAGGCTCGGTAAAACCTTTTGAAACCAACAGCGCAAAATTGGTATTATCTGTTTTTAAAGCGTCAGATTTGTAGCTGTGGCCGTTGACCACTGCCAGATTGTCATCATAATACTCGGTTGAAACCACGCCCCCGGGATTTGAGCAGAAGGTCCGCACTGCGTCGTCAAAAGTCGGCGTGTAGTAGACCAGTTTGCCTTCATAAAGGGCGTCGTTGATTTCCTTCATAATTTCATTGCGGGTTTCAAGGCGGATACCGATATCCACCTTGCCCACCGTTGTATCTATGCCATAGGTGTCGCACATGGCTTTAAACCATTCAGACCCATCACGGCCTACACCGGCTAAAATTTTGTCCGCGTAATATTCACAGTCCGCCTGCACGCCAACGGCTGCACTATCCTCCACAATCAGGCTCTTTACCGGATTGCGGAACTTGATTTCTACTCCAAGATCATGGATCAAATGATCCTGGATGCGCTTATAAATGGTGTAGCCAACCTCTGTCCCCATATGGCGTATGGGACATTCAATAAGCTTTAAATTACTCTGAATGGCCTTTGTTCTTATCTCACGAATTTTCTCTGGATTATCAAGACCGTGTACCTTGGGGTCTGCCCCAAAGCGCAGGTAATGCTCATCCACATAGGCGATAAGTTCTTCGGTTTTCTCATAGCCGATATAATCCGGCAGCTCCCCGCCGACATCCGGCGACAGCGAGAGCTTCCCGTCTGAGTAAGCACCGGCTCCGGCAAAACCGGTTGTAATGTTACAGGGCTTACAGCCCACACACACACCGGTCTTACGCTTTGGGCAAATTCGTTTTTCAATGGCGTTGCCCTTTTCCAGCATTAAAATACTGAGCTCAGGCTTTTCTTTTTTTAGCTCAAGCGCAGCAAAAATGCCGGCAGGGCCGGCGCCGATTATGATTACATCATATTTGTTCATATGAAACCCTTCTTACCCTGATCGTCAGGGTAACCTTCAATAAAAAATAATGAAAAATTATTTATTCTTTAGTTTTCCATTCTCCATTCAACCGATAAAGGATCACAGATTCTTCGGAAATCGATCATCCATTATAGGATGATCTCCTCATCATCTGCGTTAGCTTCATTATCGTTCACCCGCTTACGCTCCTGTTCGCTACCAAATTTGCCGATAGCAAATTTGGATTCAGCGTCAGTATCCCGGGTCCTCGTAGAAATCAGGGGCGGGATCATTAAATTTAGTATATTCAGGCAGCCACGCAAGCTTCAGGCGGCCGGTCGGGCCGTTACGCTGTTTAGCGATATCCAGCTCGGCAATGTGTGGCTCAGATTCCTTGTTATAGTAATAATCACGGTATAAAAACATAACCACATCCGCATCCTGCTCAATGGAGCCAGACTCACGGAGGTCGGCGAGCATGGGATGATGGTCTGTCCTCGCATCTGGCGCACGACTGAGCTGTGAGAGACAGATCAGCGGACAGTCCATTTCACGGGCAAGGCCCTTCAGACCTCGAGAGATCTCCGAAATTTCATTCTGCCTGTTTTCCGCCTTTCCCCTGCCGCTCATAAGCTGCAGGTAGTCGATAAGAATCAAGTCCAGTCCTTTTTCTGTCTTGAGGCGGCGGCATTTTGACCTTACCTCTGACAATGTCACCCCCGGAGTATCGTCAATAAAGATATTGGTATTGTATAAATGGCTGTAGCCAAGAGAGATGCTCTCCCAGTCCTCCGGTGAAAGCTCTCCTGTACGGATCTTGTTACTGTCGACCAGAGATTCCGCACAGAGCATACGCTGTACCAGCTGGGCTTTAGACATTTCAAGACTGAAAATAGCGACCGCTGCATTTTCTTTCAGGGCAGCGTTCTGGGCCAGGTTTAAGGCAAAGGCCGTTTTACCCATGGAGGGGCGCGCCGCCACGAAGATCAGGTCAGACCTCTGCAGACCGGAGGTATAAAGATCAAGCTCTGAAAAGCCAGTGGTCAGACCAGTCAGATTACCCTGGTTCTGCTGGATCGTCTCAATCTGCATCAGGGTTTCACCAAGGGTCTCGCTTATGGGCTCAAAATCTCCACGTTTTTTCCCCTGTGAAACCTTAAAAATACTCTGCTCTGCGCTTTCGATGACGGATTCCACATCGTCATACTGGCCGTAGCTTTCATTGAGGATTTCTGTGGCGGTGTCAATCAGGTTTCGTATAACCGATTTTTCCTGAACAATTTTACAGTATTCCTCATAATTCGTGTACATGGGGACCTGGTCAACCAATCCCGCGATATAGGCCGGTCCTCCGATTTCTTCAAGAACGCCCCGGTTTTTAAGCATATTGATCAGGGTTACGGTATCAATGGGCCGTCTTTCATCATGCAGTGCCAGCATACATTCAAATATTCTGGCATTGGCTGTGCTGTAAAAATCATCCGGCGACAGCAGCTCCTCGGCTCTGGCGATATTGGATTCTTCCAGCAAAATCGCTCCGAGCACCGACTGCTCTGCTTCAAGGTTGTGGGGCGGAGTCTTCGGGTTAATCACCTGATTTCACCTCCTTTTTTAAAAAATTTCCCAGGAAATTGGCACGGATTTCCAAATTTATTTTGCGGCTTCAACCACCACTGTCAGGTTGCCCTCAACGCCGGCATAGGTTTTAACCTTCACCTCAATGCGTCCGACATTTCTGACCGGTGCGTTTAAAGCGATCTTGCGTTTATCCACTTTGATCTCTTTCTGAGCTTCCAGGGCCTCCGCAATATCCTTGCTTGTGACAGAGCCGAAAAGCTTTCCGTCTTCCCCTGCTTTTTCAGCGATGGTGACGGTCGTATCGTCAATGACCTTGGCCATAGCCACAGCAGCCTGGCGTTCTTCTTCCATCTGCTGTTTTTTCAGAGCCTGAGCTTCCTCTGCCTTAGCAATATTTTCCTTTGTTCCCGGAAGGCCTTTATTGGTTTTGATTAAAAAGTTACGGCCATAGCCATCCTTAACATTGACAATTTCGCCGGCTTTGCCGACATTTTGAACATCTTCTAATAACACTACTTTCATTTTTCTTCTCTCTCTTTCATATATTCTTCTATAGCGTCAAGTAACATCTGTTTTCCGACATCCAGATCATTGATATCCGGAAGCTGGGCACCCGCGATGGCCAGATGACCGCCGCCGCCCATTTTTTCGAGGATCAGCTGAACGTTAACCTCACCCATGGAACGGCCGCTGATAACCAGCCCGCTGCCACTCTTTAAGAGGATGAAAGATGCATTGATCCCCTTGATATTTAACAGCTCGTCCGCTGCCTGGGCAGCGATGATCTTAGCATATTCCGATTCGTTTTCCAACTGGGAAATCGCGATGCTGTCAAAATAGATTTTCGCGTTCCGCACCGCTTCTGACCGGGTGGAATAGGTTGCGAGGTCATCCTGAAGCATGGTTTTAGCAATAATGGTATCCGCGCCTTTACGACGGAGATAGGAGGCTGCCTCAAAGGTCCGCACCCCTGTTTTAAAGGTGAACATCTTTGTGTCCATGCACATACCTGCCATGAGGGCATTGGCCTCGGTTTCGTTCATGCTTTCCTTTTCATCAAGGTACTGGAGCAGTTCGGTGATCAATTCACAGGTCGAGGAGGCATAGGCCTCGGTGTAATTGAGCACCGTCTTTTCGATGAACTTTCCTGAACGCCGGTGGTGGTCGATAACCACAATCTTTTCGATTTCTTCGATCAGCTCTGGAACCTCCAGATAATTGGCGTTCTGGGTATCCACGATGATCAGCAGGGTATTGGGCGTAATGTAGTCCTCCGCTTCCTTTGGCTTGATAAAGGATTCCCGGTACTCGTCGTTTTCCATGAGATACTGGAACAGCTCCTTGATACTGTAGTTAATCTCCTTGATAACAATCTTACCGGTTTTATTGAGGGCCTTGCAGGCGCCCAGAAGACCGACTGCGGCGCCCAGACAATCCATATCCGGCGTCTGATGCCCCATAATCAGAACATTATCGGATTCCCGGATAAGTTCTCTGAGGCCGTGGGCCTTAACCCTTGCCTTAACCTTGGTCCGTTTCTCCGTGGCTTCGGTGGTTCCGCCATAAAAAGCCATCTTTTCATCCTGCCTGACAACGGCCTGATCGCCGCCGCGGGCAAGGGCAATGTCCAGCGCCGCGTGGGAAAGCTCGTCGGCTTCACGAATGGCCAGTGGCTCATCAGACACACCAATACCGATACTCAGGGTTACCTGGGATTTTTCTTCCGTTTCTGTCTCCCGGATTTCATCGAGAATACGGAAACGCTCTTCCTCCATGGCCCTGAGTTTTTCTTTTTCAAAAATCATTAAATAGTGGTCATTTTCATATTGAATAATCACCGCTCCGACCGTCTTGGCCCATTCGTTGATCTTCAGGTCAATCTGGCTCAGAACCGCAGACCGCTCGTGGCTGGGGAGCTGCTCGATGATATCATCGTAGTTGTCGATTAAAATATAACAGAAAACCGGTTCGTTTTCTTTATAGATTTCCTGCTGTTTTTTCTGAATGGTGACATCGAAAAAGTGTAACAGGATCAGTGTTTCATCTCCATCGCTGAAGCTGTTTGACACAATGGTATAGTCTGTATCTTTGTGGTTGAATTCCTGTTCCTTTTCCCTGAGCAGGGTTTCCAGATCAATCCCAAGCTCTTCCTGAATTTTTTTTCCAAAAAAATTGGCCGCCGTATCCTTCTTTTTAAAATTCCGATCAAAATACTGGTTATACCAGCAGATTTGTCCGTCTTCATTGACAATGACCAGGGCAATCGGCAGCTCATACATCCGCTCCTGGTTTAAACGATCGATATCGCCATAAATAGTCTCAATGGCTTTCTGAAGACGCAGATTGGACTGCTTTTCCTCCTGGCTGTCACGCCAGAAGCAGATACCGCAGAGCAGAACGCCCAGACACCCAAGCGGGATATTGTAGAACAGGAGAATCAGCGACAGCAGAAAAATCACCAGATAGAGTTTCGACGCGATTGATTGCTTCTCTTTCATATGTTTGTACCATCTCGATTTTCTATAAATTTTCGTACATCAATGTAAATATCCGCAACGCCTACAAAAGAAATGATATAGGAAATATACGGTATAAACAGACAAAGTACGACGATCAGAATCTTCAGGCCCATGGATTCCTTCGCCCGCTTGCGGTTTATCAGCCAGTACACAAAGGATATCCCCATTAAAAAATACAGAAGATAGATAATCATCATCAGTGTATAGGTGTAGACGGCCGGAATCGTATCAATATGTGCCAGATCAATGACTAAAAGGACAATGACCACCATAATGAGAAAATTTTTAAAGGATCTCGGCAGACGCCATTTACTGAGCTGCGGAAGGGTTTTTACCGGCAGACGCATCCGTTTCAGGATCGTGTCAGAAATTAACACATTCGCCCAGGCAATAAAGAATGGCGAAATCAAAAACGCCAGCGGAATGACCATTTTCATGGTCTCCTTCATCTGGTCAACGGCTGTTTGCAACAAGCTCAGCTGATCCTCCGGAAACGCGCCCAGAGAACGGTAAACGTCCATTACCTGCGCCGATGAGGTATCAATGGTTTCTGTAAGCATTGCGACAAAATTCTGTCCCGTCAGGACCTGCAGCAAAATAATGATCAGAATGATCGCTGCAAAAATCCCCGCATAAGCGACAGCAAGTTTAAGAAAACCATCTTTACGCTTGTAATACATATACCCAAGACTACAGCCCACAAAAATCATATAGATACCATAGCCCCCGGCTGTAAGCGGGTCCATAAACATAAATAGAATCAGCGTTGCCGCCAGGCCCGCGATAAGTGTTACCCTAAAGCCCTGTTTTTCCGCCAGTATCACCATCGGTACTGGAATCAGAAAAAAAAGCAGCAGTAAAAAGGGAACATAAGAAGAAAACAGAGCGATGATTACCGCCAATGCGCACAGCATTGCACCCTCTGTTATGGCCTTAGTTTTCATTTTTCATACCTTCCTTTTCAAGGCATATATATCCACTTTTATTATACACGATACACCTTGAATTAGTTTTAAAATACCTGTCGTCCTTAAAAAGACTAAAATGAACCTAGATATTATACCACATTCCCGGCTTAATGAACACATTTCTATAAATTTCACAACATTTTTGCAACATTCTTTTTATCTTTATGATTTTGTGGTATAAATAATATCAGCATTTAATTGAAGAATCTTTTACGAAATGTTAAACTATTTTTAAGTGGATAACTGAAAGGAGAAACAATGTCTGATTATATTGTAAGAGCCACAGCTGCCGACGGACAGATTCGCGCATATGCCGCGACGACACGGGAGCTATGTGCCCATGCGCATAAAATACACAATACTTCCCCTGCTGCCACTGTGGCACTCGGCCGCCTGCTGACAGCCGGCAGCTTAATGGGAAGCATGATGAAAAACGATGATGAGGTACTGACCCTGCAGATTAAAAGTGACGGCCCCATTGGCGGTATTACTGTCACTGCCAACAGCAAGGCCGATGTCAAGGGATTCGTCTTTGAACCTCAGGTGAAAAGTGAAAACCCGCTTGAAACGGAAAAGGTGATTGGAAATGGAAATTTAAGTATTATTAAGGATATTGGCTTAAAGGAACCTTATGTGGGCACCTCACCGTTGGTAACCGGCGAAATTGCTGAGGATTTAACCTATTACTATGCCTTTTCTGAGCAGATTCCAACCTCTGTGGCACTTGGTCTTACCTTAAAGGAAGAGACAGAGGTCAACCAGGCTGGCGGTTTTATCATCCAGCTCATGCCTTATACCTCTGACGAAATCATCGACCAGCTTGAGAAAAAATTAAGCCAGGCCGAATCCGTCACCACACTTCTGGAAAAGGGCCAGACTCCCGAAGAAATTCTGGAAATTATACTGGGCGAATTCGGCGTAAACATCATTGACCGTCTGCCCACCCAGTTCAAATGTGACTGTTCGAGAGAACGTGTCACCAAAGCCCTCATCAGTGTCGGTGAAAAAGACCTGCAGGAAATGATCGACGACGGCAAGACCATTGAGGTCAACTGTGATTTTTGCGGCAAACATTACTATTTTACTCCAGAGGATCTGCAGATCCTGCTTCAGATGGTAACAAAGAAAAAAATGCAGAAATTTAAGGTCGTGGACGCAGAATAATAAAAGCACTAAAAAAACGAACTGAAAACTCAGTTCGTTTTTTTAGTGGATACCGGAATGAAACCTTGGTTTCCGGCCTCTTCAACCATCTTCAGAAAATAGCGGTACACTCCCGCGTCCTCAGTCAGCTCAGGGTGAAAGGCGGTTGCCAGCATATTTTCCTGTCGGGCAGCTACAATATGCCCCTCCAGCTCACACAGCGCCTCTGTGCCGCCTCCTACAGACTCTATGTAGGGCGCCCGGATAAAAACCATCGGCATCGGCGCCTGGCCAAAGGCCGGAATGGTTTCATAACGCTTAAAGCTGTCAATCTGCCGTCCATAGGCATTACGTCTGACGGTGATGTCCATGACGTCCAGATACGGCTTTTCTCCCAGTATATGCCTTGCCAGCAGAATAAGCCCCGCACAGGTCCCCCAGACCGGCATGCCATTCAGAATACGGTCTTTCAGCGGCTCCATGAGGCCAAAGTCCCGCAGAAGCTTACCGATGGTCGTGCTCTCGCCTCCAGGCAGGATCATACCGTCCACAGACGCGATTTCCGTTTTTCGTTTTACCGGTATGCCCCGCACGCCCAGACGGCCCAGGCACTCCAGATGCTCCTCCACTGAGCCTTGAAGCGCCAGAACCCCGACGCTCGGGCCTTTACCAGCCCCGGCCTGCATAGCGATCTTCCTCGGTCAGATCTTTCAAATCGATGCCGGACATGGCTTTTCCAAGACCCTCGCTGACCTCTGCCAGAATTTCCGGATCATTGTAATAGGCCGTTGCCTTGACAATGGCCTTTCCAACCTTCTCGGGATTCTCTGACTTGAAAATACCTGACCCCACAAAAACACCCTCGCTGCCCAGCTGCATCATAAGGGCTGCGTCTGCCGGTGTCGCGATACCGCCGGCGGAAAAATTAACCACAGGCAGCCTGCCGCTTTCGTGGACTTCACACACCAGATTGTACGGCGCCCCGATTTCCTTGGCATAGGCCATCAGCTCCTCTTTGCGCATGCCGGCCACCTGGCGCATATCCGCCTGAATGGTCCGCATATGGCGCACAGCCTCGACGACGTTGCCAGTGCCTGCCTCACCCTTTGTACGGATCATGGAAGCGCCTTCCCCGATACGGCGCAACGCCTCGCCGAGATTTCTCGCGCCGCAGACAAAGGGAACCTTGAAGGCGGTTTTGTCAATGTGAAAGCTTTCATCCGCAGGCGTCAGGACTTCACTCTCGTCGATATAGTCGATTCCCAACGATTCAAGGATCTGCGCCTCAGCGATATGGCCGATCCGCACCTTCGCCATAACCGGAATGGTCACTGCCTCCTGGATTTCCTTAATCATCTTCGGGTCGCTCATTCTGGCGACGCCGCCTTCCTTTCGGATGTCTGACGGAACCCGCTCCAGCGCCATAACCGCTACCGCCCCGCATTCCTGGGCGATTTTCGCCTCCTCCGGTGTGGTGACATCCATGATCACCCCGCCTTTAAACATTTGAGCCAGATTTTTATTTAATTCATTTGACATGATTTTTCTCCAATTTATATTTTTTATTGACAGATATCTGTAAGCTTGGGTATTATTATAGTTAAGAACTGACTCCTGCGCAATAACCAGATTTAAAATAATTAATAGTATCAGATTGGAGAATTATGCTGACCTTTATTCTGAATCCCGACCACGAAATTCCACTGTATCAGCAGCTATACAGCTTTATCCGGAAGGAAATCGAAACCGGCAGGCTGCAGCCCGGTGAAAAACTGACCTCAAAAAGAAAGCTGGCCGCCCACCTGAAAATCAGCCAGAATACTGTGGCCACAGCCTATGAGCAGCTGTCTGCAGAGGGTTATATTATCTCTAAGCCCAAGAGCGGCTACTACGTGGCGGTTTTGGAGGATCTGCTGCCCGATATGCCCGAAAATCCTCCCGAGGCGGCGGCCCGCTCAGGCGAAAAGCCCAAGCGTAAGCAGTGGCTTTATGACTTTAAAACCAATACCGTTGACGCCAACTTCTTTCCCTTTCCCACCTGGGCAAAAATCTCGCGGGAAATCCTCCACAACCGCAACCGCAATCTGCTGAGGGCCGTCGATCCCCGGGGGTATTATCCCTTGAGAAAGGCCATCGCGGACTATGTGCACCAGTACCGCGGGGTCAACTGCACGCCGGAGCAGATCATCATCGGCGCCGGGTCGGAATACCTGCTGGGCCTTGCAGTGCAGCTTCTCGGACGGAAAAGCCGCTACGCGGTGGAAAATCCCAATTACAACAAGGTTTACAAGGTTATTAAAAGTAACGGCGCAGACGTGAGCCTTATTTCCCTGGATGACGACGGCGTGTCCATGGAAAGCCTGAAAAATTCCGGTGCGGATATTCTCCATCTTACGCCGTCTCACCAGTTTCCATTGGGCATTGTCATGCCTGTGGGCCGGCGCATGGCGCTGCTGAAATGGGCGCTGGAGTCTCCGGAGCGCTATATCCTCGAGGATGACTATGACAGCGAGTTTCGTTTTAACGGCCGCCCCATTCCTGCCCTGCAGGGGCTTGACACCGCGGATAAGGTCATTTATTTTAACACCTTTACCCGGAGTCTCGCACCCTCCATGCGTATCTCATACATGATTCTGCCCGAGCGGCTGCTCCACAGCTACTGTGAGGATTTTTCCTTTTACTCCTCCACTGTTGCCCGCTTTGAGCAGCATACCCTGCACCAGTTTATGGAGGACGGCCATTTTGAGCGTCATTTAAGCCGGATGCGTAAAATTTACAAGGTGCGGCGGAATAAAATGCTGGAATGTATCCGCAGGCTGCCCATGGCGGATAAAATAGAAATCTCCGGTGAAAACGCTGGGCTTCATCTGCTGTTGAAATTTGATCCGCCCTGTACTGAGGAAGCCCTTGTCGAACGGGCAAAGGCTGCAGGTATCCGGGTCTACGGACTGTCAGAATATTATATTGAGTCAGATATTAAAATGCCCCGTAACGTCATCGTCTTGGGCTACGCCAGCTTTACTGAAGAAGAAATCGAGAATGCTGTGGCGCTTTTAGGTCATGCCTGGAGCGCGATTTACTGAGGAGAAAACTATGAAGCGTTATTATATCATTGTTGAGGGCCGTGTTCAGGGCGTCGGCTTCCGGTATTTTGTCCAGTCCATTGCAGCTGGTTATGGCCTGACTGGCTGGGTCCGCAATTTGGACAACGGAATGGTGGATATGGAAGTCCAGGGTGAGGAAGCTCTGATTCATAAGTTTATGGTCGCTGTCCGAAAAGGCAACCATTTTATACGTGTGGATGACTATTCCATGAAACCCATCGCTCTGGGAGTGGATGGCAAATTTAAAATAAAGTATTAAAAAAACACCGGAATCTAAAGATTCTGGTGTTTTTTATGCTTTTTAGTTGTTAGATGTGTATGGTAATAATGCAATATTACGTGCACGTTTAACAGCTTCGGTTACCTTACGCTGATGTTTTGCGCAGGTTCCAGTAGCTCTTCTTGGTAAGATTTTGCCACGTTCAGAAATGTATTTCTTTAACGTAGCCACATCTTTATAATCGACTTCTGTTTCATGTCTTTCACAGAATTCGCATACTTTTCTTCTTCTTTTAAACGGTTTTGGCATTGTTTTATCCTCCTATCTTAAAAAGGTACTTCGTCATCGTCTGCCATCAAATGGAAATCGTCATCGAAATCTAAAGGCATATTATTGGCTGGCTGCGGTGCTGCTTTTGCCGGCGCCTGATTGTAGCCGCCACCAAAATTATCATTATAACCGCTTCCGCCGCCATCATTTTTGCTACCGATAAAATCAAATTCTTCCAGAACAACCTCTGTCACGTAACGTTTAGAGCCATCCTGAGCGTCGTAGGAACGGGACTGTAATCTTCCGGTCAGAGCGATTTGTCTGCCCTTGCCAAGATACTGGCAAATGACTTCAGCCTGTCTTCCCCATGCAACAATATTGAAAAAGTCTGCGGTTGGCTGACCTTCCTGTTTGAACCGTCTGTCAACAGCTAAAGAAAAAGTCGCTACTGATTTTCCGGTATTGGTTGTGCGCAGTTCAGGGTCTCTTGCTAATCTTCCTACTAAAATTACTTTATTCACGGTTTAACCTCTATTTTTCTTTTTTAACGATGATGCTTCTGATGAACTCTTCATTCATCTTGAATAAGTAGTCAAGGCTGTCTAATACAGACTGTTCAGCTTTGAATTCAATCACAACATAGTAACCTTCGGTATACTTTTTGTCGATTTCGTAAGCTAACTTTCTTTTACCCCATTCATCAACAGTTCCAACTTCACCTGCTGCTGCAATGGCGCCTTTAACCTTCTCAATCCAGGAATCTGTAACTTCCTTTTCTAATTCAGGTTGTAAAACAAATACTGTTTCGTAAGCTCTCATTTCATTCACCTCCTTGTGGACTATGGCGCACCGCTTCTGCAATGCGCAAGGGTACAGTTCAATAGTATATCATAAAAGTAAAAAAAAGCAAACTCTTTTTTAAAAAAGAATTTGCTCAGAATTTCCTCCAGATAAAAGATACAGTCTTGGCTATACCAGTTTATGCGTCTGCTATTGATCATCCCCGTTGTGTTCAACAACTTTTTTAATCATCTTATTAAACTTGGACCGCGGCACAGTAACCATGTGCTCACAGCCTGTACATTTTAACTTGATTTCTCCTCCCATGCGAAGAATTTTCCAGTTATAGCTGCCACAGGGGTGTTTTTTCTTCAGCTCCACAATATCCCCGAGGCCATATTCCCTGTTTTCCATACAGGCTCCTTTCTATTTTTCCATAATTTGCGGCTTAGACTGTCCATTGGAATAGACAACGTATTTGCCATAAGGGATCTCGATTCCCTTCTCGTCAAAAACTTCCTTAATGCGTTTTCTGAGCGCAGTTTCCGCCTTTACCTTTCTGGCCGCGTCCTCGTCAGCAATGATGCGGATATTCATGGACGATGGGTCCATCCGGGTCACACCCAGTACCTCTGGCTTCCCGACAAACAATGTTTCGTTGGCGTTATAAACTTCCTCACAGATTTCCCGGAGAACAGAGATTACATAATCAATATTTTCTTCATAGGCAACTCCGACGTCCACCACAGCCTTGATGGTTCCCTTAGAGTGGTTAATGAGCCGGTCAATTTTTCCGTTGTGGATAATAAACAGACCGCCATCCATTTCCCGAATCGCCGTTGTCCGGACGCCGATGGTTTCCACCACCCCGTAGTGGTCATTATCGATGGTCACATAATCGCCCACAGAAAACTGGTTTTCAAAAATAATGACAAAACCGCTCATGACATCTTCCACCAGGCCCTGGGCGCCGAAACCAATGGCCAGAGTTCCAACTCCGGCAACCGCGAGAAGGGCCCCTACGTCGGTGAAAAAGGATAAAACGGTCAATAGTTCCGTCAAGAGCAATGCCGTCCTTAAAAACGTCTTTAAAGCCTTTTTAAGGGTAAGTACTCTTTTTCGCTCTTGTGGTGTGATATTTTTCTTATTTTCATTAAAAAATTTATTGACCAGCCCATTGCTGACTTTGATGAGAATAAAAAAGACAATAATCGTGATGACAACCGAAATGATTTTTTCAGTCAGCTCGCTCAGATCAATTCCACTCAGCAAATGCTGCCAGAGATCTCCAACATTTTCGTATACCATAAATCCTCCCTTCTAATGCAGATACAATGCTATCGGCCCGGTAAGGACACCATTCTTGACCATCTGCACAATGGCGACGTCCCCTGAAAAAATACCATAATATAATACGACGGCGATCACAATCACAGCAATCACCAGTCCAATGACCAGACCAATGGCAAGCCCTGCCACTCTATTGGCGGTGCCGATAACAGGCACGCGGTTCATTCCCTTTCCAATATGGCGGATAATGCCAAAGGCCGCGCTGCACAACAGCAGCAGAATCAGAAATACAAATCCATTTGCAATCTGATAAATGACCGGCTGAAGTGCCTGATTAACCGCCTGGGCGGCTGCCGCACTGCCGGACAGCGCCGATGTGTCGGTAATGCCCGACAAAAAGTCAAGTCCTGCGATTCCCTGAAGATTTGTAAGCGCCTCACTTCCATACTGCCCCACAGCGTTTATGACATTTTGAGTGATGGCATCATTAATAAAATTTTTGACAGGCTCTACATTGAGCAGCCAGTTTGTTACCGGTGCTGAAAAAATCCTGGCTATGACAAAAGATGCAATAAATCCCGCCAGACCAATGAGCGTATTTATTGCACCTTTTATATAACCGATCATTCCAACCCCGATCACCAGCACAATGCAGATGATGTCAAGAGTTGTCATATTCATATTTATTTCCTTTTGTTTTTATCATTCTGAGACATCAGCTTACGGATATGTTCCAGCTCTGCTGTGATATCCTGTGTTTCTGATTTTTCTCTGTCAAGCACGTTATCTTTTTCACGTGGCGCTCTTCCCGGCTGCTTCGCTGCCTTAAGGCCTCTTTGGGTTTCAGCTATGGCGCGGTTAACTGCTTCAGTATCAATTTCATCGATCAGGCCTTTTTCCACATGATCCAGAATTTCTTCTGTTTCTCCAGAAGGGCCAGCAGCATCAGCCATCTTGTCCTCAAGATTTTCCCGCTTACGCCGTTCTGCTTCTTCAAGCATTTCATCGGTTATGACGGAAAAAGCTTCGGTATAAATAATCTGCGGCTGATCATCGTCATCGCCAAATGGATCTTTTGGGTCAGCCTTTTTAGGCTGCTGCTTTGGCGGTACTTTTTTCTTTGGTTTCTGCGGCGCTGCCTGCTGGCTGGCTGCGGGTCTTCTTTTTTTATTATATGGCTCAATGACCTTTTCAACACTGATCTGTTCTTTTTCTTTTTCACGTCTTTCCGCACGCTCGCGCAGCTTTTTACGTCTCCCTGAGCCCATGGCAATACCAATACTCTGGAAAACAACAACCAGTATCAGGCAGATAACAAAGTACACAATAATGGGAATGGCTGAGCCGACAAAGTGATAGATTAATCCATAGGGCAAATACCAGAAAATCGTCGGTGCCACCAGAAAGGTGAACTCATTCCAGGCGCTGGTGAAGTTTGTTCCAGGCGCTGCGTAAATCACAACAGTGGATACGATGGTAAAGACCAGTATGGGCAGAAGACTAAAAAATATGTATTTTGCATAGCTCCCATCCTGGTGACTTGCCGGATTTCTGAACAAAAACCAGTTCAGGAATATCCAGTAAACTGCTGTTATCACCAACTCGATGGCGCCAAACCAGAGCTTATAGTTGCCATCATTTCCTATAAGATCTAGAACATTTTTCAATATCAGAACAAGCACGATATAAATCAGGTTGCCGAGCAGCGCTGTCTCTATCGGGCTCATCCTTTTTTTAATGTGATAATTATTCTGATTCATCATTACTCCCGTCATTTTCATATCCCAAAAGGTCCAGAATACGGTTCAGATCTTCTGTAGAATAGTACTCCATCTCGATCTTCCCTTTATCCTTTTTCCCGGAGATTTTTACTTTGGTGGCAAATTTCTGCTTTAATCCATCCTCCACTGCGGTAATATACGGATTTTTTTCAGACTTTACCTTCTCCTCCTTCGGAGGATTCTTCAGCAGCTTCACCTTTCTTTCGGTTTCACGTACGCTGAGTTTTTTATCAATAATCTCTTCACACAGTGCTTCCATCTGCTTCTGATCTTCCAGTGACAAAAGAGCTCTTGCATGGCCTGAACTGATATGGTCGTCAAGAACTTCTTGCCGCACCTTATCCGGAAGATTCAAAAGCCGCATAGTGTTGGTAATAGCCGCCCGGCTTTTACCGATACGGATACCGATCTCACCCTGTGTCAGATTGAAATGCTCCATAAGCGCGCCATAGGCCTCGGCTTCCTCGATAGCATTCAGATCCTCTCGCTGAACATTTTCGATGAGTGCAAGCTCCATAACATCTTTTGCCGGCAGGTCTTTCACAATAACCGGAACCTCTTTCAGCCCAGCCATGGTTGCTGCCCGCCAGCGGCGCTCCCCTGCAATAATGGTATAGCCGTTATTTTCCGGCCTTACCACCAATGGCTGAAGAATACCATGCTCCTTAATGGAAGCGGCCAGTTCTTCCAGTTTTTCCCGATTAAATTTTTTACGGGGTTGGTCGGCATTTGGTCTTATCTTATTGATCTGGAGAAAAAAGACCAGCTTTCCGGCATTATCAGCATCACTGTTGTCAATGCTCATAAAGCTTTCATCGGGAATTAATGCCTTCAAACCCTTTCCTAATCCTCTGCTTTTCGCCATGATCTATTCCTGCCTTTTTATAAACTCTTGTGAAAATTCTGAATAGGCCTGAGAACCTTTTGAGTTGATCGCATATTCAAAAATTGTCTGACCATAGCTCGGCGCTTCCGCCAGCCGGACATTTCTGGGAATATAGGTATTATACACTTTGTCCTTGAAATATTCCTTTACTTCATCCACAACCTGAAGCGAAAGATTGGTACGGCCGTCGTACATGGTCATTAAAACGCCCTCAATTTCCAGCTTGGGGTTTAGCCCTTTTTTTACAAGCCCGACGGTATTCATCAGCTGACCAACCCCCTCCAGCGCATAGAACTCACACTGGATCGGTATCAAGACTGAATCGGAGGCTGCCAGAGCATTGATGGTTAAAAGCCCCAGGGACGGCGGACAGTCAATGAAAATAAAATCATAAAAATCCTGAACACTCTCAAGGCTGTGTTTTAATCTCAGCTCACGCTGACTCATGTTTGTCAGTTCAATTTCACTTCCCGCCAGTTCAAGATTAGATGGGAGGATGTGAAGGTTTTTGTACGAGGTTGTCAGGATAATCTCTTTGGGATCATCCCCGACAATGAGCGCGTCATAAATACTTTTTTCCAGCTCATTTTTATTGATGCCGAAGCCACTGCTTGTATTCCCCTGGGGATCGGTATCAACGGTCAGTACTTTATAATTCATCATGCTTAACGCAGTGGTGAGATTCATGGTTGTCGTTGTCTTTCCGACACCACCCTTTTGATTAAAAATCGCAATAGTTTTTGCCATATCAGGGTCCTTTCCAATATGTTTCACGTGAAACATACATAATCTCGGCACAGTTTGTACTCTAATATTATAATAAACAACAGACTGGTTTGTCCATTTTTTATTGGTATCTTAATTATTTTTTTGCATAAAAATGCTTCTTCATCGTGAAGAAGCAAAATGTTTTTTAATTCTGTTACTCCCTACTTCGGAATAATAATTTTTATTTCGACGCAGTCTTCCCGCTCGATTTCTTTATACTCTGCCGTGTTACGGCTTTCCTTAACAGCCTTAAATGCAGTCTTGATTGTGTTGATATAGATCTGAGCGTTGATAAAAGATTTGACCCTGGCCTTTTTTTCCGGCGTCAGCTTTTCATCATAATTATTTGTCAGGACATCCTTACGGATTTTCTCAACCAATTCCTCGGTTTTTTTGACGGTCATATCTTTTTTGACGACCTGTTTTAAAACTTCTTCCTGAAGCTCTGTATCCGGGATTCTCAAAAGAGCTCGAGCGTGCCGCTCTGTCAAATTGTTTTCAGTCAATGTATCGATAATGGATGGATCCAGCTTTAAAAGGCGAATTTTATTCGCGACGAAGGACTGGGATTTTCCAAGAAGCTCGGCAATGCGGTCCTGCGTTAAATTATAATATTCCATGAGCTGCCGGTAGCTTTCAGCCTCCTCAAAATAAGTCAGGTCTTCACGCTGAACATTTTCCATAATCGCGATCAAAGCGGAATCCTGATCAGACATTTCCACAATGATGGCTGGGATGGTTCCCTCCCCTGCTACCTTGCTGGCTCTCAGCCGACGTTCACCAGAAACCAGTTCATAAAACTCATCACTGATCTTCCGAACCTGGATGGGCTGAATGATACCAAAGGATTTAATGGATTCCGCCAGCTCGGTAATAGCAGAATCCTCAAAATGTTTTCTTGGTTGATTTGGATTTGGAAGGATTTTATCAACTGGTATCTGTTCAACATTTGATTCAATAATACTCTTCATTTGATTATCTCCTACATGTGTTTCATATGACATGTTTCACGTGAAACATCTTAACCCGGAAAAGGTTCCTTTTTAATTTTACCAAAGGATCTGGGAAACTTCTCCGGTGTGATTTTAACTTTGTCAATTAATATTATAACATGAACCAAGTCGCTTTGCAGTAACAAACAGGATTCTATTCCGGTTATTTTTCCGCCAAGGACCTTAATCGCCTTTTCTCCATCATCCATCTCATCCAGGTAGTTTTTTCCTTTAAGGGCAATAAACTGGCCTCCCTTTTTCACCAATGGCAGACACAGCTCCGAAAGCAAACATAGGTTCGCCACCGCCCGGGACACAATACAGTCATAGCTTTCCCGGTAGGCAGGATCTCTTCCAAATTCCTCCGCTCTGCCGTGAAGAAATTCCACGTTTCTTATTCCTATCTCGGCACAGATATTTTCAATGAGCTTCAGCTTCTTACCCGTAGCGTCCATCATGGTGATTTCCGCTTCTGGAAGCATAATCGCAAGGGGCACTCCTGGAAAACCACCGCCAGTGCCTACATCTAAAATTGATTTCGCATCGTGGTGAATAAATCGAAGACAGGTGAGCGAGTCGATTAGATGTTTTTCAATAAACTCATCCTCATCCGTAATCCGTGTGACATTGATCTTTTCATTCATAACGAGCAGTTTTTCCATATAAAGGACCATCAGACGGCTTTGCGTTTCGTCAATGTCAATTCCGCATTTTTCACCGGCAGCGATCAGCTTTTCAACATTATTCATTTTTATCTCCCTCTGCCGGCGCCTGTCTTCGGTTTTGTTCCAGATAAATGAGCAGGACCGATAAATCCGCCGGGGATACGCCAGAAATACGTGAAGCCTGTCCCATGGATTTTGGCTGAATGTCTGTCAGCTTTTCAACCGCTTCAAGTCGAAGCCCGCCGATGCCGCTATAGTCAATATTTTCTGGTATGAGCTTTTTTTCCATTTTCTTAAACTGCTCGACCTGGGCAATTTGTTTTTTTATGTAACCGTCATATTTAATCTGGACTTCTACCTGCTCGCACACAGCGTCAGAAAGAACCGGACGCTCAGGGTCAAGCTCGGCGGTATTGGCATATCCCACCTCTGGGCGGCGGATAAGCTCTGCCAGGGTTACGCCGCTTTTAATGGGTGAACTTCCAATACCTTCGAGTACCTTGTTTGTATGTTCACCGGGTTTAATAGTTAACTGGGTTAACCTTTCCTTTTCCCGCTCAACCGCTGCTTTTTTTTGCAAAAATGCCGAATAGCGTTCATCTGAGATCAGTCCAATCTCATAGCCAATGGGTGTTAACCGCAAGTCAGCATTATCCTGACGTAAAAGCAATCGATACTCTGAGCGGGAAGTCATCATGCGGTAGGGCTCTTCTGTTCCCTTGGTGATAATATCGTCAATCAAAACGCCAATATATGCCTGCGAGCGGTCAAGAATAACCGGCTCCTTTCCCTCGATGGCGCGCACAGCATTAACACCGGCGATAAGTCCCTGGGCCGCAGCTTCCTCATAACCGGACGTCCCGTTAATCTGCCCCCCGAAGAAAAGACCTTTAATATCTTTAGATTCCAGGCTGGCCTTTAACCGGGTGGGATAGATACAATCATACTCGATGGCGTAAGCTGAACGCATAAACTCGACATTCTCCATTCCAGGGACCGTGCGGTAAAGAGCGATCTGAACATCCTCAGGAAGGCAGGAGGACATGCCCTGCACATAAACCTCGCTGGTGTTCAGCCCCTCAGGCTCCATAAAAATCTGATGCTTGGGTTTATCGGCAAAACGCATAACCTTGGTCTCAATGGACGGGCAGTAGCGCGGACCGACCCCGACGACATCCCCAGTATACAGCGGAGAGCGCTCCATATTTTCATTGATAATCCGGTGGGTTTCCTCGTTGGTGTAGGTCAGGTAGCAGGGTACCTGGTCAATTTCAATTTTCTCCGTCTCAAAGGAAAACGGAACGATTTTTTCATCACCGTTCTGAATCTGCATTTTAGAGTAATCCACAGTTTTTCCGTCTACTCTGGCAGGCGTGCCTGTTTTAAAACGCTGCAGTTCAATGCCCTGTTTAAGAAGACTGTCTGACAGCTGCATGGCAGGAAAAAGACCGTTTGGTCCGCCGTCGTACTGAACCTCTCCAATAAAAATCTTCCCTTTAAGGTAAGTACCGGTACAGATCACGCAGGCCTTGCATTGATAAACGGCTCCGGTCTGCACCTCTACTCCGGTAATGCTTCCGTCTTCCACAATAATACGGGTAGCCTCCTGCTGCTTTAACAGCAGATGCTCTTGATTCTCGATCACTTCCTTCATCCGGAACTGATAAGCCTTTTTATCCGCCTGCGCCCGTAAAGAATGGACTGCCGGACCTTTACCTGTGTTCAGCATCCGGCACTGGATCATGGTAGCGTCAATATTTTTACCCATCTCGCCGCCCAGAGCATCGATCTCACGTACAAGATGCCCTTTACCCGTTCCGCCGATGGATGGGTTGCAGGGCATCATGGCAACAGAATCCAGATTGATGGTTAATAATAAGGTTTCAAAGCCCAGACGCGCAGCCGCCAGAGCTGCTTCGGCGCCGGCGTGTCCGGCGCCGATGACAACCACGTCAAAGCTTCCTCCCTGATAGTTCATGGTATTCCTCTACTTTCCAATACAAAAATTCTTGAATATCTGATTGACAATATCCGAACCTACCGAACGTCCGGTAATTTCACGGATCTTTTCAAGCCCGTCCTTGATATCAATAGAGACAAGCTCAAGCGGCATTCCCATATCGATGGTTACAAGAGCGTTTTTAAGACAGGTCATGGCCTCCTCCAGCAGATGGACGTGACGCACATTATTGACGATATAATCTGCCTCCTGATCCACAGAACCGCCCATAACCATTTCGAGCATCTTATCCTTGAGCACCTCGATGCCCTCATCTTCTTTTAAGGACAGCGGCAGCCACCCTTCAGGAATATCCCGGCCCTCTATCCTACTGTCTGTTTTATTGGCGATAAAAAGGGTTTTTGACGGGTCCAGCTCCTCGATAAGCGTTTTTTCCTCATCGGAGAAGGGACGGCTGAGGTCTGTCATAAACAGCACCAGATTCGTATTTTTAATGAGCTGGCGCGATTTTTCCACACCGATCTGCTCAACCAGGTTATCCGTCTCACGGATACCGGCGGTGTCGATAATTTTAAATGGAATGCCGCCGATATTGATATATTCCTCAATAATATCCCGGGTTGTTCCAGGAATCTCTGTAACAATGGCTTTGTTTTCCATCAAAAGCGTATTGAGCAGGGAGGACTTTCCAACATTGGGCTCTCCAAGAATCGCAGTGGTAATCCCCTCGCGATAGATTTTTCCGGTCTCGGACGCTTTGAGCAGCGCATCCACCATGTCCATGGCCTGATGGATGTGGTCATTCAGATAGGCGGTGGTCACCTCCTCAATATCGTATTCTGGATAATCTATGTTGGCCTCCACATTTGCCATGACATCAATGAGCAATGCGTCGATGGCGTCCAGACGCTGCGAAAGCTTTCCTTCAAGCTGACCAACGGAATACTCCAGGCTCTTTTCAGTTTTGGCCGAAATAATATCCATGACGGCTTCGGCCTGGGCTAAATCCAGCCGTCCGTTTAAAAAGGCGCGCTTGGTAAACTCACCCGGCTCTGCCAGACGCGCGCCTGATCGGATAACCGCGTCCAAAATTTTTTTTAGCGACACAATGCCCCCGTGGCAGTTGATCTCCACCACATCCTCGGCGGTGTAGGAAAAGGGGCCTTTCATTTTTGAGACCAGAACCTCGTCGATGATCTTTCCATTCTCAGGCTCAAGGATATTGCCGTAAAGCAGCTTGTGCGATTCTGCGTCCTCCACAGTTTTACCAGCATGATTTACAAAAAGCCGGGTGACAATGGACACCGCTTCCGGTCCGCTGACGCGTATAATGCCAATGCCCGCACCGCCAAGCCCAGTGGCAACCGCTGCGATGGTATCTTCATTTAATAATGCTTCGTTCATTTTTATTTCCTTTACTCATTTTAACAATTAACAATAAATAATTTCAAAAATTGTTCATTGGTAATGGCTAATGAGGGTCTTAATTCAGAAAAAACACTTTAATTCTATGAGAATCAAAGTGTTTTTCCCTAACATTATAGCATAGTTTTTTAAATAAACCTATAACAGGACAAGCATACCTTACTTATCCTTTAGCTGAATAACGACATGGCGGTAAGGCTCATCACCCTCGCTGAAGGTAAAAACCTTATCGCTGTTCTGAAGCTTTGCGTGGATGATTCGTCTTTCAGACGGATTCATGGGCTCCAGTGACATTTTCTTTCCGTAACGCACAGCTTTTGAGGCCATTTTTTCAGCCAGCGCTTCCAAAGTTTTCTGGCGCTTGCTGCGGTAATTTTCCGTATCCAGAACCACGCGGATATACTTTTCACCAGAACGGTTGACCACCAGGCTTACCAGATACTGAAGAGAATCCAGTGTCTGGCCTCGACGGCCAATCAAAATGCCCATATCCTTTCCCTCAAGCTCAACATGAAGCACATCGTCTTCCAAATGTGAGGTGATGGTACAGGGAATATTCATGGCATCCAGCATTTCGCCCAGAAAAACCTCCGCCTTTTTGCCTGCATTGTTTAAAACAGTGACCTCGACAACCGCTTCCTTTTTTCCAAAAATACCAAAAACGCCGGATTCCGGTACCTGAACGACGTTGGTTTCCACCTCGTCCAGCGTTACGCCCAATTCTTTTAAACCTGCATTAATGGCATCTTCAATGGTTTTTCCTTTACCAACTACCATTTTATTCATGATTCTTCTCCTTAGCAGATATCCTGACTCCGGCCAGGGACCAGAGCCTCATTCCCATAATCCTATTTGTTTTTTGGCTCTTCCACCGAAGCATCCCTTTCAGGAATTTTAGTGATGGTCTGGCGTTTTACCTTTTTACTGGAAGCCGGTCTTGTCAAAGGCTTTTTGTCGGTCGGCTCCTCCTTCTTTTTCACTGGCTTGCCGGACTGAGCCGCCATGGCTTCTGCTCTGGCTTCACTCTGCTGCTTGCGTTCTTCCTTTTTCTTTTTGATCTCTTCTCGTTTTGCTTCTTCAACACGTCTTTCAGCTTCACGAGGGTCGATCTTTTCAGCAGGCTTGCGCAGCATGATAAACTGCTGGACAAAGGTAAAGACGTTCTGAACAACCCAGTACAGCGCGACACCGGCCGGCATGCCAATGGCTGCGAAACCGATGAAAATCGGCATGATGTAAAGCATCATGTTCTGGGTTTTTTCAGCAGATGGATCCATGGTTCCCTTCTGTACAGACATGGTAAACTTCTGTGTAATAAAGGTAAAGACCACACAAAGAATTGGCAGAATGTACCATGGGTCCGGGTTCCCTAAATCAGGAATCCATAAAAACTGCTGGCTGATGGCTGAAACATCACCGTTTGTAAATACCCATTTCCCAGGATCTCTCAGAGCTCCAAACAAAGCGTAAATAATGGGCAGCTGGATCAGAAGCGGCAGACAGCCCGCCATCGGGCTGACATTATAAAGCTTGTACAGCTTCATGGTCTCCTGATTGAGCTTTTCTGGATTATTTTTATACTTTTTCTGCAGCTTCTGCAGTTCAGGCTGTAACGCCTGCATTTCTCTCATGGATTTTGTCTGCTTGATGTTCAGTGGTAAAATACAAAATTTTACCAGGATAGTAAACAGAATGACGGCCACGCCATAATTCTGAACAAGATTATAGATTTGAAACAGTACAAACCCAAATGCCTGATATAAAATATGCATGCAATAGCTCCTTTAAAATTTCCCCTGAGATTTTCAGGGGAGCGGATCATAGCCTCCCGGATGAAAGGGATGGCATTTTAAAATTCTTTTGGTACCGAGGAACAGTCCTTTAAAAATACCGTACTTTACTACGGCCTGGTAGCAATACTCTGAACAGGTTGGTAAAAATCGACACGAATGCGGCAGACAGGGCGAAATATAGCGCTGATAGCCTCGTATCAATTTTAAAATAAACCTTTTAATCATGATCCTGCCTCATAAGATTCTTCTTATAAAATAAATGCTTTAAAGATTTTTCGATAACCGGATATTTTTCATCTTTACAGCTGGCTTTGGCAATTAATACTAAATCATATCCCAGTGCAAACTGATTTTCATTAAGCCTGTAGGCTTCTTTGAGCTGTCTCCTGATACGGTTGCGCACAACCGCACGGTTGGAAACTTTTTTGCTCACTATGATACCCAGACGATTGGTATCTTTCCCATTTTTTAAATAATGCATCACAAGATTACGATTGCCAAAGACCTTCCCTTTTTGGTACACAAGCTTAAAGTCTTTCTGCTTTTTTAATGTACAAATTTTTGCCAAAAAGATTACTCCTGACATTGAGTTTTTACCCGATTTACAGGTAAGCCACAGTAAACAAAAGACCGTTCAAGAAGCTTAAACGGTCCATACAAGTCTATGCAGATAATTTTGCTCTACCTTTTGATCTTCTTTTCTTTAAAATCACGCGACCACTTGTGGTAGACATTCTTTTTCTGAAACCATGTTCTTTTTTACGTTGTCTTACTTTTGGTTGAAATGTTCTTTTCATTACGACACCCCCTGACTTTCCGATTTATCATCATTTAGTTTTCATAAGCATATTAGACTTTTACTTTAGGATTATATAATTTTGGCTCTCTGTTGTCAAGAAATTTTCTCAAAAAGGCATGTTTTCCTTTGTTTTTTTCATGGCATCTGTAATGGTATTTTTTGTTCTAAACTGGTAAAAACCCATTTTTTTATCCACAATCTCCTTTAATCTTATTGAATTATCCACAGGACTTTGTTATACTGTACTATACTGTTAATAAGTATCTAAACTTTTCCACAGCTTTCGTTTTTTGTTTATTAGTTTATGGATAAGCTGTGCACAATTTGATAAAAACTCTGAAACCGGCTTGTTTAGGCGGTTTTTCTTGCGGATAAATACTTATTTTTTTATTAACATTTGTGTTTACAATTAAAATAATTTAACACCTGTGCACAACTCTGTTTAACTTTTGTGCATAAAATCTTAATTAAACGACCCTAATACTCAAAAACAAATCGGAGGTTGACTTGTGGATGATTCAATTGTAAAAATCTGGGAGAAAGCGCTGAGCCTTATTAAGGAAGAGATGTCTGAGCTCAGCTACAATACCTGGTTTACGAATACAAAACCGCTGAAAATAATCGGCGGCACCTTTTATCTTATTTCAGATAATGATTTTGAACGCGGCATGCTTGAAACCCGCTACAAGGCTTTGATTACCAACGCACTAAGCCAGGTGATGGAACAGGAATGCAAAGTCCAGATCGTTTTATCCGAGAAGGAAGTGCCGGATATTGCTGAACAAAGCGCTCCCATGCCCAAAAACGAGGGAAACACCAAGACTTCAAACAACGGCGGCAGTATGAATCCCAAATATACCTTTGAAAAGTTCGTCATCGGTGAAAACAACCGATTTGCGCACGCTGCCTGCGTCGCTGTATCAGAAGCGCCTTCAGAACGCTACAATCCTCTGTTTATTTACGGGGGTGTTGGTCTTGGGAAAACCCATCTTATGCAGGCCATCGGGAATTATATTCTCTCCTATGCGCCCACCAAAAAAGTGGTTTATGTGTCCTGTGAAAAATTCACCAATGAATTCATCGACGCCATCCAGAACCAGAACAACATTGACTTCAGAAACAAATACCGCAACGTGGACATCCTGCTCATCGACGATATCCAGTTCCTTGCCGGCAAAGACGGAACACAGGAGGAATTTTTCCATACCTTCAATGCCCTTCACGAGGAAAACAAGCAGATTGTCATCAGCTCAGACCGCCCGCCAAAGGAAATTCCAAAGCTGGAAGAGCGCCTGCGCTCACGCTTTGAGATGGGTTTGATCACAGATATCTCCGCTCCGAACTTTGAAACGCGAATCGCCATCCTGCGTAAAAAAGCCGAATCCTATAAGGAAGAGATTCCAAACGATGTCCTCAGCTTTATCGCGGACAGCATACACTCAAATATCCGCGAACTGGAGGGGGCTTTAACCACAGTGGTCGCTTACTCCAAACTTCACGGCGAGCCCATCTGTCTGGAAACAGCCAAGGACGCCTTAAAGGATATCTTCAAAGCCAAGGAAAACATTGTCATCAACAGTACCTATATTAAGGAAATGACCGCCAAATACTTTAATGTCACCATTGAAGATATCGACTCCAAAAAAAGAACAAAGGCTATTTCCCTTCCCCGCCAGGTCGCCATGTACCTTACCCGCGATTTAACCGACCTTTCTCTTCCAAAGATCGGCGAAGAATTTGGCGGCCGTGACCACTCCACGGTCATCCACGCCTGTCAGAAGATCAACGAAGAAATGGAAGCCAACACAGATTTTAAAAACCTGATTATCCGCATACAAAAAGAAATTACAGGTAACTGACGCCGAGCCCAAATTTTTGCTCTGCGGAACGTCCTTTATCTGTTGTGGATAACCGGATTTTTCTCAACACGGAATACCTCGGCTTATCCACACCTTGTCCACTGTGAATAATCTCAAATTCCAGCAGTCTTTCGCTGTTTTCTGAGTTATCCACAGTCCGCACATCCCCTACTACTATTATTACTAAAATAAATACTTATATATTATTTAATATTCAGGGAAGCAGCCTTCCCAAAAGAGAGGTGCCTTTATGAAATTCAGCTGCTCACGCGACGCGCTTATCAACGCTTTATCCATTGCCCAGAAAGGGGTATCCAATAAAACCACCCTTCCTGTGCTTGAGGGAATCTTGTTTCAGGTATACAATAATCAATTAGTCTTAACTTCTACCGATTTGGAAATCGGCGTTCAAACCAGTATTCCAGCCAATGTAGACATGGATGGTGAGATTATTTTATCATCCAATTTGATCACAGAAGTGATCCGAAAATTATCGGGAGAAGAGGTTTTTTTCCAAAAAGACGACTCAAACCAGGTAAAAATCGAATGTCTTCTGTCAAACTTTACCATTAAGGGATTCCCCACCGATGAGTTTCCAGAATTTCCGGAAGTCATTGAGGAGCACAGTTTTGTCATTGAAGCAGGCGTTCTGAAAGAAATGATCCGTGGCACCATCTTTTCAGTGGCTGTCAGCGAAAATATTCCAGTGCTCACTGGTCTTAAAATGGAAATTGAAAATGAGGCTATCAGCTTAATCGCTCTGGACGGCTATCGTCTTTCTCTGAAAAAAGGCAAGCTTAAAGAGCCCATTGACGGCAGCATTTCGGTCATTATCCCGGGAAAGAGCATGAATGAGCTTAACAAGCTGTTATCCGGCTATAATGAAAATGTTATTGTGAAATTTTCAAAAACCCAGATTTTCTTTGAAATGGGCAATACCCAGTTCACTTCCCGTCTGCTGGAGGGTGAGTTCATCAATTATAAGCACATCATCCCAACAGAAAAGGCTGCTCAAGTCAAGGTTTCCAGAAAGCTTTTGCTGGAGAGCAGCGAGCGCGCTGCCCTTTTGGCGAGAGAGGGTAAAAACAACCTGATTAAAATGGATTTTAACATTGATCAGTTGATTTTGACCTCCAATGCTGAAATCGGGGATGTCTTTGAAGTGATTCCCATTGAAAATCAGGGCGATCCCATCAAAATCGCTTTTAACTCTAAATTTTTCATCGACGCGCTGAAGGTTATTGACCGGGATGAGATGAGTATTGAACTGACTACCTCTGTCGGACCGGCGGTTATCGTGCCCGCAGACGGTTCAGATGAATTTATTTACCTGATTCTGCCAGTCCGGATCGCTGAGGAAGCCTGAGTTTTTTTATCTCAGAGAAAAACCTGTATTATCATTAAGAAAAATCATGATTTTAAAGGATTTGTTTACAAATCCTTTTTTATTTGTGGTATACTATCCTATGTATGCGATTTTTATTGCTGTTTTTCGAGCGTATTTCCAATTTTAAGGGGAAAACGCTCGAAAAACTATTTTTTAAAAGGCTTACAAACTTAAAGAGGAATAAATATGGAAATTATTGAAATTAACACGGAGTTCATAAAGCTGGATCAGCTTCTTAAGTTTGCCGGGCTGGTTGGTAATGGCAGCGACGCAAAAATGGTGATTCAGGATGAAATGGTGCGCGTAAACGGAGAAATCTGTACCATGCGCGGTAAAAAACTTCGTCCCGGAGATGTGGTTGAGGTGGAGGACGCCGGAAGCTTTGAGGTTGCCGTCGCCCAATGATTCTCACCAGGCTGCACCTCGTCCATTACCGGAATTATATGGATGAAACCTTTGAATTCTCACCGGGTATCAATGTAATCTGCGGACAGAATGCCCAGGGAAAAACCAACTTAGTCGAGAGCGTTCACCTGTTGTCCAGAGGCTATTCCCACAAGACAGGAACTCTGGCGGATATGGTGGGCTTTGACGAATCCGGTTTTTTTGTAAAAGCGGATATTGTCAAGAAGGACATCACCCACAGCCTGTCCGTTAAGATGCAGGATAAAAAAAAGACTGTTCTTTTAAATGGTAAGAAGGAAACCAGGCGTGACGCTGTGCTGGGTGTCCTGACCACCATTCTTTTTGAACCCGACGACCTGAAAATCGTGAAAGAAGGGCCAGAAAAAAGAAGGCGTTTCATGAACAATGAGATCAGCGGGTTCAAGCCAAACTACCCCTATGTTTTAAAGAATTACGCCAAAATACATAATCAGCGCAATGCACTGCTCAAAGAAATAAAGTATGACAGTACCCTGGCCCTTACCCTGGATTCCTGGGATGAGCAGCTGGTCAAATACGGCGCTGTGCTTATGCGCTACCGCATTGATTACCTCAGGCGGCTGAACATAAAGGCCCGTGAGCTTCACCGTGAGCTCAGCGGCGGCCGTGAGGAGCTGGTGCTCTTTTATCAGAATAATGTTCTTGAAAATCCCCAGGAGTTTTCAGACCTTGAACGGATTTTTAAAGAAAAGCTGCAGGCCTCCAGACAGGAGGACATTGCCCGTGGATCCACCACCTACGGGCCTCATGTGGATGATATCATGATTCACTTAAACGGTAAGGATGCAAAAAAATACGGTTCACAGGGACAGCAGCGGACAGCTGCTATTTCTTTGAAGCTTTCTCAGATTGAAATTTACAGGGAGAGCACCGGGGATTACCCAGTGGTGCTCCTTGATGATATTCTGTCCGAACTGGATGACAGACGCCAGCGCAATATTCTTTCCATTCTGGGAAAGACCCAGGCTTTTATCACCTGCACGGACCCATCTTTTATCGAGCATTACAGCGAATACCCATCAAAAATTTTTAGGATAGAGGATGGAAAACAAAAAGACTAATAATCGTTGAAGGTTGAAGGTTGAAGGTTGAAGGTTATTGAACAAAAATGCTGGGCATTTTTGATTTTGAATCAAATTTGCACAGCAAATTTGGACGTTAACTTTTCACTTTCCATCTTCCACCTTCCACTTGAATAAACGGAGGTTTTTATGTCAGACAATTTAAAAAATGAACAAAACGGCTATACAGCTGACCAGATACAGGTGCTGGAGGGCCTTGAGGCTGTCCAGAAAAGACCTGGGATGTATATCGGGAGCACCGGCAAGCAGGGGCTTCACCATCTTGTCTACGAAGTCGTGGATAACTCCATTGATGAGGCCCTGGCGGGTTACTGTAAGAATATTGTGGTCACCATTGATAAAAACAATGGTATCACTGTTGTGGATGACGGACGTGGTATTCCGACAGGTATGAACCACAAAATGAAAAAGACCGGGGTTGAACTGGCTCTGACGGTTCTGCACGCCGGCGGTAAGTTTGGCGGCGGAGGATACAAGGTATCCGGCGGTCTTCACGGTGTTGGGGTTTCCGTGGTTAACGCCCTCTCCTCTGAACTGACGGTTGAGGTCAAGCAGAACAAGAAGATTTACCATCAGAGTTTTGCCAAGGGTAAAAAAACCTCTGAGCTTGAAGTGACCGGCAATACCAACCGTACGGGCACCACGGTCCATTTCCAGCCTGACCCAGACATTTTTGACGAGCTGGTGTATGACTTTGATGTTCTGGAGCACCGCCTCAGAGAGCTGGCCTTTTTAAACAAAGGTGTCTCCATCACGCTGGCCGATGAACGCGAAGCTGAAAAGCGCAAGGAAACCTACTGCTACGAAGGCGGTATCCGTTCTTACATTGAATACATGAACAAGAATAAGGACCCCCTTTATGAACAGATCGCATATTATGAAAAGGAAATGGAAGATTACAGCCTGGAAATCGCTTTCCAGTACACTGCAGGCTATTCAGAAAATATCTATTCCTACGCCAACAATATTTACACACCTGAGGGCGGGAGCCATTTAAACGGGTTTAAGAGCGCCCTGACCCGTACCATCAACACCTATGCCAGAAAGAATAATTACATCAAGGGCAATGATAAAAACCTGACCGGCGAGGATGTACGCGAAGGCCTGACAGCCATCATCAGCATTAAGCTGCTGGACCCGCAGTTTGAGGGCCAGACCAAAACCAAGCTTGGGAATCCTGAAGTCAAGGGGATCGTTGAAACCATTGTCGGTGACGAGCTCTCTGCTTTCTTAGAGGAAAACCCAACCATTGCTAAAACCGTTATCGAAAAAACACTGAGCGCCTCCAGAGCGCGCGAGGCAGCCAAAAAAGCACGTGAGCTCACCAGACGTAAAAGCGCCCTGGATACCACTGCCCTGCCGGGTAAGCTGGCAGACTGCCGTGAAAAAGACCCGTCCATGTCTGAGATATTTATCGTGGAAGGGGATTCCGCGGGCGGCTCGGCCAAATCTGGCCGCGACTCCAGAATTCAGGCGATTCTTCCCCTGCGTGGTAAGATCCTGAACGTTGAGAAATCCCGTCTTGACCGTATCCTGACAGCGGATACGCTGAAATCTATGATTACTGCCTTTGGCACAGGGGTCGGCGAGGACTTTAATGTTGAAAAGGCCCGCTACCACAAAATCATCATCATGACAGATGCCGACGTCGACGGCGCTCATATCCGTACACTGCTTTTAACCTTCTTCTACCGCTACATGCGTGGACTGATCGAGGAAGGTTATGTGTACATTGCCCAGCCGCCGCTTTTTAAGGTAGCCAGAGGACAGCATGTCGAGTATGTTTACAATGAAAAGGCTCTTGACAAAATGTTTGAGGATAAAGACCGCAGCAAATACACCATCCAGCGTTACAAAGGTCTTGGGGAAATGGACGCCCATCAGCTGTGGGAAACCACCATGGACCCCTCTGTCCGTATCCTGAACCGCGTCAACATCGAGGACGCCGCCTATGCCGACGAGGTATTCACCATTCTCATGGGCGATAAGGTACAGCCGAGAAAAGAGTTTATTGAGCGCAACGCGGCTAAGGTTAAAAATCTGGACATCTGACGTCGAATCCAAATTTTGAAAAAATTTGGCAGAACACGCAAAGGGAGCCGCCGCGCCCGGGTGTTCGGCAATGAGGCTAACGCATTTTGTATAAAAAATCATCCGAAGGATGATATAAGATTTTTTATGCAAAATACGATCATTTTAAACTTGGGAGTTAAACTAAAATATGGATGAAATTATAGAATATGACCGAATAAAAGAAGTAAATATTGAAGAAGAGATGAAGTCCTGCTATGTGGATTACGCCATGAGTGTTATCATCGGGCGTGCTCTGCCGGATGTGCGCGACGGTTTAAAACCTGTTCACAGACGTATTCTGTACGCCATGAGCGAACTCGGCATGACGCCGGATAAGCCGACCCGTAAGTCTGCCCGTATCGTCGGGGAAGTTCTGGGGAAATATCACCCACACGGCGATATAGCGGTTTATGACGCCATGGTGCGTATGGCCCAGGAGTTCTCAACCCGATACATGACCATCTTCGGACAAGGTAACTTTGGCTCCATCGACGGTGACGGCGCTGCCGCCATGCGTTACACAGAAGCCAAGATGTCTAAAATCGCGCTGGAAATGCTGCGTGACATCAATAAGGACACCGTTGACTTTATCCCGAACTTCGATGAATCTGAGATGGAACCGGAAGTCCTTCCGGCCCGTGTTCCCCACTTGCTGGTCAATGGCTCTGCCGGGATCGCGGTCGGGATGGCCACAAACATTCCGCCGCACAATTTAGGCGAGGTGGTTGATGGCACCATCGCTTATATTGATAATCCGGACATTACCATCGATGAGCTGATGACCCATATCAAGGGGCCAGACTTTCCAACCGCCGGTATTTTGCTGGGAAAATCCGGTATTAAGGAAGCTTACCGTACCGGCCGAGGACGTATCAAGATACGTTCAAAGGTTGAGATGGAGACCACCAAAAAAGGCCGTAAACAGATTGTTGTCACTGAGATTCCTTATATGGTCAACAAGTCCAAGCTGGTGGAAAAAATCGCCGAATTGGTCAAGGAAAAGCGTGTAGAGGGAATTGCGGATCTCCGTGATGAAACAGACCTTAAAAAGGGTATCCGTATTGTCATTGAGCTCAAGCGCGACGCCAATGAGACCATTATTCTGAATCAGCTGTACAAGCATACACAGCTCCAGGATACTTTCGGGGTGATCATGCTGGCGCTGGTGGGCAATGAGTACGACAAGAAAAAACTTGAGCCAAAGGTTCTGAACCTGAAGCAGGTGCTGCACTACTATGTAGAGCACCAGAAGGAAATCATTACCAGAAGAACCATTTTCGATTTAAAGAAGGCTGAAGCAAGAGCGCATATTCTGGAAGGTCTGCGCATTGCCCTTGACAACATCGACGAAGTCATCGCGCTGATCCGGGCGGCTAAGGACGGCAAGGAAGCCAAAATCCAGCTCATGGAACGCTTTGCTCTGACCGAAATCCAGGCACAGGCCATTCTGGACATGCGCCTCCAGCGCCTGACCGGTCTGGAACGCGAAAAGATCGAGGAAGAATACGCGGAGCTGCAAAAAATGATCGCTGAGTACAAGGCGATTCTGGCAGACGAACAGCTGGTATTAAACATCATCAAGGATGAGCTGACAGAGATCAAGGAAAAATACGGCGATGAAAGAAGAACCTCCTTTGACATCGACGTGGAAGACTTTGATGTGGAAGACCTCATCGAAGAGGAGGAAGTGGTCATTACCATGACTCACATCGGCTATGTTAAACGGATTTCAGCAGATACTTACCGCTCACAGAAACGCGGCGGCAAGGGAATCACTGCCCTCTCTACCCGTGAGAACGACTTTGTGGAACATCTCTTTACCACCACTACCCACCACTTCCTGCTGTTCTTCAGCAACAAGGGCAAGGTGTATCGTCTGAAGGCCTTTGAAGTGCCGGAGGGCGGCCGTACCGCAAGAGGGACTGCCATCGTGAATATTCTTCAGCTTGATCCGGATGAAAAGATCACGACCATGATTCCGGTTAAGGAATTTACAGCGGATAAATGCCTGATCATGGCGACCAAGCAGGGGATTATTAAGAAAACTGATCTCACCGAGTATGATTCTTCCAGAAAGAACGGCATCATCGGCATTAACCTGCGCGAGGGCGATGAGCTCATCAATGTCCGTCTGGTGGAAGAAAATGAGGAGATCGTCATGGGGACTCAGAAAGGTTATGCCATCCGGTTTGCCTCAGAAGAAGTGCGTCCGCTGAAACGTACCTCCATCGGTGTACGGGGGATTGAGCTGCGCGACGACGATGTGGTTGTGGGCATGGACATCGTATCCGATGATTTATTTGTGCTCTGTGTATCCGACAACGGCTATGGCAAGCTGACCTCCGGTGACCAGTACCGCTCGCAGAAACGCGGCGGCAAGGGTGTCCAGACCTATAAGGTTACCAAGAAAACCGGCGAGTTGGTTGGCTTCTGCGTCATCAGCCGAGATGGTGAGATCATGATGATCAACAACCAGGGCGTGGTCATTAAGCTGGAGGGCAATGACATCTCCACTGTTGGCCGTAATACCCAGGGCGTGCGCCTGATGAAGCTTCAGGCCGGAGAACAGATCGCGACCATTTCCAAAGTTTACAAGGAAGACCCGGAAGAAGATATTGAGGACGGCCAGGTTTCCATTATGGACGAGAAATAGAAAATGCTGATCAATCAAAAATACATTCAGATTAACAGAGAGGCGGCGGACTGCTTTCAAGCGATAGAGGCCGCCGCCTCTCCCCTTTTAAGGGATCATAAAATTGACGAGGCTTACATTGCAGCGGCCTGTGAGCGGGAGAAAATTTTTCCGACAGGACTGCCGACGTCCATTGGCGTCGCCATTCCCCACGCCGAGCCGGACAATGTGCTGGAGGAGGCTGTATCGCTGCTTACTTTAAAAAATCCGGTAGTTTTTCACGGTATGGGAGCGCCGGAGGAGCGTATCGAGGTCTCTATTGTTTTTCTTTTAGCCATAAAAGACGGTGAAAAGCAGATTGAAACGCTGCAGAAAATTGTCCTGATGATACAAGATGAAATGGTTTTACAAAAAATAGCAGGTGCAAAAAGTCCTGAGTGGATATATAATTTAGTAAAAGATATCGACGGGCTGGATTAGTTTCTCAGCCGATCGTTAAGATGATCATTAATAAGAGAGAGGTACTCATTATGAATTATAAAATTTCCCCATCAATGCTGAGCGCGGATTTTGCCAACCTGGACCGTGATTTGAAATCCGTGGAAGCCGGCGGGGCGGACTGGCTTCATGTGGACGTGATGGACGGCCATTTTGTTCCAAACATCACCATTGGGCCAGATCAGGTAAAATGCCTCCGTAAAACCATCGGCCTTCCCTTTGATGTCCATCTGATGATAAGCGAACCGCTGAAATACATCGAACGCTTTGCCGACGCCGGAGCAGATATCATCACGGTTCACGTCGAAGTCGAGGACGATACCAGAGAATGTATTGACCTGATTAAAAAATCCGGCTGCAAAGCAAGCCTGGTCATCTCTCCGGACACCCCCATCGAGGTGCTGGCGCCTTTTATGGACGACATTTCCATGATTCTGGTTATGGGCGTTTATCCTGGCTTTGGCGGACAGAAGTATATTCCTGAAACAACAGAGCGTTTAAAGGGAATCCGCGCCATGATCGGCGACCGTGATGTTGATCTGGAGATCGACGGCGGCGTGAACTTTGAAACCCTGAGTACTGTTGTCGAAGCCGGCGCCAATGTCATTGTATCGGGCTCCTGCCTGTTCAGCGGCGATATGAAAGAAAATATCAGCCGTTTCAGAGAAATAATGGATGGTGTAAAGAGATGAAAACTGTTTTAGTGGCCTGCGGCGCCGCTGTGGCGACTTCTACCGTAGTGGCCAAAAAAATTGAAAAAATTGCGTCGGAAAATGGTGTTGAATTGAAGACCGTCCAGGCAAAGGCATCGGAGGTGGCTCAGAAGGCCGCTGAGATTAAGCCGGACATTATTGTATGTACCTGTCAGCTCGATGGCGACATTGATATTCCGGTCATGAATGGCCGTTCCTTTTTAACAGGCATCAATCTTCAGAAGACAACCGGCGAGCTGCTGGAAATTCTGAAAGGATAACAGACAGACGATTTTTTTCGAATAGGATTTCATTTTTAAGCGGCTCCGGCCGCTTTTTTGTTATCCGAAAGTGGCTGAAAAGCGGCTTGTGTTTCGGAAAATTTAATGATACACTTTAACTGTTTTATTAGAAACAGAATTTATTCAAAAGAAAGATATGGGACAAGCGAGATGAAGTTAAAAATCAGTCTGAGGATGACGACCTTTATTTTTTGTGCTCTGGCGATTATCGCGGCAGTTCTGTCTTTTATCAATACACAAAATGTTGACCTTAAGATTCGTGAACAGGCAGACCGGATGGAAAATCACAACCAGTGTGAAGATAAAATACTGGAATTCTCGAAAGCTTCTGATGATCTCACCACTGCCACGCGGCATTTTGTGGCAACAGGAGATCCGGTTTATATGAACCAGTACTGGCAGGAGGCCGATGAATCCCGCCATCGCGAGGACGCTGTAAACAGCCTTAATGCTCTAGGCATTAGTGAAGAGGAACGGACGCTTTTAAAAAATGCCATGGAGGCTTCCGACAGGCTCATGGAGACCGAAACCCTTGCCATGCGGTTAAAGGCCGACGCTGTTGGAATTCCAGAAAGCCAGATGCCTCCTGAAGTGGCGGCTTATGTCTATAAAAACGGTGAGGAGAGCAGCGGTCCGGAGGAAAAGGGACAGCTGGCCATCAAAAGTATTTTTAATAACACCTATGAAAATCAGAAAAAAGAAATCACAGACAATATAACGAGCTTCAGAAGCCAGCTTTACAACCGAAAAACCAGTGAGAATACCCTCTCTAACAGTGAGACAATGGGCTCGCTGAACCATATGCTGGTCTATAATTTTTTTCTGCTTTTATTACTGCTGGTCTTGTCTTTCTTTCTGCTGTTTTTTGTCACCACTCCCCTGCACCACTATTATAAAAGCCTGAAAAATTCAAGGGAAAACAGTGCAGAGCCCTTAATCCCCGCAGGTTCTAAGGAGCTTCAGCAGTTCGCTGAGAGCTTTAACAGCATGGTAAAGGACTTAAAGAATCAAAATGCTGCGCTGCTTGAAAAGAGCCGGACCGACGGACTGACTGGACTTTATAACCGGGAAGCCTTTGATCTTTATATCAAGGAGACCATCGAAACACATGGCGGCAGAATGGCCCTGTTTTTTATGGATATGGATGAGTTTAAAGGACTCAATGACCGGTATGATTACCTTGTCGGCGACCGGGTTCTGACAGAGGCTGGTAAAAGGCTGAGGGCTATTGCGGAAAAAAACAGCGGGATGGCCGCGCGCGTCGGCGGAGAGGAATTTGCTATGCTGCTGCCGTCTGTTAAGACACAGCTGGCAGCGCAAAAGACCGCAGAGCAGATTATAAAGGTTATTTCTGAGATAAAACCTGAGAGCAGCCGGAAAGCCCGGAAGGATTTTCCGGTATCTGTCAGCGTTGGGGTTTTGCTGTGGGACAGCCAGGCGGACGATCTTCCGCTGCGTGAGGTGCTGCACCGCTCCGATCTGGCCTGCAGCCGTGCAAAACAGCAGGGAAAGGGACATTTTAAGTTTTACTACGCCAACGACAGCGATCTCCAGGCCATGCAGTATACCCAGGAGCACGAGCAGCAGGTCGAGGATGAAATGTACGGTGCCCTTGCCAGGCGGGAGTTTGAGGCGTACTATCAACCAAAATATAACATCGAAACCGGGGAGATCATGGGAGCGGAGGCGCTGGTAAGATGGAACCATCCGACCAGAGGAGTCCTCTCCCCGGCCCACTTTATACCGGTTTTTGAGGCCAACGGCTTTGTGGTCCAGCTGGATTTTTATATTTTTAAAAAGGTCTGCAGGACATTGGCCGGACAGTTTAAAAACAATGAGCCGGCAGTGCCAGTAGCGGTTAATTTTTCCAGCCGCCATTTTGCAAACCCCGGCTTTGCCGATGAAATCAGGCGTATTGCGGAGCTTTTGTCTGTACCGCCTTCCTTTTTGGAAATCGAGATTACCGAGACGGTGCTCATGGAAAACTGGGATGAGACCATTACCCAGACCTGTAAGCTTCGGGAGATGGGCTTCAGCGTCGCCCTCGACGACTTTGGAACAGGTTATTCCTCTATGGGCGTTCTTCAGGAGCTGCCCGTAGATGTCATTAAAATAGACAGAAGCTTTATCAACAGAGATTTGAGCGAACACCGCAACGCGATGTTTATCACCGGCATTGTCAATATTGCTCGGGTGCTGAACCTGAGAATCATCTGCGAGGGCGTGGAAACCCGGGAACAGGCCGATTTCCTGAAAAAGAACGGCGTCCTCTTTGTCCAGGGATACTATTATTCCAGGCCGGTCTCGGAAGCTGTGTTTAAGGAAATGCTGATAAAAAATAAAAGTTGACGATAAGGGCTGGAAGACCAGCCCTTTTTTGTATTCTTTTTTTGCAGGATTGACAGAGCTTTCGCAGATTTCTATAATGACATTAAGGGATGCCGCCAAAAAGGCGGTGAAAAAGGAGGAGAAAAAATGAAAAAGGTGGTTATCGGATGCAGTGTGCTTCGAAAGGAGATTGAAGCCGCGCTTGGGGAGCGATCGGATTTTAAATTCAACTGGCTGGAGGATCAGCTGCACAATGTGCCGGAAACCCTTCATGAAAAGGTACAGGCCGCCATCGACGCGGAGACCGGTGCAGAAAGGATTTACCTGCTCTACGGGCACTGCGGACAGGCTCTGACGGGCATACAGGCAAAAAACTGTCCGGTGGTACTGCCAAAGGTAGAGGACTGCATCGACGTTCTGCTCTGTCATAACCCAAACACCACCGAAATGCGACGAAGCTCATATTTCGTATCACAGGGCTGGTTATGGGGCGAAGAGGGCCTCGGATATGAATATGACCGCATGAAAGAAAAATACGGCGAAAAACGGGCTTTACGCGTCATAAAAGCCATGTATAAAAATTATAAGTACCTCATGTTTGTCAAAACCGGCGTGGAGGACCAGAGTGTCCGTGAAAAATGCGCTGGTGTGGCAGAAAAGCTGAACCTCGAGCTGCAGGAAACCGAGGGCGATGTGGACCTGATCATTGAGATGCTGGGCGGCAGCACTGATGAGCGGTTTATTGTGATTCCTCCCGGAGAGATGATTCGGGAAGAGATGTTTCGAGCTGGTTAAATTCCCCTGCCCATTCAAAGCCTTTTTTTGCTATAATGACAGCGATCACCTCATTGATCACAGCAGCAGCGGCGATAGTTCCCTGGATAATCCTGGCGTTTTCCGGGGCGGCCACAGACAGCACTGAGACAGCAATACCGGTAAATACCAGTGAAACGCCCGAATGAGGCAATAAAGTAAAGCCAAGGTATTTCCGAACTGTTTCCGGCGATTTTGTAAGTTTTGCTCCGATCCACGCACCGCCGTATTTCCCGCAGGCACGGGAAATGATATAAATAAAGGTAAAGAGTCCGGCTCCCAAAATAAGATGGTAGTCCAGCGGCGCGCCAAGATTTAAAATGACAACAATCATGGCCAGGCCCAGGATAGGGTTAAAACCGGCGACTATTTCTTCCAGGCGTTCTGGGGAAACTAGGTTTGAAAAGGCAGCAGAGAATGCCATGCCCATGAGCATAAAGTTTAGTATCGGTTTTGGCATCAGGCAGGTGTTGCATAAGAAACCAATGGCAGAGGTTAAGAGCAGCATGATTATAAGGATAAACAATGTAACTGGTGGTGTTGATTTTCTGCGAAGGAGAAGCCCGGCGGGCACGCCGGTCACCACGCCGATAACAAGCGGCAGAAGCACGACAACAAAGATCATATACGCAGGAAGCTTCTGTTCACCGATATTTCCGGCAACAAGAGCGATAGTGGTGAAAAAAACAACGACCCCGACGATATCATCCAGAGCGGCCATAGGAATCAGGGTTTTGGTGACCGGTCCGTCGGTTTTAAACTCTCTGACGATTGAAAGTGCCGGTGCTGGAGCGGTTGCCAGAGCGATTCCGCCAAAAATTACAGCGAGGTAAAGCGAAATACCGCTTATCCAGAAAACAACAGCAAACACAGTCGATACTAAAAGAAAAGTACCGAGGGACTGTGTGAGAGTAGTGATGACAAGCGCTTTCCCGGATTTTTTGATACGGTTCCAGACAAGCTCTGTACCGATCATCAGGCCGACTGTGCATTCCAGAATATGAATAACAGACTGGTACCATCCAGCATCCAAAATGGCGTTGTTTACAAGACCTGCGGCGTGTGGCCCCAGAAGCATGCCGGCGATGAGCCAGCCCAGAATGGCGGGCAGCTTTATCTGTGAAACAAGCTTTCCGACTAAGAAAGCCGCGGAAATGGCGAGCAGAAGTCTTAAAAGAGCAGTGATCATGACTCATACCCTCTTTCTGCCAGGCCGTAAAGCATAAAATCCAGAAATTTTGCCAGGTTAACTTCATGGGAGGAGACAATGTCAGAAAACGGCAAATTATTATAGACAGGGCTGCTAAAGTAGCCGTTAAACATATCCTGCATCAAGGAAAAATATGCCAGTGCATCTTCCTCAGAAATACTCTCCCTTAAAGTAATGGAGGACAATATCTCTTTATAGAGTATAAGATTAAAGGCTCTAAAATCCTTCTGGATATTTTGGATCTCTTTTTTTAGCTGTGCGGGCGGCTGGAGAATGGCCTCAAAAAAAAGATGTGTTTCATACTCGTTTTCCTGAAAAAAGCGCAGACGGGCATCCATGTATCCGCGCAGGTCTGAGCCGGTGTTCTGTTTTTTTAGATAAGCGGTTAAAGCACTGAAGCTTTTCTCTACGCATGCCAGGTAAAGGGCATCCTTATTTTTAAAATTATGGTACAACAGCCCCTTTGGGATACCAGTACCGCAAATATTATTGAGTGATGCGGCAAAGTAACCCTTTTCACCAAATTCCCGCATGGCGGCAGTCATAATTCGCTCTTTCGTGATTTCTGTTTTTGCTTCTTTTTTCATCGTTAAACTCCTATATTATAGACTTATAAGTCTATAATATAGGAAATAGACCAACTGGTCAATAAGATTATAAAATTAATACGTGTTTATCATATAAAATTAAGCGCCGCATATACGCCCATGCCAATGACCCCGCATCCCAGCATGACATAAATGGGATTGAGCTTGAATTTCCGGAGGATAAAAAGGCTGACGGCAAAGAGAACCACAGCCACAAAATCGATATTGTCTGCTGTAAGCTGTACCAGGCCGTTCTTAAAAAAGGTTACAATGACGATTGAAAGACCGGCCGAGGCGATGAGGGCTACCACAGCGGGGCGGAGGCCAGAGAGCACGCCTTTGATGGTGTGCAGATTTCGAAAGCGGTAGTAAACCGCAGCCAGGACCAGCACGATGATGCAGGAGGGTGTGACACAGCCGACAGTGGCGACAATGGCGCCGCCGATTCCTGCGGTTTTGATGCCCACAAAGGTGGCGGCATTGATGGCGATGGGGCCTGGCGTCATCTGGGAAATAGTGATAATGTCAATAAACTGGGTCATATCCATCCAGCCGTGGAGGTTGACAACCTGCTCTTGAATGAGCGGGAGCGCCGCGTATCCCCCGCCGATGCTGAAAAGCCCGATCTGGAAAAAGCTGATAAATAACTGAAGATAAGTCATGGCCGCCTCCTATAAAAGATTCTTTCCGGTACGTTTGGCCGTAAAGGTCACCAGAGCGCCGATGAGGCCGCAGATCAGGATGAGGATAATCACATTCATTTTTACAAAAGCGCTGAGGATGAAAACCACAAACATCATAACGACGGGCAAGGCCTTTCGTGCTTTAAAAATATCGCCGCCCATGTCAATGACGACATCCACAATGACCGCGGATACCCCGGCCTGCATGGCTTTAAGCAGAAACCCCACGTACAGGTTGTCGCGGAAAGCGGTATAAAAAAGTGAGATAACGGACAAAATGATTAAGGGCGGCAGTACTGTCCCGACAATAGCTACAAAAGCGCCGAGAACACCCGACACCCGGTAGCCGACCAGGATGGAGGCGTTAACTGCCATGGCGCCGGGAGAAGACTGGGCAATGGCCGTGAGATCCAGCATTTCCTGCTCCTCGATCCAGCCCAGCTCTTTGACGAATTTTTTCCGCATGAGCGGCACAATGACGTAGCCCCCGCCAAAGGTAAACATGCTCAGACTGAAGGTAGAGATAAACAATTTAAAAAGTTTCTTAGCATCCATATAAAAATCCTTTGTGTGAGATTTGATGATTCTATTGTACTTTAGGGAAATAAATTTGGCAAATAGTATTATATAATTAAAAAGATAGGCAAAAGCCTATCTTTTTAGAGCGCTGCACGGGCAGCTTTCTTTTTTCAGCGGCAAGTGCCGCTTAACTTATCAGCTGTTCAAAAATTTTAAGGCGATTTCTGAAAATTCTTCCGCGTTTGTAACTATCGCAGGATGTCCGCCGGTATTGAAAAAATAGATTGTTCCATTTTTAACGATTCTCTTCATCTCTGCGTATTCTTCCAGCATATTCTTTCGGCACATTGTATCTTCTAAACTTCCTGTGAAGAGAACAGGAACCCTCAATGATTTCAAAGGTTTTGAGAACAACGGTAACTTTTTCTCTGCGCATTCTGTCAGTGCCTGTGTATTAAGGTCTACCACAGTTTCCCAATCCTTGCCCTGGCACCATTCGTAAAACTGCTTAGCAAAAGGATCGTGTTTTGCGTATTCGCGTTCTTTCAGTAAATTTACTGCAAAGTCTTCATTTAGAGTCCTGCCGTCAAAGCTGTCTGCAATAATTTTGTCTATGAGGTCGGGACGCTCTAACGCTGTATTGACAGCAACCCAGGCGCCTCCACTTGTTCCAATCAGATTTGCTTTTTCAATTTTTAAGTGTTCAATAAGTGCGATAACCTGCTGAGCCTGTGAAATCCATAAATCCGGCGGAAATTTTTTAACTCTGTCTGATTGTCCATTGCCTAAAAAGTCGATCAAAATTACCCTGAAATGTTTTTGATATAAGGGCAACAGCATTTTAAACATAACTGATGAAGCGGTGTCGCCATGTAACATGACAAGCGGCTTACCCCAACCAGCTTCTTTATAAAATATTTTTTTTGACTGATAATTAAAATATGACATATTCATCTGCCTCCTAATCATTTTTTTAATTATTTGATTAGCAAGGCGTAATAACAAAGGTACACCTTGCCATTACTTTGTAATCCAGATACCCATAAAACAGTCCTCCCTTCTGCCTGTTGATTGCTTTTATTATACTTCACAGGGTTACAGAAAGATATACCATTTTATTTTTCTGTATGAAAAATGCCGTTTAGAATTTTGACGAGGCCTGTAAAGCGTCTGAGTCAATAAAAAAGCACTCCTGAGTCAGAAGTGCTTTTAATGTCAGTGATTTGGATGGCTTTCGTTCCAGAGACGATCAGCGTTGACCTTCCAGGCTTTTGCGGCGTCCAGGCATTTGTCCGAAAGCGCTTTTACATCCTCGGGGTGAGTGAGGTCGGTGGAGTGCGCGCCGGACAGTTCAACCATGCTGGTCAGGCGGCCTGGGTTATCAAGCAGCGGACAGGGGCGCAGATGGTTTGGGTTGAAGGGCTGGTTTTTATGGTACTGCATGAAAAGCGGCCGCCTGTAAGCCTCCAGTAAGGTTTGCTCATGGATGTTGGAATCGGAGTAATGGATGAAGGCACAGGGCTCAATGTCGCCGCCGGCATTGATGTGCAGGTAATTGCGGCCACCTGCGATACAGCCCTTGACGTACTCGCCGTCATTCCAGAAATCCAGGGTAAACAAGGGCTTGGTGCCTCGGAATTTGCGGATCTGGTGATACATGTACTCTCGCTGGTCCGCGGTGGCCATGAGCTCGGGGACAGCGTCGACACCGACAGGCATATAGGTAAAGAACCAGCCAAACTTACAGCCCTTTTCGATCATGGCGTCAAAATACGCCTCACTGCCGATGACATCAGTATTCTGACGGTGGTAGCAGGTAGAAAAACCAAAGGGCAGCTTTTTGGCTTTTAAAATATCCATGGCTTTTATGACCGCAGCATAGGTTCCTTTACCGCGGCGCATGTCGGTTTCTTCCTCAAAACCCTCGACGCTGATGGCCGGGATAAAGTTCTGAACCCGCAGCATCTCATCGGCAAAGGCTTCGTCGATGAGGGTAGCGTTGGTAAAGGACAGAAAGGCACAGTCGTCATGCTTTTCACACAGCTTGATAATATCTTTTTTGCGCACAAGGGGCTCTCCGCCGGAATAGATATACATATAAGTCCCGAGGGCCTTTCCCTGTTCGATGATGCTGTCCAGCGTATCGAAATCCATGGACATTTTATCCCCGTATTCCGCAGCCCAGCAGCCTGTACAGTGCAGATTGCAGGCTGAAGTAGGGTCCATGAGAATGGCCCACGGGATATTGCAGTCGTATTTTTCCTTGTTCATGTTCTGGCGTTTGCAGCCGATGATGACACTGTTGATGATAAAATTGTTAAAGAGACGCTTTCGGACACCGGGGTCAATGTCGGTCCACAGGCTTTTTACCAGCCGGTTCCAGTTGTTATTTTCATCGGCCAGAGCTTTCTTGACGACCTTCATCTGGCCAGCGATGGTCTGGTCTTTATCAAATTTTTCGACCCACTCAATGATTCTTGGAATATTTTTATCCGGGTCTGCATCCAGATACCTGATGACCTGTTTCATACCAAAGGACTTAATGTTTTCACTTAAACTCATATTTGATGCCATTTTAAAGCCTCCATTCTGTAAATCTTGCCTGCATTTAGCGCCCGATTTTCTGATTTTACTATAGCATCAGGAGAGTTGCATGTAATTAGACAATGTCTGGCTTTGTAAAAAATTCAGACAGATTCTGGAATTTGTCCAATAAAAAAGCGGCCCACAGGCCGCTGAGAAGCAATTTTACTAATTTGTCGGGATTTCCCCCACCCCGTTTAAAATAAACTGTGGACGGTATGGGAATTCCTGGACGGTTTCTGGTGTGGAGACGCCGGAGAGGACCAGGATGGTGTGCATGCCGGATTCGATACCGGAGATAATGTCCGTATCCATGCGGTCGCCGACAATGGCGGCATCCTCAGAATGAACGCCGAGCATACGAATACCAGTGCGGACCATGAGCGGATTTGGCTTTCCGACAAAATAAGCAGATTTTCCGGTTGCCAGCTCGATGGGCGCGGTAAATGCTCGGCAGGCTGGTACCAGGCCGCCTTCGGCAGGGCCGGTGAGATCCGGGTTTGTCCCAATGAGCTTAGCACCTTTTAAGACAAAACGAACGGCCTTCAGGATGGTGTCATAGTTGTAATTATAGCTCTCGCCCACAACAACGTAATCCGGGTTCATATCATTCATGGTAATACCGGCGCTGTATAAGGCGTTGATGAGACCGGGCTCACCGATGACATAAGCAGAGCAGCCTGGTGACTGTGTGCTCAGAAATTTAGCGGTGGCCAGGGCGCTGGTATAAAAATGACTCTCGTCAATGTCAAGGCCCAGGCGGGAGAGCTTTTCCTTTAACTCGAGTGGCGAGCGCTCGCTGGAGTTTGTAAGGAAGAGAAAATTTTTATCCTCCCGGTACAGCCAGTCCACGAACTCGGGAACGCCGGGAAGAAGGCGGTTACCGTGATAGATAACGCCGTCCATATCACAGATAAAACCTTTTATGCTGTCAAGGGTTTCTTTTAATGCTTCATTCATCGATATTACCTCCAAAATTGAAAATCGATCCTATATGATTTTATTATATACGCTGTTGCTTAAATTTGTAAAGATAAAAACCGTTAATTATATCCTTAAAAAAAGGTTAATTCCCAAAAAATCATAAAACTATCACACCACGTGTAAATAATTATGATATAATAAAATCCATTAGGAACATCCAATGGATTTGAGGAGATTTAAATGGAGAAAAAAAAACTTGCCATGGGCATTGTGGCGGTTGCGGTGCTTAGCCTTGTGCTGGCGCTGTTGACAACCGGTATCAGTACAAAGGTTAAAACAGGTTCAGAGGCTGCAAAGGATGAAAAGCTGATTCTTGGAGCGTGGGCAGATGATTCTGGCGTCAATATTGAATTTGCGGATAACAATGTATTTAAAATGTTTGGTGACGACGTCGCGACCTATACAATGGATACAAAGGAAAAAAACGTGGACATGAAGTATGCTCAGGCCTACGGCGGGCAGACCACTCATATGTCCTATGTCATTGACGGGGATACCCTGACGCTGACAGACCGGGACACAGGCGACGTCCATGTTTATAAAAAGACCCAGTAACGCAGGCAGTGCTTCCGTACAAATGGCGGAAGCGCTGTTTTTATAATTATATTTCAAATTTAAACCCCTCGGGCAGCTCGGTGTTGAGTAGTTTTTTCTGTTCTAGGCTTAAGTTCGGCAGTTTATAGGAATCCATACGGGCATCGTAGATTTTTTTAGCGCGGTCACGGATATCACCTTCTTCTTCACGGGTGTTTTCCTTACAGCCTTTTCGGTTAAATACAGCGTTGGCCAGGTAGTTATCCTCACGGTATTCCTTTGGCGTACGGCCGCTCAGGTAATTGCCTCGTGGGCCGGTCTTTTCGATGGATTTAAGGGCCTTTTTCTGATGGTCATCGGAGACGTCAAACCCCTTGCGCATGCGTTTCAGATAGCGGATGGTTTCTTCGTCTTCAATGAATTTTTCGTAGCTTGTGAGATTAAAGCTGCCCATGGTACCTACTCCATGAACGATCATGGCAGTTTGAGTGAGCATCGGCGCCATAAGGCCTACTGTGGATTCTACACCGGCCTGGTAATCGGCCTTGAACGCATCGCCCAGGCCGCCGCCCATGCGGGCAGGAATACGGTAATAGTTGGCTAAGGCGATGTGCGCCAGGGTGATGAGCGAGAATTCCGGCGCGCCCATGCAGAGCTGAACATAGCGCATATCTGTCATGGAGGACAGGCTGGTGTACATACAGGGAAGGCCTGGATTCATGAGCTGTGATAAAACGACAATGGACAACACCGCTGCCGCGTCCTGCACCACAGAGCCAAACAGAGAGCCCGGCGCCGTCAGGTTGGTCATGGAGCAGGCCGTAATGCTCAGCGGCTGGTTTTCCTTAATTTCCCCCATAAAGTAGGCCATGGATTCCCAGCCGACGGCCAGAGGTGAGATGACACAGCCGCCGCTGTAGCATACGTATTTATCCTCTATTCCAAAGAATTTTTTGGCAAACTGGATGCCCTCGCGGGTACCGGTTTCAAGGTCGGATTTTTTGTAGTTATTCTCGGTGGCGGTGAGTACGTTAAAGATAGGCTTGTGGCTGTACTTCAGCATCAAAGCAAGCTGAGGCAGGTAGCGGTCCCTGGATTTATCAAGACCGGGAACGTCGATGGCGATCTGGCTTGTGATGCCGATGACGTCAGAGGTGTCAATAAGCTTGTAAAAGTTGATGACATCGTGAAGATCTGTGTCACTGTAGCTGCCGTCAAAGTTTAAAACCAGAGGCGTGCCGTTGGTTGGAATGATGACCGGGTCATGGTCCAGGCCGATCGCGACGCTTCTGTCAAAGCCCTGAAGCTCAAAATTGTCGGGTACAGTTTTAAGCGCCTTGTTCAGCAGAGCTTCATCAATATAGACAATATCACCGTCTACCCTGGCACCATGTTGGCTGTAAATACCGCGGGCTTCCTCGTTTTCAATTTTAACACCAACGGTGCTTAAAATATGTAGCACGCTTTCGTGCAGTTTTTCGACATCCTCTTTGGTAAAAAAGACATCGGTTAAACTTGTTCTAATCATTGGATATTCTCTCCTTATATTTCAATTCAAACATTTCCGAAAGGCAAAGCCCGGGCCCAGAATAAAGGCCCAGGCTTCAGTTAGTTTTAGTCGTCATTTAAAGATTCACGCTTCGGCAGGCTGGATATCAACCGGTTCAGTTAGCTGTTTATCTTCTGATGATTCTTGACTGTCGTCTCCTTCAAACGGTGCGACGAGTTCAACGACAGCTTCTGGTTCAATTTCAGGCTTATTGCGTTTATAGTGATTTCGTATAATTTCCGCGTAAGGCAGGCCTTTGTCCTCCTTCACCATCAGGAAGAAAGAGACCATCATGATGCAGATAAAGATCAGCGTTGGTATGGACGGCGCGATGATAAAGGTCTGGAGTGTCTGCAGGGATCCGTCCGCGCCGGAGATTGTCAGGGCAACCGGTACGACGACCAGTGCGACAGCCCAGAACATACGATACCATCTTGGCGGCTCCTGCCCAAGCTTCAGATTTTTACAGGATAACTGAGAGAGAACGAAAGCAGTGGAATCCAGTGAGGTAGCCAGATTGATAAACATGGTTATCAGCATTAGCGCCAGTATAATCTTGCCGAGCGGCAGACTGGTCAGAATGGTGACGATGGCCCAGGTATCGCCCTTGGCTTCAAGCACGCCAACGATATCGATCCCCTGAATAGTCTGGGCGTGAACGCCGTAGCCGCCCAGGATGGCGAATACCATCAGCGCGCTTCCTGCGCTGACGACCAGCTCAGCGATAATGATTTCACGGAGCGAGCGGCCTTTAGAGATCCGGGCAACCCAGAGACCCATAAAGGGCGCGACCGTGATGCACCAGGCAAAGTAGAAAATGGTCCAGCCCTGCGCAAAGCCGTTTTGTCCGATTGCGTCTGTGAACAGGCTCCACTGCATATAATTCTGAAGAAGTAAACCAATGGAATCGCAGGCTTTATTGAAGATAAAAGCGGTTGGTCCAAAGATTAAGACCATTCCCAGCATCACGAAGGCTACCCACACGTTAATGCGGCTTAGATTTTGAATACCAGAGTCCAGTCCTTTCCAGACACTGGTACAGAATACAGCGCTCCAGGCCAGAATAATGGCCAGCTTTGTCCACATGGTCGGTGGAATATTGAAGAAATATTCCAGCCCGGTAGCGATCATCGGAGTGCCGAGACCAAGGGTAGCGACATAGGAAATCAATATGACGATTAGAACAACGAGGTCGATGACAGACCCGGTTCTCCCGCGGGTTAATTTAACCGGCAGTACCTTGCTGCAGGTCTGGCTTAGGCGGAGTATTGGGTCTCTCCGGCGCCAGTAGAGATAGGTCATGGGAATGGCCGGCAGGCAATAGAGCGCCCAGGCTGTAGGTCCCCAGTGAAGAAATGAAAGGGCAGTTGAGATATTGGCGGCTTCGACAGATAAAGAAGCGTATCCCGGAGGCGGCGAAGTGTAGTAATGCGCCCATTCAATGCATCCCCAGTAAATGATGCTGGAGCCCTGTCCTGCGCAGAAAAGCATGGCAATCCAGGAAAAGGTGGAGTAATCTGGCTTTTCGGACGGAGAACCCATTTTTGTTTTGCCGAGCTTGCTGACAGCAATGGCAATACACAGGATAAGCGCGCCAAAAGAGAAGAGCAGGAATCCCCAGCCAAAGCCATTTAACGACGCCTGTTGAATGGCTGTCATGATTTTCTGACTTTGCTCAGGAAAGGCAAGAATTGGAATAATAAGAGCAGCTAGCAAAATGAAAGCACCGATAAAGATAAGCCGGTCAACACGCACTTTATCTTCATTGGGACTTTTTATAGAAGTGTTTGGTTTCATCAGTATTTTCCCCCTTACTTATAAAAACTTCTAAATAAATTTCCCCTGAATTTTTCTTATGATCGTACCCGCGGTTCCAGATCAAGCAGGTTTCCCTCGCTGTCAAATGGAAGCGGAGCCGGTTCGCTGAGAATTTCAATGTCATCCCTGCCCTGAACCTCGCTATAGTAGGCTTCGGACAGCATGATGTGCTGAATAAAGGATGAGTTTGGAATGCGGACAATTTTCGGATTGTCCTTGTCGTTTCCGACGCAGATTTTCACACAGAGCTGGATGGTTTCACGGTCTGTTTTCATGACACAGGGTATACGGGCGCTGCCGACCTCAACTGAGGTAATTGAATTTGGATACATTTCCTCAAGATCAAGCTTTCTGGCGCAGCGGGCTGTGGTAGCGTTGGCCATGCCAATCCCGATCCCGTTTCCCTGGGTTTCGGGTGAAAGGTCCAGAACGCAGACATACTGCGATTTAATGCCGCCGTCAGCATAGGGCGTGCAGAAAGTTCCGGTAATATTAGGGTCCATACCGTCACCGCTGAAGTTTTTGCCAAGCTCATCCACAATCAGTACATCGCACGTATCCACGAGAATACGCGGCATGAGGTCTGTCGCTTCCTGCAAAAGCACTGGTTCCGCATCGCCGACATCATCGCGGTGGATACAGGCGATTTTACAGGTTTCATCATAAGCGTTCTCTATTGTGGCGACTGCAAACAGCATCTTAGAGTGGTCGATAATGGCCTGGCCATACATGTGTATGTTTTTAGGAAGAAGCTCATAGCCCTGGGCATGGCAGTTTTCCGCCCCGGCTTGCTTTGCGAGACCGATGGCCATCATTTTCATGATCCCGCTCTGGTAAGGGCCCCGGAAGCAGGTATGGGGCTTTACACGGTTATAGATAATGATGCCGTCAGCTTCAGCGGCGTTTTTGTCAATATATACATCCCGGCCGTCAGGTGTCAGGCCGATTTTTTTAACCTCCATGGAGGAAATGATCGGGCAGCCGATAACCTCCTCTGTAATGCCATAACCGTTTAAAATTGAAGTCTGGAGCTCGGCCACTGCGCCGCCGTGACTGCCCATGGCCGGGACAACAAAGGGGGTTGCGCCCTTTTTCTTGCAGAAATCGACAATGGCTTTCAGGATTCTGGCATAGTTGGCCAGCCCTCTGCTGCCGGCTGTGATGGCGATACGCATGCCAGGCTTTATCTGATCTGCAAATTTTGGCGCTTCCAGCTGGCTGTGCACAACCGATGGAATATTCTCGGGTTTGATCACAGGCCTTGGAAAGGTCTGCTTGATTTTAAAAAATTTTGGTAGCGGTGTGTCTTTCAGTAAATCGGATACTACGCTGCTCATTTCTATCCCTCCTTCTTATAACAGTGTTGCGCCGGAAGCTGTGTCTCCGGCATAACGGGTAAACAATCCTAGAACACCATTGTACTCAGGTGACTGGTTTTTCCAGATGGCTCTGCGTTTTTCAAGTACCGCTGCCATTTCATCATCGCTCTCTCGTTTTCCCTTTACGCCAACAAGCCTCAGGGTGCGCTTGGGTACATTGATGTCGATGATATCATCGTCTTCGATAAGAGCGATGGGGCCGCCTACGGCGGCTTCTGGTGAGACGTGGCCGATGGCTGGGCCTCTGGTGGCGCCGGAGTAGCGACCGTCGGTGATGATGGCAGTGCTGGCGCGCAGCTCTGGATGGTAGTGCAGCGTCTCGGTAGCCCGGAACATTTCGGGCATGCCGCATCCCCTTGGGCCGACGTAGCGAATCACCACGGCATCGCCCGGTACGATTCTGCCGGATTCGATGGCCTCTACAGCGTCCTCCTCATTGTTGAACACTCTGGCACGGCCAGTAAAGATGTGGGTAGCCGGGTCGGCCGACGCATGTTTGATGACAGCGCCGCCAGGCGCGATGTTTCCGTAGAGGGCCGCCATACCGCCGTCAGGCTTGCAGGGATCTGTCAGCGGGCGGATGATGTCCCGCGGCTCGTGGCCAAAGTTTTTCAGATAGCTGGCAGTATGTCTGAAAAAGCCGGTGCGCTCAAGCTCCGCGAGGTTTTCCCCGACGGTTTTGCCTGTGACAGTCATCTCGTCCAGGTAAAGGAAGTTCGCAATCTCCCGCATGATGGCGGGCACGCCGCCTGCAAAGTACAGATAAGAGGTCGGCCATTTTCCGCTGGAGATCAGTGATGTCAGAACAGGTATCTGGCGGTGGATACGGTCAAAATCCGACAGAGTAATGTTAATTCCGGCCTGCTTTGCGATGGCAGGAATGTGCAGGGTTGCGTTGGTTGAGCCGGAAACGGCAGCGTGAACCATGATGGCGTTCAGAAAAGAGCGCTTAGTGAGAATTTTCTGAGGCGTCAGGCTTTCCTCCACCATTTCAACAATGCGCTGTCCGGCTTTCTGAGCGTATGCCCTGATCATACCGGCCCAGGCAGGCATGAGTGCGTTGCCGGGAAGAGCGAGGCCAAGGGCTTCTGAAAGCAGCTGCATGGTGGAAGCTGTGCCCATATACGGGCAGGAGCCAGGAGTAGGACAGGCGTTACAGTGCAAAAATTCTGCGTCATCCTGAGTAATCTCTCCCCGCGCGAGCCGCCCGGGCGTTTCATAGCCAACGACACCGGTGATGAACTCTGGCCCAGGCATCATGGCGCCGCCGCAGAAGTGGATGGCGGGAATATCGAGCCGGGCGATGGTCATGAGGTGTGCGGGTACGGCTTTGTCACAGGAGGAAAAAAGAACCATTCCGTCATAAGGGGCGGATTTCGCATGAATCTCTACCAGTGATGAGATAATATCCCGTGAGGCCAGTGAGTATCGGATGCCCTCGTGTCCGCAGGCCACACCGTCGCAGATATCGGTGGCAGTATGGACCGCTGGCTTGGCATTTTTTTTATAGACACCGAGTCCGGCGCTGTCGACCAGGGCGTTCAGATGGGTGCTTCCAGGGTGGCTGTCGCCAAAGGTACTCTCTAAAAGTATCTGAGGCTGTGACAGCTCCTCGGGGATCCATCCGGTTCCCAGCCGCATGGGGTCAAACTCGGGATTTTCTTTTCTTGCTTTTTGACTTTTAAGCATGATATTGTGCTCCTTTTTTGTGTGAACCTGTTTTATGGTAAATAGGATAACACAAAAGTTTGTGAATGGAGGATCTTGAACGAAGAATTGAAAATCACATAACAATTCTCCGTCCTTAATGATACATTCTCCATTATATAATTTAAAAGAGGGGCTTAGATGATGCCGGCTTCTACCAGAACACTGTAGAGCTGGCGTTTGCCGTCGATATCGATGGCGGCAGCAGGCTTTCTCGGGAATCCGCAGTCGATCCCCTGCATTTCAACCGCTGCTTTCAGCGAGCTTGGGAAGGGGTGTCCAAAGATAACCGCCATGACCTTGCAGAGCCTGCGGTGATATTCTTGGGCTTTTTGCAGATCTCCTGCCATAAAGCTATCGTACAGGCGGCGGCAGAGTTTTGGAGCAGCGCAGGCGCCCACACCCATAAAACCGTGCCCGCCGCAGGCCAGTGTCCCGAGGAAGGTTTCATCGGTTCCGGTCAAAACGCCAAAGGCCTGCTCCCTGGTTTCATTGATGATGGACACTGTGCTGGTAAGATCGGCTACATTTTTAATGCCACAGATATTCTTTTCTCTGGACAGCTCAACAATGGATTCCACAGACAGCGTTACATTGGTGTAATCCGGATAATGGTAAATGATTACGCCGGGTTTTGAGAAGCGGGCGATTTCTTTATAGTAGTTTACCATGGATTCCTCAGTGGTTGGCGGGTCAAAGGGAGTCATGATGAGGTTGAAGTCCACACCGATTTCGCCGGCGTATGAGCAGAGCTCCTTAGTGCCGGCGGTGGTGTTGGCGCTGCAGCAGGCAGCGATCTTGAGACGGCCATCTGCAGCTTTGACAGCTGCCTTGAACAGTTGCTTTCTCTCCTCGATACCCATGGCTGGATATTCGCCGGAGCTGCCGCCCACCAGAATACCGTCAAGGCTTTCATCGGCAAGATGATCCACCAGCTTTTTCACCGATTCGACGTTCAGGCTTTCATCACGATTCATGGGGGTTACCATGGCTGCATACACACCTTTAAATGATTTGGCCGCTGGCAGCTCCTTTCCCTCCAGGTAAGCTCGGCTGTTTTGCTGCTTCAAATTGCCCATGTCCATTTTAGCGTTGATGCGCAGTCGCTGGGGATCATAGAATACACGGTCGCAGAGGGTGACTTCCACAGTCTGTCCTCCGGTTTTTACCATAACTTTCTCCCCGTTTTTAGCGTGTCCGGATTCGATGAGGCAATAGCCAATGCTCTCTTCCACTGTGTAGCCATAATTGGCGGTAGTGACCTTTCCGATCACCTTTTCCTTTACTAAAACCGGGCTTTCGTTTTCGATGTCGATGGCATCGTCACTGGCTACAAAACCCATGAGTCTGCGTTCAGGACCCTTCTCCTTGATTTTGAGGAGCTTTTCTTTTCCAGTGAAATAGGGCTTATCCCAGTTGACAGACCATTCCATGCCCATTTCCAGCGGGTTTGTTCCACCGAAATCCCGGACAGTGATGAGTCCCTTTTCGGTGGGAACGCTCTCGAGGGTGACGTCGCTTTCAACAATGCGGACACCGTATTTTTTCCCGATCCGCAGCAGGTCTGTGACGATCTGGCTGATACGGGCGCTGTCTGCGAAAATTTCAAAGCCAAGCTCACCGGTGAACCCAGTGCGGGACAGGATAATGGGAATACCGCCGGCCTCATTTTCCATAAAGGTGTAGTACTTCATGTCGGTCATGTCGCACTTCAGGTAGGATGCCAGCATACGGCGGGAATCCGGACCCTGGACAGACCAGAGGGAAATTTCGTCGCTCAGGTCTTCAAAGCGGACCGCGCGTTTGTTTTTATGCTTTTCAAACCACTCAAGTGTGTTGTCCTTAAAGGGTGAAATCATCCAGAATTTTTCATCGCTGTAACAGTAGAAGGTGACATCGTCGATCATCACAGCTTCCTCGTTTAAAATACTAGTGTACATGACCTTACCTGGGATCAGGTGCGCCAAATCGTTTACACACATCTCATCTAAAAAGATGCGTGCATCCTTTCCGGTAATTTCCACAAGGCCCATGGTGAAGTCAAAAATCGCCACGTGATTGCGGATGAGTTCATGGTCATGTCTTCTGGCCATATCATTTTTTTTGTACATTCTCTTCCTCCCGGTTGGTTAATATTTATGTGATAAATGCTTTGCTGGCTTTGGAGAATACCGGCAGCCAAAAGCTTTTTTATCGGATACTCAGTTATAACGCAAGGCGTGTGCCAAAAGGCAGAAATGTCAAAAAAATTTTTGTAAAATTTAAGGTATAATGCTGGAAGCCCTTGATTTTAGGCGTAAAAAACACGACATGCTTGTCAAGGATAAAGCCGAGTGTTACAATTGAGACAGTTTTTTAACAGGCTATCATCGGGGAAATGATGAAAAAATTCATTGCCGTGATGATAGAATTCATCACTCAAAAAGATGGTTTGTTTTGGAAGTATTGGTTGTAAAAAGGTGAGGGAAAATGAATTTAGGTGATATCTGCAGTTCAGAATATCTGCTCGCGGACCTTGAGGAAGGCCTTGAGCAGGCGGTCAAAAAACTTTCGGGGCAGGATACAGCGTTCGTACTGGCGGCTGATCTCGGCCAGGTTGAAAAGGTATTTACAGACAGGGCGCTCCTGCGCCTTTATATGGAGAGCGGCGGCAGTGAAAGCACATTAGAGGATTGCGTTTCAAGAATGGCCTTTAAAATTTTATCGGCAGATCTGCCGGTTGAGCAGGTTCCTGAAATGGCGGAAGGGACGCTGATCATTGCCCTTAAAGACGAAAAGCCCGTCGGCGTGCTCCACTATACAAAAGCCATACGGGAACTGCTGTCTGCCAACAGGACCTTTGATTTATCCATTGAAGGATTTCAGCAGGTTTTTGAAAATATTGAAGAAGAAATCGTTGTTTCCACAGGAGACGGCCGTATCTCCTATCTGAATCCCAAGGCTGAGCATCTTATCGGGCTGCCGGCCAAAGAGCTGGTGGGTATGAGTCTTGAAGAGCTGGTGGAAAAGAAAATTTTTTATCCCAGCGCGGCCCTGGAGGTATTAAAAATCAGGAAAAAAGTGGACATGCAGACAACCCTGAAGGACGGAGAGGAGCGCCTGAGCACCGCTATCCCTATTTTTGACCAGAACGGCGGGATAAAATATACGGTGTGCACCTCGAAAAATGTGGGCGAGATTTTAAGGCTCAACCAGCAGCTGCTCTCCAAAAAAGCCAAGCTCAGGCAAAAGGATGAGGAAATTGAGCGGATGCAGAAAAAAGAATTTGAGCAGATGAATTTCTACTTTGACAGCCCGGAAATGTATAAAGTTATGCGCTCCATCCGGCGCACTGCACCCCTTGACATGACTGTTCTGATTCAGGGAGAAACCGGTGTGGGCAAAGGAATTATCGCTAAGAGCATCCACTATTTAAGCAACCGGAGGCATCAGCCCTTTGTCAAGATCAACTGCGGGCTGATCCCAGAAAACCTTATCGAGGCTGAGCTTTTCGGTTATGAGGAGGGCGCTTTCACTGGCGCTTCCAAAGGCGGCAAGGTCGGCAAGGTCGAGATGGCCAACGGCGGCACCCTCTTTCTTGATGAAATCGGTGATATGCCGCTTCCTCTCCAGATCAAGCTGCTGGATTTTATCCAGGACTCTACCTTTGTGCGGGTAGGCGGCGTAAAGCCACAGAAGGCCGATGTGCGCATCATATCTGCCACGAACAGGAATCTGGATAAAATGATGCAGGAGGGCACCTTCAGGCAGGATCTGTTTTACCGGCTCAATGTTTTTAACCTGACCATTCCCCCGCTGCGTGAGCGCACAGGGGATATTCCCGAGCTCATCGAATTCTTTTTAAAAAAATTTAACAGCAAGTATGGCTTGAACAAAAAACTGGCGCCGGACCTTATCTATGAGCTATACCAGTACAGCTGGCCAGGCAACGTGCGTGAGCTGGAGCACACCCTGGAGCGCTTGATCGTGATGAGCGAAGGCGACGAGATTAACTCCGAAACCCTTCACGAGGCATTGAATAACGCCCAGAAGCCTTCACTCAACATTGTCTGCAACGGGATTATGCCATACAAGGAAGCTAAAAGCACCCTTGAAAAAATATTGGTGCAGCGGGCCTACGAGACCTGCGGATCAACCTACAAGGCTGCCGAGGCACTGGGAATCGATCAGTCCACTGTGGCCAAACTGCTCAAGAAATACCGGGCCGAAAACTAACCAGAGTCAAAAATTAGCCTTTATGAGCACAAAAAGTGCATTTAACCGGTGACACCATAGTGATATAATAAATAAGTAAAAGTTTAGTATCAGCTTGGGGGAATTGCCATGGGGTGTAAAAATTTTAAAGATATTAACAAAGAAACGGTTAAGGACTATTTAAAGGAGTGTACGGATTATTTTGCGCCGGATGCGCGTTTGAGCGTGTATGAAATCGGCGAAAGCGAGGAAGACGGCGACGGCTTTATCAATTTTCTGTACCGTGTCTGGGACGAAAACGGAAAATCCGTGATCGTCAAGCAGGCTAAGACCTATTATAAGGCCTTTGAGGAAGGCGTGGGCCCCTTTGTACAGGACCGCAACGCGCTGGAGGCGGATGTCATGCGCATCAAGGGCGCCATCACACCGGAATATATTCCAGCGGTCTATCAGGTAGACCTTGACAACCATATTTACCTCTGTGAGGATTGCAGCGATTTAAAAATTCTGCGGTTTGAACTGATGAAGGGCAAAAAATTTCCGGATTTTCCAAAGAAGATCGGCGAGTTTATTGCTAAATCCAACTTTTACACCTCCGAGTATTATCTGGACGCCACGGTTTACAAGGAGCTTCAGGCAAAATTTCTGAACCCCAATATGCGTCTGGTATTTGAGATCGGCCTGTTCCTGAAAGATGAGCATGCTATCGACGACCATGATCCTCACGATGATCCAAACGCTGATCCCGAGCGTCTGGCCATGGGCGACGCGCCATGGAAAAGCAAGGCCTTCCGCACCGAAATGCTCAAGCTGCGCGACATTCACATGAAGCACTGCGAATGTCTGGTACACGGCGACCTGCACACCTCCAACATTATGATAAACGACGAAAAAATGAAAATTATTGACCAGGAATACGCCTTTATGGGGGCTTCATCCTCCGATACTGGCTATCTCATGGGCAGTGTGCTCTATGAATACATTCGCTGGTTTTATATGGATGATTACCCTGAGGATTTCTGTAAGGATTTCAGGGAAACTATTCTCGGCTATATGCGGGACATTATCCATACCTACAATGCGGTTTATACCGAGTGCTGGAAAAAGGACGCAAAGGTGACCTACCGCGATTTTGACGATTTTCGCGAGTCCATTCTCAGGAATTTTATTCAGGAGGTCTGCGGTTTTACCGGATGCCAGATTACGAGCCGTGTAGGCGGGCTTGTCCCTCTCCCCGACTTTGACACCATCGAGGACCGGGAAAAACGCAACGAGGCCTGCCGCCTGTCCCTCACCATCGCCAACTATCTGATCATGCACCGCATGGAAATCGAAAGCATTGACGACATGGTGGACACGATTGTTCAGATTACAGAAAACTTCTTTAAACTGATAAAGATTATTGATTAATATAAAAGCCCCTCATATAAATTTTATATGAGGGGCTTTGTACAAGGAGATATAAATGAAAACCATCGATTGCCTCGGGGATATCTGTCCCCTGCCGGTTATGAAGCTTCAGAAGGAGACAAAAAAGATGCAGCCCGGCGACAGTGTCATGCTTGTCACGGACCACAGCTGCGCGGTGAAAACCATCCGGCAGTTCTGCGAAAGCCGGCAGTTTTCCTGCCTGTGCGACGAGGTGATGAACGGCGTCTGGGAGATCACAGTCAGCAGATAGTGTCGGCCAGGATCTTTTCAATATAGGAGGTCAGCTTCAGGAGGGTCCGGTCCCGGTATTCCGAAGCCTTTTTCTTAATAATGTAATAGTCGTTGTGCAGGGCCATTTCCTCCACCCCGATAATTTTGAGCTGTTTGTGATACAGCTCTTTTTTTATGCACATATACGGGAGAAAGGCCATGCCGTAACCGTTCATGGTAGAAAGCTTGATGGACTCGATGGAATCCTGCTTAAACATGATCATCAGACGATCAGGGTCGATCCCCTCCTCGAACAGACGCTTTTCAAGGTGCTGCTCGGTGCGCTGGTCTGAGGTCAGGGTCAGCAGCGGATGGTGGTAGAGGTCCTCCTTATGAATGGTGTCGGCAATGTTCATCTCACTGCCGGCCACCAAAAAAACATCGTCGGAGAAAACCTTCTGTCCTGTCAGTGAAGGGTCTGACGGCGGCCCGGAAATAAAGCCGATGTCCCCCTGGTCGCAGTTGATCTGCTGCTCGATACGGGCGCTCGCCACCGAGGAGATTTCCAGTGAGTAAGTTGGAAAATTCTTTTTTACATAGTACAGGGTGCAGGGCAGCGCATAGGAGGCGATGATGTGTGTGGATAAAATATGAAGCACGCGGTTGCTCTCCTCATTTTCCTGAATTTCACGGATCATGCTGTCATAGGTAGAGGTCAGGTGCCTGGCGTACTCGTAGACAACCTTGCCGTTACAGGTCAGTGTGACGCCACGGTTGCTGCGCTCGATGAGCTGAGTATTGAAAAGCTGCTCCATGGTTTTGATCTGCTGGCTGAGAGCAGACTGAGAGATATAAGTCTGCTCAGCTGTTTTGGTGATGCTGCCATTGTCCACTATTTTTATAAACATTCTCAAAGATTCGATATTCATGCCATTGCCTCCTTTGTCATTGATTACAGTATATCACAGAACAGGAATAAGGTGCGGAAATTCTGCCATCAGTTTTTCTTATGCTGAATCGCTTTTCAATGTTATTCAAATTACTGATGAGGTGCTATAATGGAATCATCAAAAGTTGATAGTTTTTTAACAAAGGAGGGGAAAGGATTTGGAAGAAAAGATTCAGCGGTCTACCAGGACCCGCGCGCCGAGGAAGCCGAAAAAAAACCAGATACCCATCGCCATTGTGGTAACGATTTTAGTCGTAATCGCGGGCGTCTATCTTGGACTGGGAAGCGAGAAACTGCCAGTCTACTGGATTATCGGGCTCTGCTTTGGTTTTATCCTTCAGCGGGCGCGCTTCTGCTTTACCGCATCGGTGCGTGACCCGAGCCTTACCGGGAGCACCTCACTGACCCGGGCGGTGCTCATCGCCTTTGCGGTGACGACCATTGGGTTTACAGCCATCAAGTATGGTGCCTACCTAAACGGTCAGGAAATACCGGGCATGAGCTCAGTAGCGCCCATCAGTTTGCCGCTGGCGCTGGGGGCGGTGTTCTTCGGTATCGGCATGGTCATCGCCGGGGGCTGTGCCTCTGGAACGCTGATGCGTGTCGGTGAAGGGTTCACCATGCAGATGCTGGCTTTGGTGTTCTTTGTGGTCGGTTCCTTCTGGGGCGCTCACGACATGGGATTTTGGGACGGTGTCTTTAACACCAACGCGCCCAAGATCTTTTTACCGGATGTGTTTGGATGGTTTGGCGCTTTAGTCGTCCAGGGATTAATTATTCTTCTGCTGTATATTGCCGCAAGGCAGTGGCAGAAAAAGAAGATGGGAACAGCGGATTAATTTGGAATTCAAAAAAGAAATTATAAGAAAAAGGAGAAATTAAAATGAGTGAATATACGTTAGATTGTTTAGGTGAAGCCTGTCCAGTGCCATTGATGAAAACTGAAAAGGAACTGGCAAAACTGAATGTCGGCGATCTGTTAATCGTCTCTATTGACCACAGCTGTGCCATGAAAAATGTGCCGGAATGGGCGCGCGCTCAGGGCCATAACGTCGAAATCGAGGAAGTGGACGATGGCGAATGGGAAGTTGTGATTGAAAAAACCAAATAACCCAATATGAGGGGGAGGTTGTTATTGTGAAAGAATTTTTTCAAAAGCTCAGTAAAAATGATTTTTATAAAAAATTGATGAAAGAGCCTTTGACCTATGTGGCTGGCGCGGTGCTCCTGTCTGTTTTCCAGATCGCGCACCTGGCGTCCCTCGGCAGTGCCTGGGGCGTTACCAGCGCTTTTGCGGACTGGGGCGCCTGGATATACCAGGGCCTTGGCGGGGATGTGAGCTCCTGGGCTTATTTTGCAGGCGAAAAGGCGCAGCATACCCTGGCCGCAGGCTTTCTGCACGACGGCGGTTCTATCCGAAATATTGGAATCATCGTTGGAGCATTGCTGGCCACGCTCTACGCATCACAGTTTAAAATTAAAAAGATCAAGTCTATCCGTCAGGTAGTGGCCGCCATCTTAGGCGGGCTGCTCATGGGTTATGGCGCCAGAATGGCCCACGGCTGTAATATTGGAGCGCTGTACAGCGGAATCTCTTCCCTGTCCCTTTCCGGCTGGATTTTCGCAGCCTTCCTGATGGTCGGCGCCTTTATCGGCAGTAAACTGCTGGCAAAGTATTTTATGTAAAATCAATTAGGAGTATGGAATGAATAAGAAAACAGAGCAGTATGATGTTGTAATAATCGGCGGCGGCGCTGCTGGCCTGACCGCGGGGATCTACTGCGGGCGTGCCCGCCTGAAAACCCTGCTGATCGAAAAGGCACTGGTGGGGGGGCTTGCCACCTATACCAGTGAAATTGAAAACTATCCCGGTTTTCCAGAAGGCTCAAGCGGTCTGGGGCTCATGGATTTATTCCATGAACAGGCCAAGAAATTCGGCGTGAAATTTAAGCTGACCGATGTGCGCTCCGTAGATTTCTCCGGCGAAACCAAGGTGGTTGAAACTTTCAGAAACCGCTTTGAGGCCAAGGTCGTCATTGTGGCCACCGGCGGAAAGCCGCGTCTGACCGGCGCTGAAAACGAGGATAAATATCTGTACGACAAGGGTATCTCCTTCTGCGCGACCTGTGACGCGGCCGCCAACACCGGAAAGACCGTTATGGTCATCGGCAGCGGTGACGCGGCCATTGAGGAAGGCACCTTCCTGACAAAATTCGCGGACAAGGTCATCGTTTCCGTTATGCATGAGGAAGGCAAAATGGACTGCAACGAGATCGCCAAGGCCCAGGCCCTGGAAAATCCAAAGATGGAATTTATCTGGAATACCGTTGCCGAACGCTTTGAGGGCGACGAGCACCTGGATACTGTCGTGCTGAAAAACATTAAAACCGAGGAGTCCATCCCCGTCAAGGTAGATACCTGTTTCCTCTTTATCGGCTATCTCCCCAATACCGAATGGTTTAAGGATATTCTGGATATGAACCGCGGCGGTTATCTCATTACCAACGAACGGATGGAAACCAACGTGCCAGGTGTTCTTGCCGCAGGCGACGTCCGTGATAAATTCTTAAAACAGGTTGCCACAGCCGTAGGCGACGGCGCCATTGCCGGCTACGGCGCAGAAAAATATATCTCCGAACTGGAAATCTACGAAAGCCAGGTGCTCAACAATGGCGAACCCTCCGTCGTCTATGTATGGAACGCGGTAGATCCCAACTGCCGTGAGCTCATGACCACCGTTGAAGCCTTCCAGGAAAAACACGCAGGTGACCTCCACGTCACCAATGTGGATATTTACAAATCCGACGGCATTGCCAGACGTTTGGGCATCTCCGAAGTGCCGGCGGTCCTCTATATCAAAAACAACGAAGTCCAGAAAACCCTGACTCAAAATATCTCCATGGAAGGGCTTGAAGGACTGGTAGATTAGACCGTAATCCATTATCAAGATTAAACCAACTCGTTAATACACCCAACTTAGACCACTTAGATAAAGAAGCCCCGCTGAAAAAGGCGGGGCTTTTTTTAATTTATTCTGATATGGTAAGCGCAGCGCTGCTCTGATTTCCAGCAAAATCACTGGAAAAAAGCGTCAGATTTTTGTCAGGAATTTCAAAAACAAAGGTGCTGCCCGATTTATGCGCAGGGAAATATTGATTTCCATCGGCGTCAAGCCCATAAACACTGTCTGGGTTAATGCCGCTTTGATTGTCCTTTAGCGTAAAGGTGAGTTCCTTATCGCTGGAGGAGTAGCCTGAGAGAACAGGTGGTTCGGTATCCTCAATTGAGCCGGTATTTTCCGGATTGAGACTGGATACGCCCAGAATGAGACCTATAACAGCAGCAAAGACAGCGGGAATCCACCAAATTCCGCGCTTTTTGGAAGAAATATTTTTTGCCGGGGGCTGTGCGGTTGCCTCAGGAAGCGCTGATAAAAAAGGCAGCGTTTCGGGAAGAGCGCCTTCGGAGAGCTTGAACATAGCTGGCAGCAGACTAATTTGAAAGCTGTAAAGCCCACGCTGAGAAAAGTATTGATGAAGTGTTTTCTGCGCGGTATTCAATCGGCGTTTTACGGTGCTGAGGGAGCAGTTCATAATTTCCGCGATTTCTGAGAGCTTATGATTTTGGTAATAGCGCATGGACAGCAGAAAACGTTCATCTGCCGAAAGTGTTTTCATCGCCTCTGCCAATGCCGAATAGCGTTCATCGCGCAATGCTTTTTCCTCTGGGATAAAGACAAGATCCATTTCGGGTTGATTTAAAAAAAGCGTGTCATCCGAACAGTGCTGCTCATTTTGAGGTTCCTTTTTCCGATAATAGGAAATACAGGTATTATAAGTAATCCGATTTAGAAACGCCATAAAGGTTTTAGGGTTTTTAAGGGTTGAGATAGACTGAAGCAGCTTGACATAAATATCCTGAAGGATATCCTCTGCTAAAATATCTGAGTTAAAATATTTTTTGACAATGACGTACTGCCGCCGCCATGTCAGGCGGTAAAGCTCCGAAAATGCCTCGGAATCTCCTGCTATGGCCCGTGACACGATGGGCTCATGGCGTTTATAATCAAAAATTTCCATTATTCTGTCACCTTCAGTTTGAGTAGTTCATATCTAAATGTACTAAATATGCAAAAGAATGTCAATTGAGAATCTCAAATTCAGACTTTTCTTAAACTTTAAAAAATTTTTCAAAAAAGATGACCCCTCTATATGCGTACTGCGTCTTACTCCAATAAAATCCCTGAATTCCGAGGCTTGAAATTTAAGATGGCGGGCTTCGTTAAAATATTTTATAATAGTGAAAGAGAGAGGTAAAAAGAAAATGCAACAGCGAAAAGAGATCAGACGCTTCATGTGCTTTGTCATGGCGTTTGTACTGGCTCTGGGCCTTATCGGAACATTAACGCCCCGTAAAGTCCAGGCCCAGACAAGACAGCAGGTATGGGAGGACGGCATCCGAAAGATCAGCCGGAAGGATACGTCAGGTATGGGTGACACTGCCACTGGCAGTGCAGTTCCCCGTTGGGACGGCAGTGCCAAAGTGGCAAGGCTGAAGGAAGGCAGCACGACCGTCTATGAAATATGGACACCGGAGGAGCTGCGCTGGGCCTTGAGCGGCAGTAAAAATGTCGAGCTCATGTGTGATCTGGACATGGGCGGAGAGATTAAAACAACAAATTTCGATGGTACCGCCAATGACACAGCCGATATCGCCAACGGTGATTATAAATTATGGAGTATTGTGACACTGAAAAACTGCGAGGTGAACGGAAACGGCCACACCATCTACAATCTGTCCGCGAACACAGGCTTTGTCAACCTGGGACTCGGAGCTGTGCTCCGGGATATCACCTTTGACACCTTTAAAATATACGGCAGCGGAGCAGTTGGGGTTGTTGCCAGCACAAGCGGCAGTACCGAAGCCATTCCGTCAGTTATGACAAACGTCGGGCTCGAAAACGGCGTGGTAAGAGGCGGCGACTTTGCGGGGGGCCTTGCGGGTTCAGGGTATAATTCCAACATCACCGGCTGCCATATTAAGAATGTCCAGGTTAAGGGAAATGCTCATTCGGCGACAATCGCCGGCGCCGCTACAGGTGAAATCTCAAATAGCTATGTGGTGGACTCGCTTTTAGTTGTCACTAGTCATGCAGGCGGTGTCGTTGGGTGCACAAACGCAGGTGTAAAGGTTACAAATGTCTTTACAAATGTAAGTATGTATGGAACGTCTGAAATAGGTTCTTTTCAGGGCGAAGGAATAAAATCTGTTTTTGAAAACTGTTACTCTGCGGGATTTGTGGTTGGTACAGGATCACAAGTTGGCGGATTTATTGGCGATGCCAACAGCGCGCAATTTAAAAATTGCTATTCGAGTGCCATGGTTATCAACGAGGCTGGAAGTAATTATGGCGGTTTTGCCGGGTATAGCGATGGGACAGCAGCTGTATTTTCAAATTGTTACGCTGTGGGTGAAGTCGGAGCATTGACAACATCTAATAATTCCTATAGCAATATAGGCGGCTTTATAGGCGCTAACAGCCGCAGCTTTACAAATTGCTACTACGATAAACAGACAAGCGCACGCCGTGAGTTTGGCGGTGGAACCGCAGAAGTTAAGGGTTTAACAACCAAGAACTTGACAGGTGTTGAGCTGTCTGGCTTTGACCCGGAAGTCTGGGATTTTCAGGAAGGGCGTTACCCACAGCTCAAGGTATTCTCCACAGGCTCTGCCTTCACTGATCCGGATGATATCGCTACCGCCAAGGTTTATTCTCAGGCATCCGTGGCGACTGCTTTTCTGAGAGACCAGACCGGGGGTGATCCTAACAGTAAGAACTATGATACTGTGCGGGAAATCACGGACCTGTTCCCCATGTCCAATGATGAGAACACTGGCGAGGGCAAAAATGGCCTGGTACATTTCACCTGGGAGCAGGATACGGCCCACCCAGACAACATCGTGGGGCCCTTTGGCAGTGACATTCTCACCATTTCAGACAGCGGCTCAAAGGATCATGTTTCAAATATGACGCCCGGCATCGGCTGGGCCAGAATCGAAGCAGACCTTTACGAGAACGGAAAGTGGTATTCAGGAAATCATGCCGTGCGCTTTGTACCTACAGTGATCCTGTCGCTGGATCAGGAGGGCGATTCAAGTCTGGGAGCAGGAAAGGACGCGGTGCTCTACCCGTCTCTGACCGGCGAGGAAACGCTGTACGACCATGTTGACGGCGTGAAGCTGGCCAAGACCGACGCGGCGACCCTGAGCAAAAACCCGGCCACACTCCCCTCCTACCCCTATCCTGAGGGTAACGGCTATAAAGACCAGCCGGTGGTGATCCAGTACGGCGGGCAGGAAGTGACTGGGAAAATCAGCGTGGTCATTACAAAAACCCTTCCCGACGGCACCCAGAGCGAGGATCTTCTTACAGGCGGTAATACCCAATATTATGCCGATTTGTTTAACGGCATTACAGCTTTTACCGAAGCGGATAAGGGCGTTTATACCCTTACCTATTCCTGGCAGGTCAATGACACCGATCCGGATATGATTCTTAAAAACAGTAAAAAGGTTACTGTGCGTGACGGACTCACAGCTGTTTTTAAATGGAATGACAGTATTCACACAGAGGAAAGCGGTGAAAACAGCAGCACCTACGCAGAACTGAAGCCGCCAGAGGATACCCTGAAGGTGGGCGATGCCATTGGCGATAAAATGCCGCAGGATCCATCGCGTAAGGGCTACCGCTTTATCGGCTGGTCAACCCGTCCAGACGCTACCGAGGCAGACTACACCAAGGAAAAAAATAACACCGTGGCGTTTAAAAAAGATACGGTCATGGAAAGTGATGTGCTGGTCCATGCCCTGTGGAAACCATACAGCTATAATTTCGAGTTTAATATGCCAGGAGAAGCCCCGTCCGTCACAGTGAGCGGAACCTACGGTGAAGCTCTGGGCGACAGTATACCGCAGGCTCCGGAACAGGAGGGCTATGTGTTTGCGGGCTGGAGCACAGAAAATCCGGCAGACAACCCCGGCGCGGTGCCCTCACTGAAGGGCGATACCGTCATTGACGAGACCCTTGTGGGTGAGACGGAGAACAACGGAACCATCCAGGTGTATCCGGTTTACCGGCCCTCTGAAGGCATATTGAGCTTTTATAAAAATGACGGAAGTCCCGATAACGATGGTAAGGGGCCGCAGATTGGCGGTGCAGTCACCTACCAGTACGGCGCCGCTCTGCTTCCCCCGCCGGACGCAGGAGAGCGCCCCGGACATATTTTTGTGGGATACAGCAGTGAACAGAAGCCAGTATTAAAACCGGACGAAGCCTTTGACAGCGAATATCCTGAGAACGGAACCTTTGACCAAACCAAGGACTACTACGCCGTATGGCGCATCAAGACCTTTACAGTTACACTGAAGCATAATGACGGAACAGACAATGAAAGCCTGCTGGAAAATATCGCCTACGGCAGCGTTTTGAGTGATGAGCAGCTAAAACCGCCTGTGCGGGAGGGCTATACTTTTACTGGATGGTTCAGGAGTCCTGAAGGTACAGAGAAGCTTCCGGAAAATCCAGTGGTCGGGAGCGATGAGACCTATTATGCCTGTTGGTCTAAAGATCCCTACAGCCTGGATGTGTTTTTAACCCCGGACGCAAAAGATCCGTCAAAGCCTGACAGGGTTGTCGAGGATGTGCCATACAGCACACCCCTTGGCGACCGCCTGCCTTCACCGCCCCAGTACTGGACAGATGAAAGCGGTCAGAAATGGGAATTTACCGGTTATGTCGATGCTGACGGTAATCCGGTAAATAACCAGACTGTTTTTAATCCAGGAGATTTAAAAGAGGATCACGGTGTGATCACAGGAACTTATAATCAGAGGGTCTACACCATTTCGGGAAGTAAATACGGCCACGGAAGCTTTACTAACGGGCTTGGTATTTACCCGGCTGGAGAGAACACAGTGGTCAGCTGGCAGCCGGACAGCGGCTATAAAACGACCCGGGTTATGATTGACGGCGTTGTGCGGGATGACCTGCTGAACAGCGGAAGAGGCGGCGATATTGCCTTTAAGGATATTCACGAAAATCACCAGGTCTATGTTTCCTTTGATAAGGACAGCGGAAGTAGCCCTGAAAAGCCCTGGTATACTGTGGCCACAACGAAAACCGGCGGCGGAGACCTGTCCACGCTTACAAAAACAGCGACGGTTGAGGAAGGGAAAAATTATCAGGTTGAATGGAAAGCCGCCGACGGTTACCGCGTTGCGAGCATCACGGTGGACGGTGTGGCGCATCCAGTGAGCGATTCGGGCAAAATTGATTTTAACCAGATCGGAAGCGACCATGAGGTCATCGTTGTATTTGAAGCGGCAGCGCCAGAGCTGGACGCCGGGTCAACACCAGGCTTCTGGACCGTTACTACCCGCCAGACTGGCGGTGATGTTTCAGGAGGCGCCACTGCCCTTACCCCCACCGCTGTGGTGGTCAAAAACACCAGTCCAGTGGTCGAGTGGTCCGCAGCACCAGACAGCGGCTATCTTGTAAAGGCAGTGGTCATCGACAAGGAAACCCCGGATGAGCAGACGCTGACCGCCGATGAAATCGCGGCCGGCCAGTGGCGTTTTGACAACATTTCAAAGGATCATACCGTGGATGTTGTCTTTGACTATCCGGAAAAACCGGATGACCCGGATAAAAAGCAGTACAAAATTGAGACAGCACTCACCGGAGGGCCAGGTGTGATTACTGGCTCGGCAGTGGTAGAGGAAGGCGACCAGTACAAGGTTGAGTGGAAAGGGCCAGAGGATGAACATTATGTTGTGGAGGAAATCAAGATCAACGGCGCGCCCCAGGACCTGGGCAAAGAGGAAACATTTTTTGAAAACATCCAGCAGGACAGCCGGGTGGAAGTAAAGCTCAAGCCAAACCTGCGCGTGGTTGAGACCAGCAGAGTGGGACAGGGTAGCATTGATCCGTCCAAAACCGTTTTTTATAAAGACAGCTACACCGTTAAGGCAGCGCCGGCCCAGGGCTGGTATCTGCGGCGGGTAGAGCTTGACGGCGAGGTAGCAGGAGAGTTTACAGATCCGGCTATCCCGCAAAATGCCATGCTCATGAGCACTCTGGCCGATCCGGCAGAACATCAGGTTACTGTTGATGAAAATCAAAATATTGTCATACCCTTTGAGGGCATTGTTGAAGATCATCAGGTTAAGGTGACGTTTGTAAAAGAAGGTGAGATTGAAACGCCAGCGGAGGATTTGTTTCACGTTTCAACACATATTGAAGGCGGCACAGGCACAATTACGCCGGGAGGTGCTGTTGCCAGAGGAGAAGGTATCCAGATTAACTGGAGCCCGGATCCAGGCTTTGTCGTTGACCATGTGGATATCCGGGTAAATGGTGTTTTAAGAAATGACCTCTCAGCAGCGGTACAGGATAACAGCCTAGTTCTCAGTGATATCTGCGATGCTTACGATATCACAGTGGTATTAAAACACGGCGACCTTGAGACAGATGACCCATCTGGCGGCGAGGCGCCTGTGTACTATAATATTCAGACAGTCATTACTGGCGCCGCGGGGGCAGACATCACCCCGTCGCAGTACCATCTGGCGGCCGGCTCCTCAGTGCCGGTGCAGTGGAGCTATGACGCTCTGCTCTACGAGGTGAAAGCGGTCAACGTCGACGGCGTCAGCCATCCAGAGCTGGCTGCCAGCTTTGAATACGCGTTTGACGATATTCAGTCAGATCACCGCATCGAAATTGTTTTGGGAGTTATTGAGCAAAAGGAGCCTGAAAAGGGCCAGTTTACGGTCAGCACAGCCGCCAGAGGCGGCGGCAGTATTGACCCTGCTGTGACAGTACAGGAAGGCAGCGACGCTGTGGTGCACTGGAAAGCATTTGAGGGTTACGAAGTATCAACCGTTATTATCGACGGAATTGTGCGGGGTGATCTGCAAAAGCCGGGTTCAGAAGGAAGTGTGGTTTTTGAAAAAATAGACCGAAATCATACGGTGACCGTAGTATTCCAAAAGGACAGCGGGAGCATTACCCCTGAAAATTATGTGGTCGAAACCTTCAGGCAAGGAAACGGCAGCATCACTCCCACCACGGCCATCAAAGCGGGTTCAGACCATGAGGTTGTTTTTGCCCCAGATCCCGGCTATAAGGTAACGCGTGTGGAAATCGACGGTGTGAGCCGTCCAGAGTTTATTAAAGAGGGAAAAATTGTTTTCAAACAGCTTTCAGGAAACCACCAGGTACAGGTGATTTTTGAAAAAGACGGTGAACCGGTAATCCCTGTGGAAACCTGTACGGTCCGCGTGGCTGTTACCGGAGGTTCTGGAAAAGTGAGCGCGTCAGCGACTGTTTTAAAGGGCGAAAGCTACACAGTTAACTGGCAGCCCGAGGAAGGCTGGCGTGTTGGCAAAATTTTGATCAATGGGACAACTCGCCCTGACCTGTTAAATAAGACAAGCCTTGAGCTGAAAAAAGTTACAGAAGATCAGGAAATAGAAATATTTTTTGAACCCATTGAGAGCAGTGTTCCCCCAGAAACTGACGGCGGGCCTGAGGATGGGAATAAACTGGAAGAAGGAGATAACGGCAGTTCTATGAAGCCTATGTATCCTGACGAAGGTATGACAGAAAAAGAAGAAACACCTTCTGCGGAAAGTGTTTCAAGTAAAAAAATTGTTCTGAGCGGTTTTGCACCAAATACAGGACTGCGTGAAAGCGGAGCGGGAAGGACGGCCCTGCTCGCAAAGCTTCTGAACGGGCAGTGGCCACTCAAAAGTGACAGAATGGCACTGGCAGATTTGATTTTGACAGCCCTGTCGGCCGCGCTGGCGGCGGAAGGGCTTGTGTTCAGAAGAAAGAAAAAAGCAAGGATGGTTGTAATGATGGCCGCAATCACATCTTTACTGCTGTTTTTACTGACACAGCCCTTGATTTTACGCTTTGTGATATTTGACAGCTGGAGTATTTTGTTTCTCGCCTTGATAGTCTGTCAATTGGCGGCTCGGCGGCTTTCTAAAGAAAACGAGGACGCTCCGGAAGAAGAAATTGAATAGCTTTTTATGAAAAAACAACGCCCGTTTTGGCACTGTGCACTTACCACAGGCTGGAACGGGCGTTTTATTTTATTCGATTATTACAATTGATCGTCCGAGATTTCCAGCATAGTCTGAAACATAAACCTCCAGCTGGCCGGGACGCTCCGGAAGCGAAAAGGTAATACCGTTTTGCTCGGGGGATGTGCTTTCGGGATAGATAACTTCACCTTGGCTGGTGACAGCGTAGATGGACGCAAAATTAACACCAGAGCCTTCGTCATAAAGGATAACCGAAAGAGTTGTCGGGGTTGCTTGATAGGAGAGCAGCTCAGGAATGGTTGTGTCTGCTACCGTTATGGGTTCAGCAGCAGAAAATACCAGATCGCTCAGGGCAGCGGGCAGAACAAGTAATATGGATACAAACGCAAAAACCGGTGGGAGAAGCCATTTTAGATGCTGTTGTCTTTTTATACGCTCGGCGGTGTTTAAAAAACTTTGGAAGGTGTTTGGATTTTGCGAAGCTGCAAAGCCCTCTGGCTGAGTCATTATTTTATTTAAAAGGGCAGAAGCCCCGGAGCTTTCAAAAGCAAAGCCGGCAGCTGAGGTTTTGAGCGCGGGCATAAGAAAAAAAGCCGGACTGCGCTCCTTCCCCAGCTTTTCGACAAATAACTGACGGATTTTTTTTAGCTGCCGTTTAACGGTACTCAGTGAGCAGTCCAGAGAAAGGGCGATGTCCTTAAGCTTCATATCCTCGCGGTAGCGAAGAATGAAGATGGCTCTGTCACGGTCTGAAAGAAGCGACAAAAAGCTTAAGAGTTCCAGGCTGGTTTCCTGATGCATAAGCTTTTCAGCCGGTTCGGGATAATACGAGTGTGTGCTGCTGAGAGAATCCAGATAGCTGTCCTCTGACGGTTTTTCCACAATATAGTATTGCTTTCGTTTGTAAGAGATACAGGTATTGTAGGTCATTCGGTTGAGATAGGAGATAAGCATTCCCGGCTTTCTGATGGTATCAATGTTGCTTAAGAGCTTTATGTACACATCTTGAATGACGTCCTCTGCCAGATAGGGATCTTCCATAATCTGTGAAGCCAGAAAATACTGTGAATCATAGGTTAATCGGTAGAGCCTTTCAAAGTCTGCTTTATTGCCCTCCTGAACGCTTACAACCAGCGCGCCAAGCTGCTCGTAATCTAAATTTTTCATTAAAAACCTTCCTTTTTACCTTATCTAACTAAACTGTAAGCTAATCTGCCTGGCTTGTCAAGTTTAAAAACATTAAGACCAGCCATAAGAAAATTTTTTTCTTAAGAATTCAGAAAAAATGAACCTTTTTGAAAAGTCTGTGCGTCTTATTAACGGTTTAAAAGAATCAGCGCCTGTGCTCGTCGAAAAAATCCAGCGCAGGGCTTTAACATTGATTTAATATGATGGAGGAGTAAGGGTGAGAGGTAAAAAGAAATTTATCAAACAGATCATGGTCATGGCGCTGACGATGATCATGGCCATTGTGAGCTTGCCCGCCGGGCTGGGCTCTGCTCTGGAGCCGGGAAACGTCCAGGCAGCAGATGACTGGGCCAGCGATGTGGCGGAGTTTAAGGGCTACGGCAATGAGGGATGGACAGAGACGCAAGACGCTGTCCCTAAATGGAGCGGCAGCAATGCTGTTTCCACTAAAAATGATGGAGACCCCGAAAAGGATGCTGCGGTCATACCACATCAAGTTTTACAAGAGACCGTCCAATATAAAGCAATCAATGTAGCGGGAGACGGGACCCTTACGCTGCCGGCAGAAGAAACGGAAGAGGTAGCGTACTATGAAATCTATTTTCCAGAACAACTGCGCTGGGCTATTACAAATCAGAAAAGCTTCAGGCTGATGAGCGATCTGGATATGGGCGGACGGGACAGGACATGGTCGACAGCTGATTTAAGCAGTAAAGTTTTTATGGACGGCAACGGACACACCATTTATAATTTAAATACCACTGGGGGTGGCTTGATTGGCTCTTGGAGCCAGCCGATTATCGCGAAAAATATTAAGGTGGTGTCTGCCCAGATGCAGAGTGGATTATTTACAGGGACAAACATCAGTACTTATATTTCTATGGAAGAGGTCAGTCTGGAGCACGCGCTGATCAATGGAACAGGCCATGTTGGAGGTCTAGTTGGTCATGCTTATTACCGCCATGCCGGAAGCTTTGGCAGAGTATATGCTTCTAACTGCCATACTAAAAATGTGTACGTACAATCTAATAGTTGTTCTGGAAATATTTTTGGACCCATCAGTGGCTATATTGAAAATTCCTACGCCATTGACGGTACCATGAGGACAGCAAGCCATTCCGGAGCCTTTACCTCCTGCGCGGGTAACTATATTTTTCAAAACTGCTTTACCAATGTGCGGGCATATGCAAGCAACAATAATACTGGCGCCTTTGTGGGGCACCCGGAAGATAGTGTTTATACGCCAGGCGGCGATGGTATTTCTAAATTTATCAACTGCTACGCCGCGGGATTTGTTGAAGGCAATACCAATCTCGGCGGTTTTGTGGCAGGGGCCGGAAATTGTGAGAAAGTTGGCCAATGTAAATTTTTGTTTGAAAACTGTTATACGACCGCCATGGTGGGAATGCGGCAGAATGGCACCTATCAAGGTGGTTTTATTGGACTGGAAGAAAATTCCGCTACGATAAATTTCGATGCGGACGTGACAATAAAGAACTGCTTTTCCTCGGGAGAGGTGGGCGCTCTGGTGACAAATGCGGGCACTACGCCTTGGGTAGGCGGATTTTCAGGCGGTGTTCCAGGTACTGTAATTGAGAATGCTTATTATGATAAGCAAACCTCTGCCATGAGGGAAACCGCTGTAGGACCAGGAACACCAGCTTCCAGTGGTATTTCCGGGAAGGTTACCCGTGAATTGACGGGTGAAAAAGCAAAAGAAACCATGAAGCTCTCTGAGGCAGACTGGGCTTTTTTCGAGGGCCTGTACCCTCAGCTCAAAGCTTTCACCGAAGCAGACGGCTTCACCAGCGAGGAGGATAAGCTCACCGCCAAGGCCTACTCAGCGGCCTCGGTCACCACGGCCTTTATGCGGGATAACACCACGGCAGAAAACCTGACAGACTACGATACCGTCCGGGAGATCACCGAGCTCTTCCCCCTCAGTAATGACGCCATGGCAAAGGGCAGCAGCTTTAAGATCAACTGGACAGCCCGGGATATCGAGAGTGGTATTGTCAAAGATACGCAGGTTCTGACCATCGGGCGAACCAACGCCCTGAACACTCCGAATAACGATCAGGTGACCAATATGGCGCCGGGCATTGGGTGGGCAGATGTGCAGGTGCCCTACACACAGGGCGCAGATACCGTGATCGGCCGCCGGTCGCTGCGGATTGTCCCCACCTCGGTGCTCTCCCTGAGCGGCGGCCAGGGCAGCCTGGACGCAGGCAAGGATACCTACCTGTATCCGAATATCGCAGGGAAAAACACCTACGACCACCGGCCAGGCGTCAGCCTTGTCTACGCCACGGCAGCACAGCTGGCGACTGGAAATACAATAACTCCAATCAATTATCCATTGGATGATACGACCTACAATCCAAATGTCACTGTTTCTGCAAAGAACGGCAGTGTCAAGGTGGAAATCTTTAAAGAAAATCCTGACGGCACTCTGTCAGCGGATCTGCTGCGCAGCGGCACAACGGAACAGCAGCAGCACTACAAAGATTTATTCGCAGGCGGAACCTTTACCTCGGAGGATAAAGGAACCTACACCATTAAATACACCTGGACCATTGAAAATGGGCAGACTGCCGAATTAACTAACAGCAAACGTGTCATCGTGCGTGATCCGATGACTATTCAGTTTAAATGGAACGACGGCGTCCACGATGACACAGTGGAGAGCTACGCCGTCCTGCCGGAGGGAAGCTCAACCGTCCAGCTGCTGGTTGGTGAGACATTGAAGGATAAAAATGTGGACATGCCCGCAGACCCGGACCGCACAGGCTATACCTTTGTGGGCTGGTCAGTGGATAAGACTGCCAGCGCCGCGGATTTTACCGATGAAACGGCTCTTCCCAATGTTGAAACCCTGAAGGTTTACGCCCTGTGGCAGCCAAAAAATTATGATGTGAAATTTAATTTTATGGAAAACGGCAAAGAAATCATCCTGCCGGACGGTGTGGTGCCGGCAGAAAAAAACGTGGCGGATATTCCCTACGACACTGCCATAGTCCAAAAAGGCGCAGAGGCTTTCCCGGCTGATCTGGCGCTGGGAGCGACCTGCACCGTTGACGGTACTGCCAAAAGATTTATGGGCTGGAGCACGCTCAATCCCTATAAAGATGGTAAGCAGTTTATCTTTGCTGGGAATTTTACAGAAGATACAGCCATTACTCAGGGCGATAAAACAGCAAAGGACAATCCGTTAAAGAATTTTGATTTTGACAACAGCAGCACTATTGATGTCTACCCGGTTTTTGTTTACAGTACGGGAAGTTGTAAATTTTACGACAATAAAAATACTGCTCTGGACAAACCTGGCAATGGTGGCGCTTTAATCTCAGGCGCCGGCGGAACGGTAAATTTCGGCGCCGCCCTCACCCGACCTGATGATCCCTCGTGGGAAAACAGCCGTGTCTTTTTAGGATGGTCGGAGGAACCAGTTAAGCTGTTCACCCCACAGGGGCCAGCTGAAGACGAATTTACCGATGCTTTTCCAGAGGGCGCCATCTATGACGGACAGGAGCCTGTTTTAAAATATTATGCAGTCTGGCGTGATAATACCTACACGGTCAATGCTTATGTAAAGGGCAGCGACACTCCCGAAGATACCCTCAGTCAGACAGGTATCTACGGAGAAAGGATTGCTCTGCCGGATATGAGGGACTATCAATATTACACAGACAGTTCAGGCCAGAAATATCATTTTACCGGATGGGTCAACCGGGAGCATACCACAGAGGCAGTCACAAAGGAGACTGTCTATCATGTTGGCGACGCGTCGGTGGGCAGTGACAATGTCCTTGACCTTCAGGCTCAGTATGAGAAGGTCTATGATGTCACCTTCCACAAAGAGAGCGGCGAAAATTCAGAAACCTTTATGGCTGTCGAAAATATTCCCTCAGGCCAGGCCATCGGCGGTCAGTTTCCAACAGGCAGCCCGGCGCCGCCTGAAGGAAAAGTATTTATCGGATGGGCATTAACGCCAGATGCTGAAACAGCAGATGCCAATGTGAATGCAGACTACGCAGTCACGGCAAATACGCATGTCTACCCTGTGTTCCGGGAGGCGGCGGGAACCTTGGTCTTTAAGATGAATGACAGTACAGACCATCACTTTGTGGAGGCAGCTGTTATCCTTTACGGCGGTTTGTACACCCGGCCACAGGCTGAGCCAGCGCGCGAAGGCTTTGAATTCATGGGTTGGTCGAGGAAGGCAGAGGAACCTCTAGATTTTGAACAGACCTTTGATGATGAACTGCCAGCCGGCTCAGAAAAACCCTATGAAGGCTTTGAAAAAGAAATAACCTATTATGCGGTCTGGCGTTACGTGCCGTTAACGGTGCGCTTTTATCCAAATATCAATAACCCAGAGACACCGTATCAGGAAGTTAACGCCATAAAATACGAGCAGACTCTGAGCGAGGTTGGTCGATATCCACAGGAACCTGTCCGGAGCGGTTACCGCTTTATGGGCTGGTCGTTGGATAAGGCTGTCAATAATTTTGACCAGAATACGCGGATTACTGAAAAGGAAATGGAAGTCTACGCGCTGTGGAGCGCCAATGCCTATATGGCAGTTTTTGACGCTAACGGCGGCAGTTTTGGGGCGGGACAGAGCGTTCAGAATATTGAACAGACAACAGACCAGCCTTATAAAACGCCAGAGGCCAGCCCGGTACGGGACGGCTATATTTTTGCCGGATGGTATGCGGACAGAGAAAACCAGGGCGGTGAGCCCTATGACTTCAGCCAAAACTTTACAGCAGCCAGAGACCAGAGCTTTTATGCTAAATGGAGCAGTGATATCAACACGCCTTATACAGTAGAGCATTACAGGCAAAATGTAGACAGAGACAGTTATACTCTGGCAGAGACAGACACTCTGGCGGGGACCACCGGAACAGAGGTAACCGCCATCTCAAAGGCTTATACAGGATTTATATGTAAAGGAGACAAGGACGGAAAACAACCGGTCAAGGGAGTGATCACCGGCGACAGCACCCACCTGGTGCTGAGACTTTACTACGACCGTGTCAACGCAACGATTCGTTTTGACATGAATGGCCACGGAGAGCAGCTTGCCCCGATTACCCTGCCCTACGGCTCCAGCCTTACCCCACCCCAAAATCCAGTGGCTTCAGGTTATGCCTTTAAGGGCTGGAAGACTGTGAGAGCAGATGGAAGTCTGGAAGACGGTTTTTATGCCTTCCCTGAGACCATGCCAGCGTCCGATGTCAGTCTGAAAGCTGTCTGGAGCAGACTCTTTGAGATAACTGCTTCTAAATATGGCCGGGGAAGTATTACCGGCGGTACTGGAAACTTTGAGGAGGGGGCTGCCACGACAGTGGCCTGGAAGCCGGATGACGGATATGTAGCAAGCAGGGTCATGGTCGACGGACAGATCCGCGATGATCTGCTGAATGGCGGAGCAGCCGGGAGTGTGGCATTTGAGAATATTACGGCAGATCATCATGTTTATGTGACCTTTGAAAAAACCGAAGGCAGCCCAGTGCCCGGAGAGAACAGTTTTTATACAGTTTATACCAAAAAGACCGGCGGCAGCGACGACTGCTTCCTGAGTCCTACCAAGACGCTTCCGGGAGACAAAGAAGGCAGCTATGTGGTTGAATGGAAAGCTGCGGAAAAATACTATGTGGCACAGGTGATCGTGGATGGCGTAAGCTATCCGGCCAGTGATGAGGGATTCATTCCCTTTACCGGCATACAGAGTGACCACTTTGTAGAAGTGATTTATGAAAAGAGCACCTCTATTGGCGGCAGCACAACCCCAGGTTTTTATACCATCACCACCAACCATATCGGAGGCGACCCTTCAGAAAATGGGAAAACCTTCCTGACACCGAGCAGTGTGGTTAAGCCGGGCAGCGACCATACCGTCAGCTGGTCAGCACTGGCGCCTTACAGCGTCGAGCGTATTATTATTGACCAGGGGACAGATCATGAAAGAATACTGACACCAGGGGAAATCGCGGCGGGCTCCTTTGACTTTAACCAGACAGACGCTGACCATGTTGTGGATGTTGTCTTTAAAAAGGCAGAATCCGGCAGCCAACCTGATCCCATAGAAAAGGTTCAGATCATTACCAGTCTGGTTGGTGGACCGGGTGAGATCACCAGCTCTGCCGTGGTTGAAAAGGGCAGCGACTATAAAGTTGAATGGAAGCTTCCGGATGAAATCGCAAAGCCGGACGGCGAATATTACAATTATTATGTGGTGGACAAGGTGCTCGTCAATGATGAGGAGCACAGCAAGGATATGAGCGTTGAAGAATTTAACGCGATCGAGGAGGATCAGGTAGTCAAGGTTATCCTGAAGCCAAATCTGTACAATATTCAGACAGCGGTCGCTGGAAAAGGAACCATCTCCCCCTCGGCCACCTTGTTCTACGGACAGGATTATGAGGTTAACGCTCAGCCGGACGAGGGCTGGTATTTATGGAAAGTCAAGGTTGACGGCGAGACCATCCACGAGTATAAAGACCCGGATGCGCAGCAGACAGCCAGTATCAAAAATCCTTTCGCGGAACAGATTGTGTATGCGGCAGAAAAAAACGAAATTGATACCAACATTGTCGGTGACCAGGTCGTCGTACCGGTCAGCGGTATTACCACAGACCACGAGGTAAAGGTAATTTATGCTAAGAACGGTGAAGTGCCACCCTCTGAGGAACAGATGCATACTGTCACAGGCCATATTGAAGGCGGCCCGGGGACAGTGAACGGTACAGGGATGTTTGAAGCTGGAGAAGGAACAACTGTTCAATGGACAGGGATTCCGGACACCTATGAGGTCAAAAAAGTGACCGTGACCGTCAACGGCGTAGAACGGCCGGACCTCGCGTCTTCTGTGTCTGAGGGCAGTCTGAGCCTGGAGGATATTCATGACCATTATGACATCATTGTGACCATTGGCATGAAAGGAAACAATAGCTCTGGCAGCAGTGACCCCGAAACGCCAGAAGCACCAGAGACGCGTTACGCCATTGAGACAGCCGTGAAAAACGGCGAGGGAGAGATAACCCCATCCATCGTGGGCATAGCCCCGGGGGGCCAGAAGCACATTGAATGGAAGATTGACAGCAGCTGCTATGAGGTACAGGAGGTGAGGATTGACGGAAACCTTGTTGACAGCTTGAAGGAGGCCACAGCCTATGATTTTACAGACATTCAGGCCGATCACCGGATTGAGGTTATTCTGAGGGAAAAAAGTCAGGATCCTAGTGATATACCCGGCGAAAATAGCCAGTATACCATCTCTACCCTCCGCAATGCCGGAGGCGCCATAAGCCCTACCGTAACCGTTGATAAAGGAGCAGATCATCGGGTTACCTGGAAAGCGGACGAAGGCTACAGAGTGGCCAGGGTGATTGTGGATGGCGTTGAGCGGCCAGATCTTGTGGATAAGGACAGCGCAGGATTTAAGGACATTCAGATGAGCCATCAGGTTGAGGTGACTTTTGAAAAAGACGGCGGAAGCGGCGGACAAAAGCATGAACACACCATCGACACCACTATTAGCGGAGGCAGCGGCAGCATCGACAGCACCGCAGCTGTGCCGGACGGCCAAAGCCATACGGTTCACTGGCAGCCAGGCGAAGGCCAGGAGGTCGGCACTGTTATTGTGGATGGCGTCGTCCGCGATGACCTCAGAGATAAAGACCGTATTACCTTTGACAACGTCACAGAGGATCACCAGATTACGGTAATCTATACCCCAGCCGGAAGCGGTGGGGAAACTCAGAAAGATTTTTATGAGATCGGCACCTCAATTGAGGGACAGGGCTACATCACGCCTACGGCCAGCCTGGAAAAAGGCAGCAGCTACACAGTTGCCTGGAAGCCTGAAAAAGGCTGGAAAGCAGTCCGGGTAGAGATTGACGGCGTGGTTCAGCCACAGCCTACCCAAAAAGATGAAATCACTTTTGACAGCATCGGAAAAGATCATACCGTCAATGTTATCTTTGAAAAAGAAGACGGCATCGTGCCCTCCCCAGGCGAGCCGGTTCAGATAACAACAGGGATCAAGGGCGGACTTGGAACCATCAGCGGCGGCATGACAATAGAAAAAGGAGAGAACGCCTCTGTCCGCTGGACACCAGCAGAGGGATACGTGGTTGAGATGGTCTGGATAAACGGCGAAGAACGCCCAGACCTCATTGGGAAAAATGGAATTGACCTTAAGCACGTGGAAAACAGCCAGGATATCCGGGTTTCCTATAAAAAAACCGATTCCCCATCTGGCGAAGGAGCTGTTACGCCGGGTTATCCCGATGGAGACGGACAGGGAGGTCATGACAGCGGACAGTATAGCGGCGGAGCTGTAAATAGTGAACCGGCTTCAATGTTTGAAAAAACAACACAGGTGACCATGAGCAGCATTGCGCCAGTTACCGGAATCAGAGACCGTGTGGCGCAGGAAAACGGCCAGAAGCCCCTGCTTCAGAAACTGTTTGGGTTAAAAGACAGCGCCAGCGCATTATCGCTCCTTGACCTGTTTGCGACCTCTGGTGTGATTGTGCTGACTCTGGCGGCCTTCCTGTTTAAAAAACGGGCATGGGGCTTTGGCGTCATTGCCTCGCTTACTGCGGTTATCTTGTTCTTTGCCACACAACCGCTGATTTTGAAATTTACCTTTTTTGATAAGTGGTCTCCCCTCTTCCTGATACTGCTTCTGATGGGAGCACTGATGTTAATTTTGCTGGGAGATCAAAAAGAAAAGGAAGATACCCCTCAATAAAAAATACCCCTTTGGATGGCTGCCAGCAGACAGCGTCTAAAGGGGCGTTTTTGTTATGCTTTTGCAATGGTGGTTATGGCTGCTCAGGGGCCGGGTCGGGTTCAATAACCATGCTCCCGCTATTCCCTGCTTTATCGCAGATATTGACCATTAAAGGCGCATTTGAGATTTCAAAGGTCACCTGGTTTTCAGCCTCGTTGATGTTAACAGGAGGGATAGGTCCGGCATCCGAAGTGGCAGTTATGGCAGCGTAATCGACACCGGAGGAGTCGTCCTTTAAAGTCAGCACAATGGTCCCGTCGATGCACTCATAGGAAACCAGTTCTGGTATTTGTGTGTCTGTGGAGGCATTTGCCGCTTCCGGATTTTCTTCAGCAAGGGTATAGGGTTCCGGTTCAAGGGATTCTGTTGTATCATCTGCCGTTACAATGCTGTGATGAATGGCCGATGGCGCAATCAGCACCGCTCCGGTCACCGCTACCGTACAGGTTGCAGTGATAAGGGTCGAGGAATTTAAGGACGAGAAAAAGACAGAAAACTTGGAGTTGGCGGATATGGAGGATACCGTTTGTGCGGAGATGCCAGCAGCACTCCCCTGCCCTGCCAGCTCAGAGCCGTGTTCCATCAGCGCGTAAAGGATACTGTCTGCCCTCGCTGTGTCCATGGCAAAATCGGTAAATCCCTTCTGGACAAAGGAAGCCAGCGTTCCAGTGAGCAGAAAACCAGGCATCCATCTGGGATGAAGTATATTTTTCATGTGCTCTCTGGCAGTTTGGATTTTGCGCTTAACCGTACTTTTTGACAACCCAGTAGCAAGAACGATTTCGTTTATTTTCAGCTCGTCAACAAAACGCATGATAAAAATAGTCCGCTCATCCAGCGGAAGCGTCTGGAGCGCAGCGTTCAGCTCATCGCTGGCGGCTGTGAGAACAGCATGGGATTCTGGAGAAACATCCGGCCGTTCATCCTCGATAAAACACAGAAGCTCCTCGTCCGCCCGGCACTCATTCGTGTTGATCGGTGAGGAGATTTTATCGATACAGAGATTATAGGTAATCTGTTTCAGATAAGCGTAGGGATAGCGGATATTGGCGATTTTCTCGGGGTTTTTATAAAGGCGCAGAAAGGTCTCCTGGACAACGTCCTCTGCCATGCAGGCGTCGCCGAGAAATTGACAGGCCTGAAGAAACTGAAAGTTGTAGGCAAGCCGGTATACCTCCTCAAAGGCTGAACAGTCCCCTTTTCCATATGCCACGAGTAAGGATTCAATTTTTTTCTTAAGTTTTGGGCTCATTTTATTCATGATTATAGGATAGGCCAATCCCAGCATTCTGTCAAGAACAGAAAATTTTTTAGACACAGGCATAAAAAATGAACCCTTTTTCCAAAAAAGATGGTCTAAAAAATCAGGGAACGCTTTATCAGGGATTCTTAGAATCCGGTAAAAAAAGTTTAAAATGACAGCATGCAAAGCTTCCAAAAAGGATTAGAATAAGATAAGAAGTGAGGAGATTAACATGAATGGCGCAAAAAAGGGAGTAAGGTATTTGGGATGTATAGTGATGATCATGGCCCTGCTACTCAGTATGATGTCCGTGGCAGTGCCAGAAACAGCAAGGGCCGCGACAGATGTCGACGCTGTCTGGGCAGACTGTGAATCTAAAATAAATTTTTTAGACAACGTGCCGGGTGCAGATGGCAATGCCCTCATACCATGGAATGGTATGAAAGCAGCTTCGCAAAAGCCAATAGATGATGCAGAACTCAGGGAAATAGAAACCAATAAAAAAGCCTGTATAGTTCGCACTCCTGAAGGACTGCGCTGGGCATTGGAAAATACTGCCAGCCAAAAGATCACGCTGATTGATATCCAAAGAGATATGGATATGGGCGGCCGTGAAGATGCTGCACAGACGAAAAAGTGGACACCGGTCAATTTGACGAGCGAATTGGAGATTACGGGAAACGGACACAGGTTTTATAACTTGGATATTGATGGAAGAGGATTCATTGGCGATTTCAACAAAGCTTTAAAGGTGACAGACCTTCATTTTCAAAGAGTAAAAATTAAAAGTAATGCTGTTGAAGGTACTGGCATCTTTGCCTATTCCAGTGCGTCCGGTCTCTATCTGGAGGGGATTACTTTTGAAAAAGGGCTAGTTCTGGGATTAAAGCATACTGGAGGCTTACTCGGTACAAATCTTAATAGTGCTGGCAAAAATAAAATAAAAAAATGTGGGGTTTCAGAAGTCTATGTCAAAGGAACCCTGTGTGAGGGGAATTTTTCAGCATGTATATCAACAGGTAGTGATGGAATTATAGAAGACTGTTATGCGGTTAACGGTGTGGTTATTTCTACCCATGCTACTGGCCACTCTGGTGGGTTTATTTCATGTGGTTGGAATACTCATATCGAAAATTGTTTTACCAACACATCTGTTTATAGTACAAATGAAACGGGCGGTTTTATCGGGGCGAATAATAGTCAAAATGATGTATTTAAAAACTGTTATGCCGCTGGTTTTGTTGAGGCAGGGTCTAAATTAGGTGGATTTATTGGAAATTCGGGATCAAATCAAAGATTTGTGAACTGTTATGCCACCGCTATGGTGGGTATGCAGGATGGCGGTACAAATCTGGGAGGCTTTGTTGGAAATAACGGTGGCTCCACCATTAAAAACTGTTACGCTGCCGGTGAGGTGGGCACATTAAATGAAAGTCAAAAAGCATCCTGGGGTGGTTTTGCCGGAACAGGCGCAGGTGCTTATGAAAACTGCTATTACGATAAACAGACCACTGCCATGGGTGAGTACGCCAAGGGCGGTACCACCGATAAGCAGGATGGAATCACAGGCCTCACCACCGAGGAGCTCCAGAAGCAGCCGATGGATGCCTACACCATTGAAAGCGGCTTATATCCGCAGTTAAATACGCTCGCAAACCCGGCAGATACAGCCTTTTCCTCTGATTACGAACGGCTGACTGCCAGGGCTTATTCAGCGGCTTCGGCATCCAGCGCAATCTTTAACGTTGAGAAGGATAAAAATACTGGGGCCATCAAGGGTTACGACACGGTTCGGAATATTTTAAAGCCGCCGACCTTCAGCAATAACACGGTGGTTGACACCGGCAAATACAATGTCAAATGGACAGCCGGCAGCGACGCCAGCCCACTCCAGATTGAACAGACAAAAAAGGACAACAAAGGCGAACCGGTACTGGGCGCAGATGGAAACCCGGAAAAGGAGATGATCAATCCGCCGGTACTGACCATTGGACGCACCGTTAAAGAAGACGGGACAGTGGTTCAGGATGACCATATCACCAGGATGTACCCAGGTGTCGGCTGGGCAAATGTGGAGGTCGCCATGACAGAAGGTGAGAATACCGTTGTCGGTAAACGGGCCATGCGTATTATTCCTACCACTACAATGTCTCTTGGCGAGAGTGACCATCCTCTGGCGCCGGGCTCTAAAGATTCTCGGATATATGTGGGACTGCAGAAAAATGACGGAGGGCTTGTCACAGATGTTGACCAGAAATATAACCACCGGAACACCATTGCCTTTGTCAAGACCAGCGCAGAGGAATTGGATAATATTATGAAAAATTCAGGCGGTTCCAGTCTGTCAGCCATCCGATATAATCCGGATATTATAGATACCGGTTATACAAACATCGCTGTAGACAGAACAAATAATGACCGTGGAAAAATAACCACTACGGTATATAAGGTGACAAAGGATAAGGACAACCCCGGCAAGGAAATTGAGACACTGATTTCAGATTTGTCTCAGAATAACCTGGACGCTAAATTTCGTGGAGAGAAAGATTTTACAAATGGCAGCGAGGATGTATCAGGAACGGCAACCTCTGACGACCGGGGAACCTATCGAATCAAGTATAGATGGGAAATACCTGTAGCGGGGGGTTCAGGTGCGGTCACGACCTATGAGGACAGTAAAACCCTCACCGTCACAGACCCTCTCACCGTCACCTACTACAACAATGTAAAAGCAGAAGCCCCGGATGCTGCCGAATACGCAAATCCCGAAGGGTTTGATGAGGCTGACCGGAATACGACTGAGGATAAAACAGTATTTGACATCTACGGCGACAGCACTGGCGAACGGACACTCAAGGCTGGCGACAGAACAACAGCGCTGCAGAAAAAAGTAACTGGCAATGACGGTGCGGAAACCACCATTGACGCCCCATCCCGTATAGGATACACGTTCGCAGGCTGGTCAAAAAACAGCCAGGTGGTGCCAGACAGCACAAAGGATGAGGAAATGACAGATGGCGATATCCGTCTGGCTGATTTCAAACAGGAGCTGCAGGCATTTACAGCCGCCAATCCTGACAGCCCGGACTATACCGAGCCGGCCAATGCCTTTATTCCTGGTAAATCCATTGTGTCTGTGGATACAAAGGTATATGCGGTCTGGGAAAACAACGCCTATGATGTCCATTTCGATTTTGATCCGTCTGCCGCTGAACCGGCAAAACCCGGCGACGGCAGGACTGTTAAGGACATCGCCTATAACGGCTCGGTCCAGGAAAATGATTTTCCCTCTTTTAACGGCGCGCCGATAGCCGAAAATTTTGTGGATACCACAGCAGTCGATGATGAAGGCAAGCCAAAATCCCGCCTTTTTACAGGCTGGAGCGTGGAGGACCCGTCGAAGGCTGTGGCACCGGCGGCAGAGACAGAGGAGGAAAAGGACAGTGCCTTTACAAAGGACAGCAAAATCACAAAGGATCTCTTTGGAAAAGAGGTCTTTGCCAGGGACGCGGAGAACGCAGCAGCCGGGAAAAACACGCAACTGGAAATCTACAGTGTATTCAAAGATGCCCAGATAACCTTTCTAGACAGCAGCCAGAAGCAGGTCGGTGATACCCCAGAGACAGCAGACCAGCTGAAGCAATATGGCGAAAAGGTCAATGTCTCAGCCGATAACACCTTTACCCTGCCAGATATGAACGCACAGGCAAACGCAAGGGCGGGCTATAAATTTCTGGGCTGGTCGGCCAAGCCACACACAGATTTTGCTGCGACAGACAAAGATTTTTCGGCTGCTGAGCTGATTTCTGAGGACAAGCTTGGAAAGGATTTTAAAGCGGACAGCCCCACAACACTATATGCTGTCTGGCAGAATACCGGTTATGTCATTACCTTTGACTACGGCCCCCAGGGGACAGAGGCAGCCAAGGTAAATATGGTTTACGGACAGGCCATCGGCGATAAACTGCCGGAAACGCCTCAGAATTGGATGGACAGCCAGGGGCAGCAATGGCGTTTTGACGGCTGGAAATTCGGGGAAGAAAGCATCACGGCTGAAACCGTCAAGAATGAAGGGCAGGTTTCAGGAGACGCCATGACAGCCAAGGCGCAATGGAAAAAGGTTTATGACATCCTGACCGCTAAGGTGGGTCATGGAACCATCGATCTTTCTAAAACAGTCGATGAGGGCAGCAGGTATTCTGTGAGCTGGAAAGCAGACGAGGGCTATCACGTCGCCCAGGTGATGATCGACAATGGCGTTCATGACGAGCTGCTGGGCAATGGACACAGCGGCAGCTATACACAGTCAAGGGCGGACAGAAACCGTATCGTTTACGTCATTTTTGAAAAGGACGCGGACGCCCCGTCCGGCGAGGCGGTCTATTATACCGTGCAGACCGTGAAAGTTGGCGGCGATGCCACCACTTCCCTGACAGAAACCCAGACAATCGCAGCAGGTGAAAACCATACGGTGACATGGAACGCGGGTGATTTGTACCGGGTCACAGGAGTTGTTGTGGATGGTTCCGCGCGGCCCCTTCAGGATGGTGGAAGCTTTACCTTCAGTGATATGAACGCAGACCACAAGGTGGAAGTTCATTTTGAAGAAAAGCTGCCAGATAGCAGTCCCTCTGCCCTGCCGGGCTATTATACAGTGAGCACTGTCCGAAATGAAGGTGGTGTCATTACAGAAACCGGTGTGGTAAAAGAAGGTGCATCCAGAGAAATTGCATGGTCTGAGGATTCGGGTTATACTGTAAAATCCATTACCATTGACGGGCAGCCTGCAGGCGCGGATATTATGACAGCGAAAAAGGTGGTTTTCAATGATATCAGGGAGGATCACACAGTTAAAGCGGTTTTTGAAAAAAACGGCGAAAATCCACCGATTGATAAAGTACCTGTAGAGACGGTGCTTGTAGGAGGTCCGGGCGAAATCAGCAGCTCTGCCGTCGTCGATAAGGACGAATCCTACAAGGTAGAGTGGAATGCCCCCGAAGACAAGCGGTATCTGGTTGATCATATTCTGGTCAACGGAGAGCGGCAGGAGGTGGCAGCGGAAGCAGTGACCACAGGACACATTGAGGTTAAGGCTGAAGCTGAAACAAAGGTAGAGGTTATCCTGAAGCCGAACCTGTTAAAAATTGCAACAATGGTAGAAGGCCAGGGCTCCATCGATCCGACAAAAACCGTTTTTTACAATGATGAAACCTATACGGTAGCCGCAAAAGCTTCAGAGGGCTGGTATGTCAAGAGCTATCAAATTGACGATGGTGAAGAACAGACAGTGTCCTCCCCGCAGCCTGCGGCTTTAATGTCAATGTCTGAGGATGAACCACAGCCTGCGGGTGACAACAGTAGCGTTGTCATTGACGTACCATCAGACAGCAACAATAAAATCGTGGATAATCATCGCATAAAGGTGAAAACAGAGCGGCTGGATGGCAGCACGCCCACAGAATTATTTCCAGTAGCGACAGGAATGGAGGGCGGTACTGGCACCATCACTGCCGGAAGCTCTGTTGAAAAGGGTGGCAGCATGGAGGTTTCATGGATGCCCGACGAAGGCTATGCGACGGCCGGTGTTTCAGTGACTGCCAGTGGTGTCCCGATTCCTGTAAGCTATGCGGATAATCATTTGATTTTAAGTGATATCGCAGATCCTTATCAGATAACCGTCCAGCTCAGGCCTGTTGAAAAGGCGCCGCCGGAGACGGTGCCCAAATACAGCGTCAGCACCAGCATTACCGGTGCTCCCGGCGCGTCCATTACACCATCACTGGCTGGAAATATTGAAGAAGGAAGCAATATCAGTATTGATTGGAGCTGGTCCGATACTGTCTATGAGGTCAAAGCCGTAAGGGTAGATGGCCAGCCACTCAGTGGTGCGGTAAAAGATTTGAGAAGCTATGCCTTCAGTCAAGTGAATACCGACCACAGTATCGAGGTCGTTCTGGGAAAACCAGACACCAATCCGGCACCAGATACCGATGCGTTTAATATCACAACAGAGTGCACAACCGGCGGCAGCATCAGCGCTTCATCGGTGGTGGCAAGGGGTGATACCTCTACGGTAACCTGGGCACCGGACAGCAGTGATTATACGGTAAAGGCAATCTATATTGACGGTGTAAAAAGGGACGATCTGTTAACTACGGACTATGTTGCCTTTGAAAATGTCGTCCAAGATCATTTTATCGCTGTTGAATTCGGAAAGACCGGCTCTCCTGATGAACCGGAAAAGCCTGATGAGCCGGCCAAAACCTATACTATCACCACCGAAATCGTCGGCGGTATTGGAAGCATCATTGACAGCAGCCGGATTGTAGACGAAAATGAAACAGTTACCATCAGCTGGAAACCGGGCAGCAATGCCTATATCACAACAGTGATTATTGATAATGTTGTTCGTGATGACTTGAAGTCTGCCGGAAGCGTCACCTTTGAAAATATTACCGCAAACCACCGTGTGCAGGTAGTCTGTCAGCCCATACCGCCAACTCCGGGAGTACAGCACTGCATAACGGTTTCTAAAAATGGACAGGGGCAGGTTAACGGTACAGAAACAGTCGAAACGGGTGCAACCTATGAAGTGTTCTGGGAAGCAGACAGAGGATGGCATGTGGAAAGTGTGAAGGTTGACAATACTCCGATTAAAAATCCGGAAAATAAAGGCAGTGTGAAGTTTGAAAAGATTGACACTGACCATCATGTTGAGGTTATTTTCAAAAAAGATACAGATGAAACGCCATCAAAAGCATGGCCGGTTATCACAGGGATTATTGCTGGTAATGGAACCATCAGCGCAGGAAACAGCAGCGTTCCAGAGCATGGAGATTATTCCGTCAGCTGGAAACCGGCTGAGGACTGGCATACTGCCAGGGTGTTCGTCAACAATGCTGAGCGCAAAGATTTACTGGATAAAAGCAGTGTCACACTTACGAACATAACACAGACACAGACGGTACAGGTCGAGTTCGCAAAGGATACGGCACTGCCGCCTGAGCCTGATAACCTGGCGGAGCCTGATAAACCAGAAAATCCCGATGCATCAGGGCCTTCAATTGATCCGCCAAGTTTGGATATACCAGACACGAATGCAGAGGGCAGCGTACTGGATAAGATCCAGAAGGAAGCTGACAAAATCCTGCCGCGCACGGCTAAAGCCAGCAGTATTGCGCCAAATACTGGCATAAGGGATAGTGGTCAGAGTGCTGCCTCTGCTTCTAAAATAAGTGGAAAGCCTGGAAGAAAAACGCAGAAAAGCACTGTGGAGCGCTGGATCAGTGGCGAAGGTGAAAGCCTGCTCAGTCATATTGTCGGGAATAGCAGCAATGCGGCGATTCTGGGCAGCAGAGAGATATCCGTCTTTAACTTGCTGGCCGTTATGGGAGCAATGCTCTTGATGATGACATCTTTAAAGAAGAATAAGGTAATCCGCTGGACTACCACCTTGATATCCCTTGTATTATTAACGCTTTTCTTCCTCACGCAGCCCCTGAGCCTGAGTTTGAGGCTGTTTGATCCATGGTCTGTTATTTTTGGACTGTTGGTTTTACTGGATGCGGCAGCAGTCTTTATCAGAAAGCGGAGCCATAAAATGTTCTAAATAAAAGAAAACCCAACCTGCAGGCTGTTCCTGCAGATTGGGTTTGTTTTTTTAATACCCCTGAGCTTCCCCACCCTTGAGCATGGAGACAGCAGAGCTGGTACCGATACGCTCACAGCCGAGCTCCAGGAAGTCGATCAGGTCTTCTTTGGTTTTCACGCCGCCCGCGGCTTTCATCTTAACCTTTGGGCCAATGTGTTCTTTAAACAGGCGGATATCCTCTCTGGTGGCGCCAGCGGTGCCGAAACCGGTAGAAGTTTTGATGAAATCTGCTCCAGCGGCGGTGACGAGCTCGCAGATCTTAATTTTTTCTTCCTCGGTCAGGAAGCAGGTTTCAACGATCACTTTCAGGATGTTATCCCCCACTGCTTTTTTGATCTCTGCGATTTCATTCTGGACAAGGTCATATTTGCCGTCCTTTAAAGCGCCGATGTTGATGACCATATCGATCTCAGCCGCGCCTTCTTTTACGGCTTCTTTTGCTTCAAAAACCTTGGTGGCAGTGGTATTGTAGCCAAGAGGGAAGCCGATAACGGTGCAGATGGTCAGCTTATCGCCGTAGGCTTCTTTAACAGGTTTTACAAAGGAGGGAGGGATACAGACAGACGCAGTCTTGTTTTCAATGGCGTCATTGCAGATTTCTGCGATCTGTTCCCAGGTGGAAAAGGGTTTTAATAAGGTATGGTCAATGTGGCTTAAAATTTCCTGATTGTTCATTTTGTCAATTCCTCTATCTTTCTTTAGACATGGTGCCTTTTAGTTCTTCATATAATTCAACATAGGTATCGAATACCTTCTGGTAATCATCGTATACGTCCGGGTTCGGGGTAACAGTGTAGGCTTCCTTGACCATCCCTTTGGTGGCCTGCTCAAAGTCTGGGTAGGCTTTTGCGCCGACAGCGGCGACGATGGTACAGCCCAGTGCGCCGGCGCTTGGGTCAACGGTAACGATGATGGGTTTTCCGGTAGCGTCTGCGATGATCTGCATCCAGGTGGCGTCCTTTGTGACCCCGCCGCAGCCGACGACCATATCGACCGGGCAGCCCTGTTTTTCAAAGTTGTCGATGATGTTTTTTGTGCCCAGGGCAACGGATTCCAGTAAAGCGCGGTAGATGTGCGCTTTGGTGTGGCTTAAGGTGAGGCCGTAGATGACGCCCTTTGCGTTTGGATCTTTGTATGGTGTACGGTTCCCCTGGAAGAAATCCAGAGCCACTAAGCCGTCAGAACCGGGCGCGATTTTTTCGACCTGTTCATTCATGTAGGCATAGGGGTTTTCCATTTTGTTCAGGTCAAACTCACGCATGAACCATTTGACAATGGAGCCGGCAGAAATCTGGCCGCCCTCCAGAAGCCACGCGTTTGGTACAACCGGTTCATTGTAAGGCCCCCAGATACCTTCAAGCTTTAGTTTTTCATCGGCATTGGCAAAGGCGAGCTGTACAAAGCTGGTGCCCATGATCATCGCCATTTTGCCCGGTCTTGCAACGCCAAGACCAAGCATACCGATGTGGGCGTCGATGCCCCCCTGCACAACCATCATATCCGGGTTTAAGTCATATTTTTCCGCAAAGGCCGGGTCAATTTTCCCCAGTTCTTCGCCGAGACGTCTGACATCTGTGACAAGCTTTTCTTCGTAATCGTCCAGGCCGATCTTTTTGAAAAACGCGCTGTTCCAGCCGCCCTCGCAGGATACATAGTTCCATTTGCAGGCTGCCTGACAGATGGAGGTGGCAAAGGTGCCGCACAGCTGATAGTTCATCCAGTCCAGCTGTTCGATGATTTTGTAGCTGTCCTTGTAAATTTCAGGTTTATTGTTTTTGATCCAGAGTGTTTTTGGGATCATCCACTCAACGGAGTCTTCCCCGCCGCAGTATTCCAGAACCGGATCGGCAGTGGCGTTGATTTTTTCCATTTCCTTAACCGCTCGGGTATCCATCCACATGATGGCGTCCATCATTGGATTCCCCTGTTCGTCGACGGCTAAAACAGTGGATGAGGTTGAGCAGACGCTGATGGATTTAATGCTGTAGCGGATCCCCATTGATAAGCTTTTTGTAACATTTTCAACCGCTTTGTTAAAACAGCTCCACCAGTCCGCGGGCTTTTGTTCTGCCCAGCCAGGCTGTGGATAATAGGTTTCATAAACCTGCTCGTCACTGGCGACGATATTCCCGCTGATATCTGCAACAACGACACGCACACTCTGTGTTCCGGTGTCAACTCCCATAAAATATTGAGCTTCGTACATAATTATTCTCCTCTTAAATTCCCTATAGATTTATTTTAAAAACAGATTGTATTAAACCGTATCAAAATCCCCGTCATAACCGTCGGGATAGAACATAACTTTATTGTAGAAGTAGCCTCCCTTGGCAATTTCACCGAGCACAGCTGGCGCATCGTCCAGCGGCAGGCGATGGCTGATGATATCTTTGGCGGTCATGCCTTTTTCATCAAAGCCTTTTAAGGATTCTGTCCAGTCTTCACCGGGATATGGTTTAGTGAAGGAGTTCCATGAACCGACAACGCTCAGCTGGCTTCTCATGATGGTATCCACTTCTTTTTCGCTTAAATCCAGGCCCTTGTGAGAAATACCCAGGAAAACGACGCGGCCCATTTTGCTGGCCATTAGGATACACTGCTTCTGCGCGATCGGAGCGCCGGAAAAGTCAATGACGATGTTTGCCCCTTTACCATCCGTTGCCTGGTGAACCGCTTCGACAGCATCCTCCTTGGTGGAGTTGATGACCACGTCTGCGCCCACCATTTTGGCGATTTCCAGCTTTTCATCCCAGACATCCACTGCGATAACCTTGGAAGCGCCGTATAATTTGGCATACTGTGCTGCAAATAAACCGATCGGGCCTGTTCCAACAACACAGACACTGTCGCCTTCTTTAAAGTTACCGCGCATCAGGCCGTGATATGCGTTTGCGCAGGGGTCGAGGGTTGCGGCGTCTTCAAAGGAAACCTTGTCTGGAACCTTTAAAAGGTTGGATTCTTTAACAGATACGTATTCGGCCAGCGCGCCGTCACGTCTTGAACCATAGTAGTCATAATCTTCGCATAAGGAGTAAATCCCCTTCTGGCACCATTCGCATTCACCGCATGGAATAAGCGGCGGAACCACAACGCGGTCACCCGGTTTGAAATTCTTGACCTCTGAACCAACGGCTTCGATTTCACCAGAAAACTCATGGCCGATGGTGATTGGAGAAACATGCGCCCCATAAACCAGCGCTCTCGGAATATCGGATCCGCAGAGGCCGACTGCCTTCACCTTAACCATGGCTTCATCGGGCATCATCTCTGGTTTTGGAACATCTTCAACTCTTAAATCTCCGGGTTTATACATACGTACTGCTTTCATCATAATCCTCCTTAAATGAAAATGTTTGCTTGAATTATTTACGGTTTATTATTTACTAAAGTAAATTATTAACCGTAAATTTTGAACTTATTCTAGCATGATTTTTTGAGGTTGTCAACAAAAAGCGTAAAAAATTTTCTGTTAATTAATTTTTTGCGTTTTTAAGTGTTTTACAAAAGCAAAATTATAAAGTATAATCAATCTTATAAAAATAATAAAAAGATAAATAAAATATAGAATGGAGGTAAAGGGTACTTTGAAATCTCTTTTATCAGATATTAGAATAAAATACAATACCTTTTCAAAGGCACAGAAGCGCTTAGCGGATTATATCCTGTGTGAACCAGAGAAGGTGACTTTGCTGTCAATTACAGAATTGGCCGGGAAAGGTGATACCAGCGAGACAACGGTCATGCGGCTGCTTAAAAAGCTGGAATACGATTCCTATCAGGTTTTTCGTATTAACCTGGCAAAGGAATTGACAGAAAAGCCTGGAGAAACCCTTAATGAAGAGCTGAGTGAGGAGGATGGCCTGGCGACCATTAAGAAAAAGGTCATCAAGCATAATGTAACAGCCATCAATGACCTGGAGCAGACCCTGAGTGAAGACACCATTGCCGAGTTTCTTGAGTTTCTCGCAGCGTCGAAGCGGGTTCTCTTTTTTGGCGTGGGCGCGTCCGCGTCCATTTCTCAGGATGCGCTCCACAAATTCGGCAATATCGGCATCAATGTGTGCAGCCATCCCGACCCGCACCAGATGAATATTATCTGCGCGCATTCGACGCCGGATGATCTTTTCATAGCGGTTTCTCACACTGGGGAGAGCCAGGAGGTGTTAAATGCGGTGTCCATTGCCCGGAAAAACGGCAGTAAAATTATCAGCCTGACCAGCTATGCCAATTCGAGCCTGGCCAAAATGTCAGATCTTTACCTGCTGAGCTCGACCAATGATAAAAAATATCATTCTGAGGCCATGGCGTCGCGTATTGTGCAGCTGACCATCATTGATATTCTTTATATTGCGACCTTTATGCAGAATGAGGATGTTTATTTTGAAGAGATGAACAAGTCCCGTATTGCTGTGGCGCTTAATAAGACCTGAGAAATAAATAAGAGCAGCTGGGTGGCTGCTCTTAAAAGACAGGAGATAAGTTTGATCAATATTGTCAGGGAGGGTTTAGCGGTATTTATCCTGGAAGGCTACCACCTGGTCAAAGGCGCCGGTAGACAGGGATTTGTAAACCTGCTGCCAGGTACGGAAGGCGTCCTCGTAGCGTTTTACATTTTCCGGATTTGGCTCATAGCGTCTGCGGATTTTTACCATGTGCTTTTCGGCTTCCTCAAAGTCCTTGTAGATGCCTACGCCGACAGCGGCGACCATGGCACAGCCGAGGGCTGTAGCTTCTTCTACGGCGACAACCTCGCAGGAGCGGTTGAAGATATCGGCCTGCATCTGGCACCAGAGCTCTGAGCGGAAGATACCGCCAGTCAGGCGGACCATGTCAAAGTCCGGAGCGCCGCCGGAGACCATGGCGTCCAGCATATCGCGGATATCATAGTTTACCCCTTCCATGGTGGCGCGGATAAAGTCTTCCTTGGTGTGTCCGACGGTCATACCGATATAGGTGCCTCGGGCGTTGGGGTTCTGGTTTGGTGTAACCGCACCGGCAAAGTAAGGCAGGAAGAACAGGCCGTTTGCCCCAGGGTTCGATTTGGTGGCCACAGAGGTCAGAAAGTCATAGACGCTGATGTCGAGGGATTCTGCGGCGAGCTGTTCAACGTCGCAGAACTGTTCTTTAAACCATTTGAAGGCAGAGCCGGAGGCATTGGCAACCCCTTCCATAACCCATGCGCCGTCGGGTGTGCCTAAAACATAGCATCTTCTGGATGGGTCGCGCAGCAGATTAAAGGACTTGCCGGCTACGATACCGGCAGTACCGCCGCAGGCATAGCCGACGCCTTCACGCACGCAGCCGCAGCCCAGGCAGCCGGACTGCTGGTCGCCGGTACCCATGACAATGGGAGTGCCCTCTGCCAGACCGGTTCTCGCGGAAACCTCAGCGGTTACCTTGCCGATGATGGTGCCTGGCTGCCGCAGCGGCGCCATTTTATTGATATCAATACCAAGCGCTGCGCAGATCTGCGGGTCATACTGGAAGTCTGGACCGTTGAGCTGTACCCACGGCGTATCGTTGATGTCATCGTAATAATCATCAGCACCGTAAGCCTTAGTGACAAGGCCCATCATGGTGTGGATAGTGGCGGCCTTTTCATAGGCTTCCGGCATGTTTTTCAGAATCCACTGGAGATTGCTCTGGGGATTGACGCCGCCCAGCGGCATACCGCAGCGGTCGTACAGCTCGTCGGCAGATAAGCCTGCTGCCACAAGCTTGCGCTCAACTTCAGGGATCATTTCCGCGCTTCGCATATCCTGCCAGATAATGATGGGCATGGTAAAGCCGCCGTTTTCGTCGCGCAGAGCCACGGTACAGCGGAACACGTCTGTACTGATGGCCGCGATTTCTTCAGGGTCAACGCCGCTGTTGTCAATGGCAAGGCGGGTGGTGCGGTATAAATGCTTGATGAGCTCGTCGCCGTCACATTCCTGGCGTCCGGGAGCCGGATAAGTCAGCGGATTCATGATCTGGCCTGAGCCGATTTCATTGCCGTCAAAGTCAAACACAACCGTTCTCGCGCTGGTTGTTCCTAAGTCGATACCTACTACATATTTTTTTTCTTTCATGATTTTACCCCTTATTTTAAATTAATTTAAATTTTCCCGATCAATTATGTTTTATGCTAGCAAGCTTTTTTGTCGATGTTTTTGGTTGCAATAACATTGACGCCGGTGCCGCAGACATCCGGTACAATAATATCCCCAATTTTCACAGGTGCGGTTACAACGATTTTTCGGATCGCCTCCATGCAGTCAAATATTTTATCCTTTGGTATGTCGGATTCTGTCTTGACCGATACCATCTGGATATCCCCTTCATTGACTTTGACAATGGAGGTAACGATCCGTGTGGGTTGTGTAACCTCTTTACGCGCATACTTTTCGCCGCGGCTGCAGGTGTGTCCGGTGACGCTGGTAATTTCCCCCTGCTCCATGGTGATGGTGACAGCGCAGCCGAGCGGGCATCCGATACAGGTAATTTGTTTTTCCATATGCTTAGGCCTCCTCGATTTTAATCAGAATCTGTTTTAAGTCCGGTTCAGCCTGGAGATCCTGCCTGGTGAGTTCAATTTCTTCCATTTCCCCTGGGGTGACAATTCTCTTTTTCCGGTGCTTGACGCGTTTGTCATCAAAGTAAACGGAAATATAACTGTTTTCGTAGACGCCGCTGACACGGAAGCGGACTTTAAGGGTTTCGCTCATACGGCTCAGGCCAATGGTTCTGGGCACTGTGTAGCTGATACCTTCCCCTGTGGCCAGCTCAATGACCGGCCCTGCCTCTGCTTTTAACTGCTTCCGGACATATTCCGCCGCGCATTTTCCCGCGCAGGCAGCTTCCTCAGAAACATAGTCGACCAGATCGTGGACATGGAGCACGTTGCCGCAGGCAAAAACACCTTCCACATTGGTCTCAAAGCTTTCGTTGACCACCGGGCCGTTTGTTTTTTGGTCAAGGTCTACACCCATTTGACTGGAGAGCTCATTTTCAGGAATGAGACCGACTGACAGCAGGAGCGTGTCACAGCTGTATTCCTCCTCAGTTCCGGGAACAGGTTTCATATTTTCGTCCACCTGGGCAATGGTGACACCCTCCACCCGTTCCTGCCCTTTGATATTTACGACTGTGTGGCTCAGTCTGAGCGGAATGCCGTAATCGTCCAGGCATTGGACGATGTTGCGCTTAAGGCCGCCGGAATAAGGCATGATCTCTGCCACGACCTTTACCTTTGCCCCCTCCAGGGTCAGGCGTCTCGCCATGATGAGGCCAATATCTCCAGAGCCCAGAATAACGATTTCGCGGCCGGGCATAAAGCCCTCGATGTTGACAAAGCGCTGGGCAGTGCCGGCGCTGTAAATGCCAGCTGGTCGAAAGCCCGGTATGTTGAGCGCGCCTCTGGGGCGTTCCCGGCAGCCCATAGCCAGCACAATGGCTTCTGCCTTAAGTTTAATCAGGCCGTCAGTGCTGTTCATGATGGTGAGCACCTTATCCTCGGTGATGTCTACCACCATAGTGTTCAGTTTGTACTCAATCCCCAGACGGGTAACATCGTCAATAAAACGCTGGGCGTACTCGGGGCCGGTCAGCTCTTCCTTAAAGGTGTGAAGGCCAAAGCCATTGTGAATACACTGGTTTAAAATGCCGCCGAGCCGTTTGTCACGTTCCACAATTAAGATATCGCCGGCGCCTTCTTTTTTGGCGGAAATGGCGGCCGCAAGTCCTGCCGGCCCTCCGCCGATGATGACTATTTCATAAGACTTCATAATCAACCTCTCATTTCTGTCCGATTTCTTTGTCACAGCCGATCAGAAGCTGCGATGCGCCGCCCTTTTTGGTGATATCTGTCATTTTAACGCCCAGCTCTCTGGAGAGAATCTCCATGGTGCGCGGCGTACAGAAGCCTGCCTGGCAGCGGCCCATACCAGCCCGGGTTCTGCGCTTGACAGAATCCATGGATTTTGCGCCGATGGGACGGTTGATGGCGTCCATGATTTCGCCCTCGGTGACCATCTCACAGCGGCAGACAATATTGCCGTATTCGGGTTTTTCCTTGATGAGCGCCATTTTTTCTTCGTTGGACAGGCTGTCAAATTTCAGGACACCCTTGCGTCTGGCGATGAAGTTTGTTTTCTTTTTAAGCTGCATTTTCTCCGCGATGATCCCGGAGAGCATGACGCCAATGGCCGGTGAGCTGGTGAGACCCGGCGATTCGATACCGGCGGCGTCAAAGAAGTTTTCAGCGTCGGCCACCTCCTCGACAATGAATTCGTGGTGGTCCTCGTGTGCCCGCAGGCCTACAAAGGAGGTGATAATCTTGCCCAGCGGCAGAGGATTTTTATGCAGAAAATCAGGTGAAGCGGCGATTTCCTTCAGTGAGTCCAGCACCTCCTGGGTGGTCTGGAAGGATTCCTTGTCGTCCACGTCGGCTGCGGTTGGCCCTACAAAGAAGTTGCCGTGGATAGTCTGGGAAGCGGCGATGCCTTTACCCATTTTTCCGGGCAGAGGTACTACCGTCGCGTTGAAGATGGTTCCGAGTGATTTGTCAAAGAAAATATACTCGCCCTTTCTGGGAGTGATGTGAATTTTCTTTTCACTGACCATGTTGTGAAATTTATCGGCGTAAACGCCGGCAGCATTGGCGATGGCCTTTGTCTGGATATCGCCGCGGCTGGTTTTGATGGTGTAGAAGCCGTCGCCCTTAACAATGTCATAGGCTTCGGTTTCAAATTTGAACGCCACGCCGTTGACGTTGGCGTTTTCACCCATGGCGATGGCGAGATTAAAGGGACAGATCACACCGCCGGTGGGCGCATAGAGCGCGGCGACAGTCCGCTCTGTGAGGTTAGGTTCAAGCCGCAGCACTTCATCCCTTGAGACGATGCGGCAGCCCGGAACGCCGTTTTTCTCGGCGTGATCCAGCTGCTCCTGAAGCTTTGGCAGGTCTTCCTCATGGGTACAGACAATGAATTTTCCGTTTTTCTTTACCGGAAAATCCAGCTCCTCAGAAAGCTCCCACATTAATCGATTACCTTCAACGCATAACTTTGCCATCAAGGAGCCCGGGTCAGCCTCAAGGCCGGTGTGGATAACACCGGTGTTGGCCTTTGAGGTTCCCGAAGCGACATCGTCCCCTTTTTCGATGACGCATGCGTTTATTTCATATTTTGATATTTCACGTGCTATGCAGCAGCCGGTAACACCGGCGCCGATGATCACAAGATCATACATTTTTTTCACCTGGCCTAGCTTTCCTTTAAAAGTCCGATGGCTGAGCTGGTGCCGATGCGCTCACAGCCTGCGCCTAAAAATATTTCCAGATCGTCTACGGTTTTCACGCCGCCGGAGGCTTTCATTTTTACAGCTGGTCCGATATGCGCTTTAAAGAGGTTGATATCCTCAATGGTGGCGCCGCCTGTTCCAAAGCCGGTGGAGGTTTTGATATAGTCTGCGCCAGCGTTTGTGACCAGCTCGCAGACCTTAACCTTTTCTTCTTCGGTGAGGTAGCAGGTTTCAACAATGACTTTTAAGATGTGGTCGCCGGCTGCTTTTTTCAGCTCGGCAATTTCATTTTGGACGTAGTCGTAATCCTTGTCCTTTAAAGCGCCGATGTTGATGACCATATCCACCTCGGAGGCGCCGCCTAAGATGGCTTCCTTGACTTCGAAGGCCTTGACGGCAGTGGTGTTATAACCCAGAGGAAAACCGATGACGGTGCAGACATTCAGGGCATCGCCGTAGGTTTCTTTCGCTCTCTTCACAAAGGAAGGGGGAATGCAGACAGAAGCGGTTTTATAAGCCACCGCGTCGTCGCAGAGGGCCTTGATCTGGTCCCAAGTTGAGAATGCTTTTAAAAGTGTGTGGTCAATGTGGCCTAAAATTTCTTGTTTGTTCATTTTTATACTCCTTTATTCAGTCTTGTCATCTTTATTTCAGCAACTCAATAAGTTCATTGAGCGGCATGCCGTCCTTTGGAATAAACTGGCGCCAGTACGCGCAGGTTTCCTTTAATTTCTTTTTGATTTCTCTTGGATGCTCAGCGTTAGATGCGAAAATTTCAAAGCTCAGATAGATGGCCTCAGCCTTTGGCGGCATGGCGGCGTCTTCCGCTTCATAGGATTTCGCGATAGCCCTTAAGAGCCGGGCGCCGTCGATGATGCCCGCTGTGTTGTTATCCCTTGTAAAGGCCGCGTGGGAGGAGGTAACGCCGTTGGTCTGCTGCATATGCATGATGGGGGAATAGCAGGCCAGTTGTTCAAGCCAGGCGTAAGGGTCAGAGTCTGCCGGATCAAAGGAGAAAAGATGGGGGTAGCGCGCCATATCGGCTTCAATGGCGTTCAGGACTGCGTCGCCGGCGTCTCTGTTTTGGATGGCTTTCTCCCAGATTGCGTAGGTGGTGTCGCCGCCCAGCCAGGGTTCGGTGAAGGTCTCGCCTTTTACAGCGGCTTCAATGCTCTGGCGGATCTCGCCGCGGCAGGGCTTCCGGAAACGTACCTGGCCGACCATGTGGCCCAGATCAACCGTGGTATAGACGGGGTTATGGTCAATGCTGTAGATATCCCGGAGAAAGTTTTTTGTGCCCTCGATGGTCCAGGGGGTCTGGTGCGGTGCGTACATAGCCTCAACACATACGGGAATACGGCCGTTTTCCTTTGCGATTTTGCCGATTTCGGATAGAATCGCTGAGACCTTGCGCGTTTCCTCTTTGTAAAGGTCTGGATCCTGAAGCACGCTGTCGGGATAAGCGTGAAGGGAAAAGCCAATGCCGGAGCCCCGTGCGCCCAGCCTTTCAATGGCGGGCTTTACCCAGCCCTCCAGCATATGGCGTGCCATTTTAGGATTTGGATGGGCCAGTCCGGCAGTCCGGTAAGTCTGGTAGCCGGTAAAAAAGTTGGCGACACGGATATTCTGCGCGGCCTCCACAGCCTTTACGCGGTCAAACCATTCGTCGAGGTACCACTGGGGCGAGTAGAAAAAGTCGGCCTCGTTGTCAAAGCTGGCCTCGACATAGTCAAAGCCAAGCTCTTTAATGAGCGGCCCCCAGGTTTCGGGCTCCACCCAGCGTTTGATGGCAAAGCAGTTATCCAGTGCCAGGTATATTTTTGGGTAGTTCATAGATGATCTCCTGTTTCTAGTTTATGGATGAACAACAACCTTCATGATGTTTTCATCCCGGATTGCGGTGAAGCCGTCCATGATGTTTTCCAGCTTAATGGAACGCTCAATATATTTTTTGGCGTCCAGCCTGCCCTCTGCCATGAGCTGCATGATCTCGCGCATGCAGTCTGGTGTGGTGGCGTGCACGCCGCAGACCTGAAGCTCCTTGTAATGGATCAGATTAGAGTCGATGTGGCCCTTGCTCTCGCCCGGTAGTCCGCCGAACAGGGAGATACGCCCCATTTTCGCGGCGATGATCTGCGCTTCGGTGTGCACAGAGGGGACGGAGGTTGCAGTGATGACGACGTTGGCGCCGCGTCCCTCTGTGATTCTTTCAACTTCTGCCACCGTATCCTGAGTGAAGGGATTGACCCAGATCACCCCCGGTACCTTTTCCATGGCGATTTTTCCGCGTTTTTCGACAGGTTCCACAATAATGACCTTTGCAGCCCCTTTCTGGAAAGCAAGCTCGGCATGGATACAGCCAATCATGCCGCTGCCGTAAACGACCACGAAATCGCCGGGCTCGATGTGCATGTAGCGCTGGCCGTTTAAGGCGCAGGCTGCCGGTTCGATCAGGGTGGCGTCATCATACTCGATGCTGTCCGGCAGCTTGATGACATTGTTCATTCTGATGGCCTGGGCCGGAACCTCCAGATAAGGCGCGAAAACGCCCTCATACTGGAAGCCGATAGTGGTCAGGTGGTCACACATATTGGTGTGGCCGGTTTTGCAGGGCCAGCACTCGCCGCAGCCGATGGCCGGGGCGATGGTGACACGGTCTCCTGCCTGATAACCATGCTCCCGGGCAAGCTTGCCGGCATGGACAATATCCCCGGCACACTCATGGCCCAGGACACGCGGCACATCAATTTTGTCATTTCCCTTTAGGAAAGTCCGCATGTCTGTGCCGCAGATCGAAGCAGATTTTACCTTGACGATGATGTTACCGTCATTTCCCTGAGGCTCGGGAACCTCCCGAACCTCGAGCTCTCTGTTTTCATTAAGTACGAATGCCTGCATGTCTAAGTTCCTTTCGATTATTCCTGTCCCCAGGGATAGAACATCACCTTGTTGTAGAAGAAGCCGCCCTCTTTGATTTTATCGAAGATACCTGGGCAGTCGTCCAGAGGCAGGCGGTGGCTGATGATATCTTTGGCGGTCATTCCGCGTTCGCCGAACATTTTTAAGGATTCCGTCCAGTCTTCACCGGGATAAGGCTTCGTGAAGGAGTTCCATGAACCGATAACGCTCAGCTGGCTTCTCATGATGGTGTCCACTTCTTTTTCGCTTAAGTCTAAGCCTTTATGAGAAATTCCGAGGAAGACAACCCGGCCCATTTTAGAGGCCATGAGAATACACTGTTTCTGGGCTGCAGGAACACCGGAGAAATCAATGACCAGATTTGCACCTTTGCCGTCAGTGGCTTTTTTAACCGCCTCCACAGGATCTTCATTTAAAGAGTTGATCACCACATCTGCGCCAACTTTTTTGGCGATGTCCAGCTTTTCATCCCAGACGTCAACAGCAATGACCTGAGAGGCGCCGCAGAGCTTTGCGTACTGCGCGGCGAATAAGCCAATGGGGCCAGTGCCGCAGACACAGACGCTGTCGCCTTCTTTAAAGTTGCCGCGCATGAGTCCGTGATAGGCATTTGCGCACGGGTCAAGGGTCGCGGCGTCCTCATAGGATACGCCTTCCGGAACCTTGAGCAGGTTCGATTCCTTGACGGATACATATTCGGCAAGGGCGCCGTCGCGTCTGGAGCCATAGTAATCATAATCCTCACATAAAGAATAGATTCCCTTCTGGCACCATTCGCATTTTCCGCATGGAATGAGCGGCGGAACCACAACCCGGTCCCCGGGCTTAAAGTTTTTCACATTTTTTCCAACCGCTTCGATTTCGCCGGAAAATTCATGGCCGATGGTGATCGGAGAAACATGAGCGCCATAGACCAGAGCTCTCGGAATATCTGAACCGCAAAGACCAACAGCGCGAACCTTTACCATCGCTTCGTCGTCCATCATTTCCGGTTTTTCGACATCCTCAACTCTCAAGTCCCCAGGCTTATACATTCTTACTGCTTTCATTTTTAATCTTTGCCTCCTCTGAATATTTGTTTTCACGAAAATAGTATTAAATTTACGTTTTATATTTACCGTTCGTAAATTATAAACGAATTATAACATCATTTTTTGACGATGTCAACACAAGTATCGTAAATTATTAACGAAAAAGTGTTTTACTTTCAGAGAGTTATGAAGTATAATTAATTCAAAAAGAGGAAAAAGGGAGAAATCTTATGGCTTCTTTATTAAGTGATATACGAACAAAGTACAATCTGCTCTCTAAAACGCAGAAGACCATTGCAGACTACATACTGGATAATCCAGACGCCACCATTCTTTTGTCTATTACAGAGCTGGCCAATAATTGCAGCACCAGCGAGACAACCGTTATGCGGTTTCTTAAAAAGCTGGATTATGATTCCTATCAGATTTTTCGGGTTAATCTCGCAAAAGAACTGATTGACAGTCCCAGTGAGACCATCAATGAAGAAATTGCGGAGGGCGACAGTACCTCTGATATCAAGCGCAAGGTAATTAAGCATACCAATACCGCAGTCAGCGATCTTGAGTATTCCATTGACCAGAAGGATATTGACCAATGTGCGGAGATGATTCTTAATGCAAGGCGGGTGACATTTTTTGGAATCGGCGCGTCTTCGGCCGTCGCCATCGATGCGCTGCATAAGTTTGGAAAAATCGGGTTGAATGTCAACGGCTTTCAGGATTCACACCTGATGAACATCCACTGCTCACATATGACCTCAGAGGACGTTCTGTTTGTGGTTTCTCATACAGGTGAAAGTGTGGAGGTGCTGAACGCAGTCACCCTGGCCAAGGAAAACGGCGCAAAGATCATATCGCTGACCAGCTTCAGCAATTCCAGCCTGGCCAAAAAATCCGATGTGTTTTTATCCAGCTCCACCAATGATAAAAAGTACCATTCCGAAGCCATGGCGTCCAGAATCGTTCAGCTGGTGATCATCGATATCCTGTATTTGTCCGTCTTTATGCAAAATGAGGCTAAGTTCTATAAAGCTCTTAACCAGTCGCGAATCGCGGTATCTTTAAACAAAACATGAAAAAAGTTCCAGCCAGAATTTGGCTGGAACTTTTTGTATTGGGGTAAACACTTCCCCTACCTCCATTATACCCCATTAAATTTTTAACTACAAGACTGTTTATTTCCAGAAAATGCGCGTACAATAGAGGATACTTTACATGAGAAAGGAAGTGTCTGGAAATGATGGATCTTATGAAAACAGCGGCTGAGGTACAGCTGGTGGAGGACACAAAAGCAGTGCTGGCCTGCAATGAGGAAAGCGAACACTTTGGCCTTGCCCTGTCCAGCGAGGATGCGCTGGCAGTGATGGAAGCCCGAAATGAAAGCCTTAAGAAACACCAGCGCGTCGAGATTGGCCCCTGCGTCACTAAGAAAATCATCCACCTTTTTTGTGACTCCCAGTATATCTGGCAGGATAATTATGTCGAAACGCTCAAGCGGCTGCAGGATATTTTTTTCCTGTATAAAAACGAATGTGACGACCTGGTTTCAGATGACGAGCTGCTGACTTTTATGCAGGAGCAGTTCGAGGGCGTGTGCTTCGGCGATCTCGACTATCTTGAGACTACCTGTCTCCAGCGGTTCTGCATGGCAATTCAGGCCGGCTACCGCGGCTACCGGCAATCCGGCGGCCACAGCGAGTACAGCCTGTTTGACGAGGAACCGCGGTGGGATAAGGCGCTTTATATGCAGGTGCTCAGGGAGCTGGCATGGGAGTAGAAAGGTCTATACGATCAGTCTTAAAGCGCATTGCTCGTTTTACTCAGAAAAAATTCCCTGAAATTTTCCGGTGTTCCCTTTGTGAAAGCATTCTTTTGGAGTACAAAATAGATATTTTTGTAGTAAAAGACAAAATGAAGATCATCTTCTTTAAAATTGGTCAGCTCACTGTATTCCAAATGTTTCATATAAGTACAGTCGGCGTAGTTTTCATAAAATAAAAACACAGGGGGATCGTTTTTAACGTTATTCACTTTTCTTAGTCTGGAACCCTTTAACTTTGTTATCCAAAAGATAAAGCGGTCATAGTTACAAGCATAAAGCTCAATAAGTACTACAAGGCTCAGTGCAGCTAAGCCGATGAGTGAAATCAGATCAAATTTAAACCCGCTTAAAAGAAAAATGATTATTTCTATTCCGGCGATAAGCACTCCTATGATTTTTATGTTTGTCATATCTTTGGATAAACCCAGGGTATTTTTTTTCAAAAGTTCTTCAGTATCCGCTTTGGTGTAGTGCGGCTCATTTATGTATAGCGCTTCCATGATGACCTCCATTATTTTTTTTATATTATACCAAAAGAAAGCCCCCTTTAAAAGAAAGCTTTCTATAAGACATTTATTAGTTATTATATGTATTGATGGCCAGCAGGACAGCAATCATTAAAGCTGCACCAGTAGATGCAGTAAGACCGCCCGTTGGAACAGCGGCTATCAGTAGTACTATCGCTAAAACAAGCCCACCTGTATATAAAAGTGCTCTATGATTTGCAACAATATTATCAAGATCCTGTTGATAATCTGGTTGTCCTTTCATTTTAAAGGAAATTTCGAAATAAACATTTCTGTTTTCAACGGATGTACTATAGACTAACTGTTTTACCTGAATATTAAATGTTGGGAATCCATCAACGGTTGAAAATGAAATGGTCAGCGTACCATGATTAATACTGTTCGCAAAAGCAACGGATGTTTGAATACCTCCAGAAGCATTGATGATAGCTTTATCGGTCGCTGTTAAAGTATCTAAAATTTTTTCTGCGGTAGTAATGTCACCTTTTTCAAATTCGCCGTTATTAATAGTAATTGTGGCTTTATCACTTGAAGGAATGGTACTGGTGTCTACCATTGGCGTAAATGAACCACTCAGGCCGAACTTGTATTCAATATCAATGAACGGACCTGGAATAGTGGTTTTCTGATTCCAATCCCAGCCAATACTTGGATCAATGTGAAGAATTCTAAGCATTTCATTACAAAGTCCTTTAGCGACATTAGATAGAGTAAGGGATGAAACCCCGGTATCCTGTCCTGAAGCCATTACTTTATCAATATTAATTTGTGAGTCACCTGAACCATAGCTTGTTTCATAAAATTGGTCAAAGGCCCAATTGCTTGGAATTCGTACACCAATATTACCTGAAAAGCCTGTTGACATATCTGCGACGTAGCTTGTTTTGGCGTAACCTGCATTTGAAACACGAGTGCAGACATTACGCGGTCCATAAATTCCCACATTGTAGTGGAGTAAATATATTGAAAGTGCTCTGAAATATTCGAGAATATTGCTGTCTACCTCAAAATCATAAGCATCAAAATCGACTGCAAAGTAAATCGTTGTATTCTCTGGAAGTCCTAGCTCTTGAGCTGTTGATGCAGCATATAAAGCGTCCTGTCGGCCCTGCTCATGGGTAAAGTAGCTTGCATCGGTAACATCCATGTTTCCGGATAAATCATTACCTGATCGTTCAAAGATAGGAACAAACTTCATTCCAGCTTCCAGAATTAAACTGATTTCTGAAATGGATACGGCCCAATAACCTGTAATATATCTTCCAACATAGTTGATACCAATACTTTTTAGATACTGAGCTCGCTGGTTCGTGATGCGGTCAGTACAATCGCAGGCATTGCAGCTGCGGTCCACATTTCCTTTGCTGACAAGTAAAGCTGCCCAAGTCGACAAGCCAACCCATCCATCGGCCTCCAATGCCATCAGGCTCTG